>NZ_QEES01000005.1 GCF_003115775.1 Cellulomonas sp. WB94
GCGTGGCGCACGCGGACGCATGGCCGTGCAACGTGCTGCGTGCTCAGGCGCTAGCCGTCAGAGCCGCTCGCCGACGTACTCGGTGAGCGAGACGAGGCTGCTCGAGTAGCCCCACTCGTTGTCGTACCAGGCGACGATCTTGACGAGGTCTCCGCTGACCTTGGTCAGCTTCGCGTCGAAGATGCTCTGGTGCGGGTTCGTCACGATGTCGCTCGAGACGATCTCGTCCTCGGTGTACTCGAGGACGCCCTTGAGCGGGCCGTCGGCAGCGGCCTTGACCGCGGCGTTGACCTCGTCGACGGTGACCTCACGCGATGCGGTGAACGTCAGGTCGACGGCGGAGCCCGTGATGGTCGGGACGCGCATGGCGAAGCCGTCGAGCTTGCCCTTGAGCTCCGGGAGCACGAGCGAGACGGCCTTGGCCGCACCCGTCGAGGTCGGAACGATGTTCGCCGCAGCGGCACGGGCACGACGAAGGTCGCGGTGCGGGCCGTCCTGGAGGTTCTGGTCACCCGTGTAGGCGTGGATCGTGGTCATGAGACCACGCTCGATGCCGATGGCGTCGTTGAGCGCCTTGGCGACCGGGGCGAGGCAGTTCGTCGTGCAGGACGCGTTGGAGATGATGTGCTGCGTCGCTGCGTCGTACTGCGTGTGGTTCACGCCCATGACGAAGGTGCCGTCCTCATTCTTCGCCGGGGCGGAGATGATGACCTTCTTGGCGCCGGCCGTGATGTGCGCCTTGGCCTTCGTCGCGTCGGTGAAGAAGCCGGTCGACTCGATGACGATGTCGGCGCCGAGCTCGGCCCACGGCAGGTTCGCCGGGTCGCGCTCTTCGAGGGCACGGATGGGCTTGCCGTCGACGATGATGTTGTTCTCGTCGTACGACACGCTGAGCGGGAAACGGCCCAGGACCGTGTCGTACTTCAGCAGGTGCGCCAGGGTCTTGTTGTCCGTGAGGTCATTGACACCGACGATCTCGATGTCTGCCCCGGACGCCAGGATGGCCCGGTAGAAATTACGTCCGATACGGCCGAAGCCGTTGATACCGACGCGGATGGTCACTTGCCCTCCTCGGCACGCGCCGACAGAGCCGGCGCACACAGTTACGGTCAGAGACGAGCGCGCACGCCGCTGTGCGCCTCTCCGATGGCGTCCGACCTGCGAGCAAGCTCGCCGACCGCGGCCCCATCGGATGAGTCGAGCCTACACGGATGCCGCAGGTGTCGACGGGACCATGGTCCGCTCGCAGCGGGCTCCCGAGGCATGCACGGAACCACCCTCATCGGGTCCCGACCTGCACGTCGAGTCGTCAGAGATCGAGGTACTCGGGCGACAGTCCGGCCTCGGTGTCCGGGATCCCCAGCTCGGCAGCGCGCTTGTCGGCGGTTGCGAGCAGGCGCCGGATGCGCCCCGCCACCGCGTCCTTCGTGAGGACCGGGTCGGCGAGCTTGCCCAGCTCCTCGAGCGACGACTCCTTGTGGGCCAGGCGCAGCTCGCCGGCCTCGCGGAGGTGCTCCGGAAGGTCCGCGCCGAGGATCTCGAACGCACGCTCGACGCGTGCTCCGGCGGCCACCGCAGCGCGCGCGGAGCGACGGAGGTTCGCGTCGTCGAAGTTCGCCAGCCGGTTCGCGGTGCCGCGCACCTCGCGCCTGACGCGGCGCTCCTCCCACAGCAGCATCGTGTCGTGAGCTCCGAGGCGAGCGAGCATCGCGCTGATCGCATCGCCGTCCCGGATCACGACCCGGTCGACGCCGCGGACCTCGCGCGCCTTCGCCGCGATGCCCAGCCTGCGTGCTGCGCCGACGAGCGCGAGCGCGGCCTCCGGGCCGGGGCACGTGATCTCCATCGACGACGACCGACCAGGTTCCGTGAGCGAGCCGTGCGCCAGGAAGGCGCCGCGCCACGCTGCCTCCGCCTCGCCGATCCCGGCCGAGACGACCTGGGGCGGCAGGCCCCTGACGGGCCGACCCCTGTTGTCCAGCAGGCCGGTCTGCCGCGCGAGGGACTCGCCCTCCTTGACCACCCGGACCACGTACCGGCTGCCCCGACGCAAGCCGCCGGCCGAGACCACGATGACCTCGCTCGTGTGCCCGTAGACCTCAGCGATCGCCTGGCGCAGCCGTCGGGCAGCGATGCCCGTGTCCAGCTCGGCCTCGACGACGATCCGCCCCGAGATGATGTGGAGTCCGCCAGCGAACCGGAGCGTCGCGGAGACCTCGGCCTTGCGGCATGACGTCTTGTCGACCTTGAGCCTCGCGAGCTCGTCCTTCACCTGTGCCGTCAACGCCATGGCGTCATCCTGCCATCACCTACCGGTCGCTGGTGCGGGTCCCGACATCCCCGAAGGTCCCTTCGACCACGTCGCGCAGCGCCGCAGCCAGGCGCAGCGGGTCATGACGCGGCGACCCGTCGCTCACGCCGACCTGCCGGAGCAGCAGCCGCGCACCGAGCTCGTCGGCCCGGGCGACGAGCTCCGCGACGTCCCCGACCGCCGACGGGTCCGCCACCACGGCGTCGATCCTCAGGTCCGGCGCGTGCCGGTGCAGGACGTCGAGGTGCTGCTCGACCGGCATCCCGGCGGTCTCGCCGGTGCCCGCTGACAGGTTGAGCACGACGATCCGTCGGGCCGGCGTTCGGTGCAGGGCGTCCGAGAGCCCGGGCACGAGCAGGTGCGGCAGCACCGACGTGAACCACGAGCCCGGTCCGAGCACGACCCAGTCGGCCGCATCGATCGCCGCGACGGCCTCGGGGCACGCGGGGGGCGAGTCGGGGACGAGGCGCAGCCGGGTGATCCGCCCGGTCGTCACGGCGACCGAGCTCTGCCCGCGCACGACGCGGTGGCCGCCGTACGCGTCGTCCACGTCAGCCTCGATGGCGAGCGGGACGGCCGCCATCGGGAGCACGCGCCCGCGCGCACCGAGCAGCTTGCCCACCCAGTCGAGGCCCTCGACCGTGTCACCCAGCAGCTCCCAGAGCGCGACGATCAGCAGGTTGCCCACCGCGTGCTGGTCGAGGTCCCCCGACGACGCGAAGCGGTGCTGCATCACGTCGCGCCACAGGCGCCCCCACTCGGAGTCGTCGCACAGCGCGGCCAGCGCCATGCGCAGGTCACCGGGCGGCAGGACGCCGAGCTCGTCACGCAGCCGCCCCGACGACCCTCCGTCGTCGGCCACCGTGACGACGGCGGTCAGCTGGTCCGACATCAGCCGCAGGGACGACAGCGTCGCCGAGAGCCCGTGACCACCGCCGAGTGCGACGAATGCCGGATCCGGCTGGTGCCCGGCCCTCATTCCTTGCCGAGGTCGCGGGCGCCGACGGTCACCCGGTGACCCTGGTCCCGCAGCCGGGCCGCGATCGCCTCGCTGATGGCGACCGAACGGTGCTTCCCGCCTGTACAGCCGACGGCGATCGTGACGTACCGCTTCTCCTCGTGCAGGTAGCCGTTGAGCACCGGCTCGAGCGCCGACACGTAACGGTCGACGAACTCGAGGGCGCCGGGCAGGCCGAGGACGTAGTCGCGCACGGCGGCGTCACGCCCTGACAGATGGCGCAGCTCGCTGATCCAGTACGGGTTCGTCAGGAACCTGACGTCGACGACATGGTCCGCATCGAGCGGGATGCCGTACTTGAACCCGAACGACACGATGTTGACCCGCAGCGGGTCGTCGCCCGTCGCCGTGACCACGGCCCGGACCTGCCGCCCCAGGTCGTGGACGTTGAGCTCGGAGGTGTCGATGAGGATGTCGGCGCGCTTGCGGACGTCGGCGAGCAGCGCGCGCTCGGCGGCGATCCCGTCGAGGACGCGCCCGTCGCCCTGCAACGGGTGCGGACGACGCACCGTCTCGAACCGCCGGACCAGGACCTCGTCCGACGCGTCGAGGAACAGGATGCGGTAGTCGATCCCCGACTCGCGCAGACCCGACAGCACCTGCGCGAGGTCGGAGAAGAACTCCCGCGTGCGGACGTCGACGACGGCCGCCAGGCGCTGACCGTCGCCCGCAGCGCCGTGACGCATCATGCCGATGAGGTGCGTGAGCATCTGCGCGGGGAGGTTGTCGACGACGTACCAGTCGAGGTCCTCAAGCACGGCCGCAGCGCGCGAGCGGCCCGCTCCGGACATGCCCGTGATGATCAGGACCTGCGGCGCCGGAAGCCGGGGCGCCTCGGTCGCCGCCTCCAGGGCAGGTATGCCGGACGGGACGGTGATCGGCGAAACCTCGTCGCTCATGACCCCAGCATGCCAGTGTTCACGCCCACGCCCTCGGCGGCGGATGCCTCGTCGTCGGCACCGCCCGGCGCAGCGTCAGGTCGGGCGTCGGTCCGTAGCGCCGCCACGACCGTCGCAGCGGTCCGCGCGCCCATGCCCTGGACCGACGCGATCTCCTCGACCGACGCCAGGCGCAGCCGCTTGAGCGACCCGAAGTGCTTGAGCAGCGCGGCCGACCGCGCCGGCCCGAGCCCCGGCACCGCATCGAGGGCCGAGACCGTCATGCCCTTGCTGCGCCGCTTGCGGTGCGAGCTGATCGCGAACCGGTGGGCCTCGTCCCGCAGTCGCTGCAGCAGGTACAGCCCCTCCGAGCTGCGTTCGAGGATCACCGGGTAGTCCTCCCCCGGCAACCAGACCTCCTCGAGACGCTTCGCGAGCCCGCACAGGGCGACGTCGTCGATGCCGAGCTCCGCGAGGGCCGCCGCCGCCGCGGCCACCTGGGGCTGGCCGCCGTCCACCACGACGAGGTTCGGTGGGTAGGCGAACCTCGTCGGACGTCCGGTGCTCGGGTCGACCGGACCGGAGCGCAAGGGCGCGTCGTCGTCCGACCCGCCCTCGTCCAGATCGAGCTCGACGTCCCCCGAGGTCGCCCGCTCGGCGAGGTACCGGCGGAACCTGCGCGTGATGACCTCGTGCATCGCCTCGGTGTCGTCGCGTGCACCCTCGCCCTCGGCACCCCTGATGCTGAAGTGCCGGTACTCGCTCTTGCGGGCGAGGCCGTCCTCGAACACGACCATCGATGCCGACTGGAACGTCCCCTGGTTGTGCGACACGTCGTAGCACTCGATCCGCAGCGGTGCGCTCGGCAGGTCGAGAGCCTCCTGGATCTCGCGCAGCGCCTGGCTCCTCGTGGTCAGGTCACCGGCCCGGCGGGTGCGATGCAGCGCGAGGGCGTGCTCGGCGTTGCGCCGCACCGTCTCGGCGAGCTCACGCTTCTCGCCACGCTGCGGCACGCGGATGTCGACGCGAGCGCCCCGCAGCCCGGTCAGCCAGGCCTGCACCTGGTCGACGTCGGTCGGCAGCACAGGGACGAGGACCTCGCGCGGGACCGCGCGGGCATCGCCGGTGACGCCGCGCTGCGTGGTGTCGGCCGACTGCTCGGCGCCGTAGACCTGCTCGAGCAGGCGCTCGACGAGGTCGGCATCCGTGGCGTCCTCGACCTTCTCGACGACCCAGCCGCGCTGTCCCCGGATCCGCCCGTCCCGGACGTGGAACACCTGCACGGCGGCCTCGAGCTCATCGCCGACGAGCGCGAAGATGTCGGCGTCCGTTCCGTCCGCGAGCACCACCGCGTTCCGCTCCATCGCCCGTTCGAGCGCCGCGATGTCGTCGCGCAGCCGACCCGCCTGCTCGAAGTCGAGCTCGGCGGCGGCATCCCGCATGCGCTGGGTCAGGCGGCGCGTGAACTTCGCGGCGTCCCCCGCCATGAAGTCGCAGAAGTCCTGCGCCAGTGCGCGGTGGTCCTCGGGGGTGATGCGCCCGACGCACGGAGCGGAGCACTTGTCGATGTAGCCGAGCAGGCACGGGCGGCCCTGCTGGTGCGCCCGCTTGAACACGCCCGTCGAGCACGTCCGGACCGGGAAGACCCGGAGCAGGAGGTCGACGGTCTCGCGGATCGCCCAGGCGTGCGCGTACGGGCCGAAGTACCGGGTGCCGGGACGCTTGGCGCCGCGCATGACCTGAACCCGTGGGAACTCGTCGGCGAGCGTGACCGCAAGGTAGGGGTAGGACTTGTCGTCGCGGTACTTGATGTTGAACCGCGGGTCGAACTCCTTGATCCAGGAGTACTCGAGCGCGAGCGCCTCGACCTCGGTGCTGACGACCGTCCACTGCACCGAAGCCGCCGTGGTGACCATCGTCTGCGTCCGGGGGTGCAGGTTGGCGACGTCCTGGAAGTAGTTCGCGAGACGCGAGCGCAGGCTCTTCGCCTTGCCGACGTAGATGACGCGGCCGTGCTCGTCCCGGAAGCGGTAGACGCCCGGAGAGTCGGGGATCTCACCGGGTGCGGGGCGATAGGTCGCAGGATCGGCCATGGTTACGAGGGTAGTTCGCGCCACCGACGCCACGCGCACCGCCGGTCATGGCGCTGCCGGGTCAGGGCACCGCAGACCGTTGATCAGGGCATCGCGGGGTCACGCCCCGACGGCGACCCGCTCCGGCTCGAGCACCTCGGCGAGGAACCTGCCCGTGTGGCTCGCCGCGACGGTCGCCACGTGCTCGGGAGTCCCCTCCGCGATGACGCGACCGCCGCCGTTGCCGCCCTCGGGACCCATGTCGATCACCCAGTCGGCGTTCTTGATGACGTCGAGGTTGTGCTCGATGACGACCACGCTGTTGCCCTTGTCGACGAGCGACTGCAGGACCCCGAGCAGCTTGCGGATGTCCTCGAAGTGGAGGCCCGTGGTCGGCTCGTCGAGCACGTAGATCGTGCGACCCGACGAGCGCTTCTGGAGCTCTGCGGCGAGCTTGACCCGCTGGGCCTCGCCGCCGGAGAGCGTCGGCGCGGGCTGCCCCAGGCGCACATACCCGAGTCCGACGTCGACGAGCGTGCGCAGGTGGCGCGCGATCCCCGGGACGGCAGCGAAGAACTCGGCGGCCTCCTCGATCGGCATCGCGAGCACGTCCGCAACCGTCTTGCCCTTGAAGTGCACCTCGAGGGTCTCGCGGTTGTAGCGGTCACCGTGGCACACCTCGCACGGGACGTACACGTCGGGCAGGAAGTTCATCTCGATCTTCAGGGTGCCGTCGCCCGAGCACGCCTCGCAGCGGCCGCCCTTGACGTTGAACGAGAAGCGACCCGGCGCGTAGCCGCGGACCTTGGCCTCCGTGGTCTCGGCGAACAGCCGGCGCACGTGGTCCCAGACGCCTGTGTACGTCGCGGGGTTCGACCGCGGGGTACGCCCGATCGGTCCCTGGTCGACGTGCACCACCTTGTCGAGGGTGTCGAGCCCGGTCACGCGCGTGTGCCGGCCCGGCACCTGGCGCGCCCCGTTGAGCTGGTTGGCCAGCACCGTGTACAGGATCGAGTTGACGAGGGTGGACTTGCCCGAGCCCGACACCCCGGTCACCGCGATCAGCGTGCCGAGCGGGAACGACACGTCGATCCCCGTCAGGTTGTGCTCGCGCGCCCCGAAGACCGTGAGCATGCGCTCCGGGTCGATCGGGCGTCGGCCGTCCGGCATGGGGATCGAGCGGCGGCCCGACAGGTACGCGCCGGTCAGCGACTCCTTCGACGCGAGCAGCCCGGGCAGGTCGCCCGAGTGCACGACCCGGCCGCCGTGCTCGCCGGCGCCCGGACCGATGTCGACGATCCAGTCGGCCGCGCGGATCGTGTCCTCGTCGTGCTCGACGACGATCAGCGTGTTGCCCAGGTCGCGCAGCCGGGTCAGGGTGTCGATCAGGCGACGGTTGTCGCGCTGGTGCAGGCCGATGCTCGGCTCGTCGAGCACGTAGAGCACACCGGTGAGACCCGAACCGATCTGCGTCGCGAGCCGGATGCGCTGCGCCTCGCCGCCCGACAGAGTCGCCGCGGGGCGCATGAGCGAGAGGTAGTCGAGGCCGACGTCGAGCAGGAACCCGAGCCGCGCCTGGATCTCCTTGAGCACCTGCAGGGCGATCGCCGCCTCGCGCTCGCCCAGCTCGAGCAGGTCGAGGAAGTCGCGCGCCTCTCGGATCGGGAGCGCGCAGACGTCGGCGATGGAGCGACCGCCGATCTTGACGGCGAGCACCTCGGGCTTGAGCCGCGTTCCCTCGCACACGGGGCACGGGACCTCGCGCATGAAGGCCTCGTACTTCTCCTTGCTCCACTCCGACTCGGTCTCGCCGTGCCGGCGCTCGAGGAAGGTCACCACGCCCTCGAACCCGGTCGAGTACTGGCGCTCGCGACCCCAGCGGTTCTTGTACTTGACGCGCACCTCGTGGTTCTCGCCGTAGAGCACCGCGTGCCGCGCTCGCTCGGGCAGCGCGCGCCACGGCGTGTCCATCGAGAACCCGAGGTCGCTCGCCAGCGCCGTCAGGACCCGCTGGAAGTACTCGCTGGAGATCTGGGCCCACGGAGCCACGGCGCCCTCGGCGAGCGACGCCTCCTCGTCCGGGATCACCAGGTCGGGGTCGATCTCGAGACGTGACCCGATGCCGGTGCACTCGGGGCATGCGCCGTAGGGCGCGTTGAACGAGAACGTCCGCGGCTCGATCTCCTCGAGCGTCAGCTCGTGGTCGTTCGGGCAGGCACGGGTCTCGGAGAAGCGTCGCTCACGGGCCGGGTCGTCGATGTCCGCGTCGACGAGCTCGACGACGAGCAGGCCGCCGGCGAGTCCGAGCGCCGTCTCGACCGAGTCGGTCAGGCGACGCTGCACGCCCTCCCGGGCGACGAGACGGTCGACCACCACCTCGATGTCGTGCTTGAGCTTCTTCTCGAGCGTCGGTGGCGAGGTGAGCTGCACGACGCCGCCGTCGACCCGGGCGCGCGCGAACCCCTTCGCCTGGAGCTCCTTGAACAGGTCGGCGTACTCGCCCTTGCGGCCGCGCACGACCGGTGCGAGCACCTGGTACTTGGTGCCCTCGGGCAGCTCGAGCAGCCGGTCGACGATCTGCTGCGGCGTCTGGGCCGTCACGCGCTCGCCGCACACCGGGCAGTGCTGGGTGCCCGCGCGAGCGAACAGCAGGCGCAGGTAGTCGTAGACCTCGGTGATGGTGCCGACCGTCGACCGGGGGTTGCGGTTGGTCGACTTCTGGTCGATCGATACGGCCGGGGACAGACCCTCGATGAAGTCGACGTCGGGCTTGTCCATCTGACCGAGGAACTGCCGCGCGTACGCCGACAGCGACTCGACGTACCGGCGCTGACCCTCGGCGAAGATCGTGTCGAAGGCGAGCGAGGACTTCCCCGAGCCGGACAGCCCGGTGAAGACGATGAGCCGGTCCCGCGGGAGATCCAGGTCGACGTTGCGCAGGTTGTGCTCTCGGGCACCCTGGATGACGAGTCGATCATTCACCGGGACAGTTTACGGTGCGCGACTGACATCCGTACACCTGTTCGAAGGCTCTGTCGACGTGTCGTGCGCCACTGCACCCCCGATGATGGACGCGTGGCCAACGACGAGACCGTCCCGATCGGTGAGTACGCGGTGCTGGGTGACGGCCGCACCGCGGCGCTCGTCTCCCGACGCGGCTCCGTGGACTGGCTGTGCCTCCCCCGGTTCGACTCGGCCGCGTGCTTCGCCTCGCTGCTGGGGACGGCGAAGAACGGTCGTTGGCTGCTGACCGTGCCGGACGCGACCCGCGTGGAGCGCAGCTACCTCGACGACTCCTTCGTCCTGCGGACCGTCTACACCACCCCCGGCGGCACGGCGGTCGTCGAGGACGCCATGCCGCTCGCCGACGGGCGCGCCGACCTGGTGCGCCGCATCACCTGCACCGAGGGCACAGTTGCCGTCGAGCACGAGTGGGTCGTGCGGTTCGGGTACGGCGCGATCGTCCCGTGGCTGCACCGCGTCGTCGACGCTGACGGGCGCGAGGCCCTCCGCGCGATCGCCGGACCCGACTCCCTCGTCCTGCGCGGCGACCGGTTGCCGCACGCCGCCGGCCACCGGCACCACGACGAGTTCGAGCTGCACGCGGGCGAGAGCGTCGAGCTCGTGTGCACCTGGGTCAGCTCCTGGGAGCCGACCCCCGCGCCGCTGCCCATCCGGGACCGGCTCGCGGAGACCGCGACGGCATGGAGCGCATGGGCTGACGGTTGCCCGTACACGGGCTCGTATCGGGACAAGGTCGTGCGGTCGCTGCTCGTGCTCAGCGTGCTCACGAGCTCGGAGACAGGCGGCATCGTCGCCGCGGCCACGACGTCGCTGCCCGAGGACTTCGGTGGTGAACGGAACTGGGACTACCGCTACTGCTGGCTGCGCGATGCCGCACTGACCATCCACGCGCTCCTCGAGCACGGGTTCCGCGACGAGTCCACCGCGTGGCGCGACTGGCTGCTGCGCGCCGTCGCGGGTGACCCGCGGGACCTGCAGATCATGTACGGGGTCGACGGTCGCCGCGACCTGCCCGAGCGCACGCTCGACCACCTGCCCGGCTACGCCGGTTCGCTTCCGGTGCGGCTCGGCAACGCCGCCGTCGGTCAGGTGCAGAACGACGTCCTGGGCGAGGTCATGTGCGCCCTGCACGCTGCACGACGGGCCGGCCTGGCGGAGTCCGACGACTCGTGGTCGCTCCAGCGACGCCTGGTCAACCACCTCGCGCGCCACTGGCGGACTCCCGATCGGGGGATCTGGGAGGTGCGGGGAGCCCCCCGCCACTTCACGCACTCGAAGATCATGGCGTGGGCCGCGCTCGACCGCGCGGTGCTCGGCATCGAGGAGCACGGCCTGGACGGGCCGATCGACCTGTGGCGCTCGGAGCGCGACGCGATCCGGGCCGACGTTCTGGCGCACGGCTGGGACCCGGAGCAGCGCACGTTCGTCCAGTCCTACGGTGCCAAGCACACCGATGCCGCGCTGCTCCAGCTCGTCCAGGTCGGGTTCCTGCCGCCCGGCGACGACCGGGTCACGGGCACGATCGCGGCGATCCGGCGCGAGCTCGAGGTCGCCCCGGGGCTCGTGCACCGTTACCTGCCCGAGCGGACCGACGACGGGGTGGCCGGAACCGAGCACCCCTTCCTCGCGTGCTCGTTCTGGCTCGCCGACGCGCTCAGCCGCCGGGACGAGCTCGAGGAGGCGACCGCCGTCCTCGACGTCCTCACCGGGCTCACGAACGATGTCGGCCTGCTCGCGGAGCAGTACGATCCGCGCACCGGCCAGATGGCGGGCAACTTTCCTCAGGCGCTCAGCCATCTCGCCCTCGTCCGCGCGGTCCACAGCCACGACGAGGCGGTCGCCCGCAGGCTCTGCGCACAGGCCAGCACGCTCGGGAGGTCATGATGACGGACACCGACCACGTCGCCCCCGGCGGTCCGACCGTTGCACGCACGCTCGACGAGATCGTCATCCGGACGGTCGCGGTGGGCCCGATGGACAACAACGCCTACCTGCTGAGCTGCCGCCGCAGCGGTGCGCAGCTCCTCGTCGATGCCGCCGACGACCCCGACCGGCTGATCGCGCTCGTCCGGGAGGGGTCCGGCTCGGCGCGACTCGACCTGGTCGTCACGACGCACCGGCATGCCGACCACCTGCAGGCGCTGCGCTCCGTCGTCGCCGTGACCGGTGCCCCCGTCGCCGCGGGGGCGGACGACGCCGACGCCATCGCCCAGGCCACGGAGACCCCGGTGGTCCGGCGCCTGCACGACGGCGACCCGGTGACAGCAGGCCACCTCAACCTGCAGGTCGTCGCGCTCCGGGGTCACACGCCGGGATCGATCGCGCTGGCGTATCGCGAGCCGGAGCACGTGAGCGCCCCCGGGGCGGTCCCCGGGCGCGTCCACCTGTTCACGGGCGACTCGCTGTTCCCGGGCGGCCCTGGCCGGACGACGAGCACGGCGACCTTCACCACCCTGATGGACGATCTCGAGGCCCGAGTGTTCGCGCGGTTCGACGACCAGACGCTCGTCTACCCCGGTCACGGCGATCTGACAACCCTCGGCGCGGAGCGCCCGCACGTCCCGGAGTGGCGCGCGCGCGGCTGGTGACTGCGCCGCTGGTGACTGCCCGGCTGGCGACTGCGCAGCTCAGTCGCGCTGCACCGGGCCGAGCCAGGCGTTCGCGACGGTCGCGTGCGCCGACTCCCCGTCGGAGGGGTGGAAGATCCCCGCGAGCACGTCGCGGTAGAGCCTGCCGAGCTCGTTGCCGGCGAAGTACGACGATCCCCCACCGACCCGCAGCGCCTGGTCGACCACGAACCGGGCGCTCTCGGTCGCCCGCACCTTGAGCCCCACCAGCCGCGGGAACCACTGGGTCCCGTGGTCGGCGAGCTCGTCGACGTCCCGCGCGAGCCTCGTGACCTGAGGCAGCATCGCATCCTGCGCGATGGCTGCCTCGGCGACCTTCCAGCGGATGTCGGGATCCTGGGCGTACGACTTGCCGCCGTTCTTCATCGACGTCCGCCGGTGCGCCGCGGCGACGGCAAGCTCGAGGGCCCGCTGCCCGATCCCCGTGTACACGGCGGCGAGCAGGATCTCGAAGGTCGCGAACAGCGCGAAGATGAACGGGTCGGGGCTCGGGCCGACGGGTAGCCGCCGGTAGACGCGGTCCGCCCGCGCGGGCGCAGCGGTGAACCGGGTCGTGCAGCTCTGCGTCGCACGCATGCCGAGCGTGTCCCAGTCGTCGCCGACCTCGATCCCACCCGCGTCGCGGTCGACGACGGCGTGCACGAGCAGCGGCGCGGCGGGGTCGGTGTCGTCCCGACCGAACAGCGCGATCCGCGTCCAGACCGGGGACAGGGACGTGAAGATCTTCGTGCCCGTGAACAGGTAGCCCCCGTCGGGCTGCGGCTCGGCGCGCGTGCGGGAGTCGAACATGACGAGGTCGTTGCCGCCCTCGGAGTTGCCGAACGCGTAGACCTCGCCGTTGGCCGCGTCGTCGAGCACGAAGGCGAGCGACTCGTCGCCGCGCGCGACGAGCGCCGCCGCGATGCCCGTCACGACGAGGTGCATGTTGACGGCGAGCGCCGTGGCGGGCGCGGCGGCGGCGAGCCGCACCTGCTCGCGCGCGACGAGCTCGAGGCTCAGGCCGAGTCCTCCGCGCGACGCCGGGACGAAGGCCTTGAGGTAGCCGGCTGCAGCGAGGTCAGCGAGGTCCTCGTGCGGGAAGGCGTTGTCGCGGTCGTAGCCGGCAGCACGACCGGCGATCCGGGCCAGCAGCTCGTCGCTCAGGGCATCGGGAGTTGTCGTCATGGCTGCACTCTCTCACCGGGGTGCGCCACGGGCCCACCCGATCCGGCAGGATGACGTCATGTCGATCTTCGCCGTCGAGTACACGTACAACGACCTTCCCGACCTCCGCACGCAGGAGCTCGCGCGTCACCGCGCCTACCTGGGGTCGCTCGCGGAGGACGGACGCCTGCTCGGTTCGGGTCCCTACACCGACGGGTCTCCCGGCGCTCTGCTCGTCTTCCGCGTCGACGGGCGCGCGGCTCTCGACACGCTGCTCGCGGCCGACCCGTTCGCGGTCGTCGGCCTCATCGCCGAGGCCAGGGTCCGGACGTGGGACCTCGTCCTCGGCGGGTGGGCCGACGGGGTCTGACACCGCCCATCGGCTCCGCCGGCGCCCCACCGGTCAGCGCGACCCCGGGAGGGCAACCGGCTCGATGCGCTCCTCGACCGCGGTGCCGTCGACTGCCCGGATGATGTAGGCGCCCTTGCCCGCGCGCTCGGAGACGGCTCCGACGAGCTCCGTCCCGCGGTACACCAGCCCGACACCGTCGTCCGTGCAGTGCGTCGTCGGCAGGGAGCCGTCGGCGACGAGCCGGTGCACGAGCGGACGCCGCCCCGCCTCGGAGTCGTAGTGCACGCCGTTGCCGAACGGCAGCAGGCCGAGGCCGTTCGTCACGGCGCGCAGGTCGGGGCCGAACGAGTCGGTCGTGCCTCCGACGTACCAGCAGATCGAGCCGGCGCTGACACCGGCGAGGACGACGCCTGCCTCCCAGACGCGCCGGAAGATCTGGTCGAGGCCGTGCACGCGCCACACCGCCAGGAGGTTCGCGACGGAGCCTCCCCCGACCCAGACGACGTCCTGGTCGAGCAGGAACCCCTCAATGTCCTCGACGTTCGGCATCGTGAAGAGCCGCAGGTGCGCGAGGTCGAAGCCAGCGAGCCGAGCGGCCTCGTCGGCCTCGCCGCGGAAGCCCGCCTGGTCACCGCCGGCCGTGCCGAGATGACAGACCCGGGGTCGACCGGTGACCCCCGAGAGATCGACGGCATGGCGGACGAGGGGTCCGAACTCGAGGGATGTGCGCACCCCCGCGACATGCCCTCCGGAGGTTGCCAGGATCGTGGGCGCTGTGGTCGTCACGCGCCGAGGCTAGCGCAGGGTCGCCGCCACGCCCCGCCACGCGAGCTGCGTCAGACGCTCGGCACGACGCCCTTGGCCTCACGACGGGCATCGCGCCGTGACGCCGCCAGGCTCGCGAGCGTGGTGACTCCGAGGATCCCGACGATCGCGCTCAACGACAACCAGATCGGCACCTCAGGCGCCCACCCGACCGGCTGGCCACCGTTGATGAACGGCACCTCGTTCTCATGCATCGCATGCAGGACGAGCTTCACCCCGATGAAACCGAGCAGCACGCCGAGCCCGATGTTCAGGTACACCAGGCGGGTCAGCAGGCCCCCGATCAGGAAGTACAGCTGGCGCAGCCCCATGAGCGCGAACAGGTTGGCCATGAGGACGAGGTACGGCTCACGGGTCAACCCGAAGATCGCGGGGATCGAGTCGAACGCGAACAGCAGGTCGGTCGCACCGAGTGCCACCAGCACGATGAGCATGGGGGTCACGAGCCGGCGTCCACCCTCGACGAGGGTCAGCCGCACGCCCCGGTAGTCGTCGGTCGCCGGGAGTCGCTTCTGGACGATGCGCAGCAGCAGCGGCGGCGTGTAGTCCTCCTCGTCGGCCTCGCCCTCGCGCGCCACCTTGACGGCGGTCCACACGAGGAACAGGCCGAAGAGGTAGAACACCCAGCCAAAGTTGGCGATGACGGCGGCGCCCAGGCCGATGAAGATCCCTCGGAACACGAGCGCCAGGATGATGCCCACGAGCAGTGCCGTCTGCTGGTAGGCCCGCGGCACGGCGAACTTGGTCATGATCAGCAAGAAGATGAACAGGTTGTCGACCGAGAGCGAGTACTCGGTGAGCCAGCCCGCGTAGAACTCCCCCGCGTACTGCGCTCCCGACACGCCCCA
The DNA here is from genome assembly GCF_003115775.1 of Cellulomonas sp. WB94. NCBI lineage: Bacteria > Bacillati > Actinomycetota > Actinomycetes > Micrococcales > Cellulomonadaceae > Cellulomonas > Cellulomonas sp. WB94. The sequence continues at coordinate 15,099 of NZ_QEES01000005.1, forward strand.
GACACCCAGGCCGAACAGCACCGCGAGCCCGATGTAGAGCGCCAGGTGGCGCAGGGACTCACCGGTGCTGGGCACGTGCGGGCGGCGCCCCACGACGGCGACGTCCACGACGAGCAGGGCGCCGGAGAGGCCGAGGGAGACGATCCACACGAGAAGGGAGACGTGCACGAGGACCTTTCAGCTCACCGGGGTTGAGTCCGCGGAGGCGACGCGCGCGGCGTCGCCCCGGGTCTTGAGGAGACTTGCCACCGTCGCCACCACAAGGGTTCCGACGATGACCGCCAGGGACAGCCAGATCGGGATCTCCGGGGCCCAGGCTACGTGACTGCCGCCGTTGACGAACGGCAGCTCGTTGGTGTGCAGCGCCTCGAGCACCAGCTTGACCCCGATGAAGCCGAGGATCACGGCCAGGCCCTGGGACAGGTAGACGAGGCGCGTCAGCAGCCCGCCGAGCAGGAAGTACAGCTGGCGCAGGCCGAGCAGGGCGAACGCATTCGTCGTGAAGACGATGTACGGCTCCTTCGTGAGCCCGTAGATCGCCGGGATGGAGTCGAGTGCGAACAGGAGGTCCGTACTGCCGATCGCGACCATGACGAGGAGCATCGGCGTGAGGTAGCGGGTGCCGTCGATCCGCGTCGTCATCCGGTCGCCGTGGTACTCGTCGGTCGTCGGGACGACCCTCTTGAGCAGGCGGACCGCCAGCCCGTCGCTCCGCTGCGCGGCCCCGTGATCGTCGCCGGTGTCGTGGTCCTGGCGGGCGAGCTTGATGCCGGTGACGACGAGGAAGCCGCCGAACAGGTAGAACACCCACGAGAACTGCGCGATCACGGCAGCCCCGAGCAGGATGAAGACGGTCCGCAGCACCAGGGCGATCGCCACTCCGACGAGCAGGACCTTCTGCTGGTAGGCGCGCGGCACCGCGAAGCCGGTCATGATGATGAGGAACACGAAGAGGTTGTCGACCGACAGGCTCTTCTCGGTCACGTAGCCCGCGAAGTACTCCGAGCCGTGGTCCCAGCCCCAGGCGATGCCGAGGCCGACGCCGAAGACGAGCGCGAACGCGATGTAGAAGAGCGACCACCGGGCGGACTCACGGAAGGTCGGTTCGTGCGGGGTCCGCACGTGCGCGTAGAAGTCGAACACGATGATCGCGACGACGAGTGCAGCTGTAGCGCCCCACACCCACAGGGGGACAGACATGGTTACCTCCGGTACGGAACTGGGTACCGGAGGTCTCTCCCACTCGGGCGCTCACGCGACCGAGCCGGCGCTACCGGGCCGACCACTGAGTCGACCGTGATGACGAGAGCGCCGTGGCGGGATACTCCCCTCCAACGCGTGCAAGCATACGGCACGGCCCGGCGCGACCCCCGGTCGACTCCTAGGCGGTCGCGGTCTGCATGCCGCGCAGCTCCCGCTTGAGACCCGAGATCTCGTCACGCAGCCGTGCCGCGACCTCGAACTGCAGCTCGGCGGCCGCCGCGTGCATCTGGTCCGTGAGCTCCTGGATGAGTCCAGCGAGGTCGCCTGCCGCCACGCCGGCGAGCCTGCTCCGCTCGGTCGGCTTCGGGCCCGACCCGGGCACGGGTGCCTTGCCTCGACCCGCCTGCCGGTACCCGCCTGCGAGCAGCTCCTGGGTGTCGACGTCCTCGCGAGCGAGCATGTCGGTGATGTCGCCGATCCGCTTGCGCAGCGGCGTCGGGTCGATGCCGTTCGCGGTGTTGTAGGCAACCTGCTTCTCGCGACGACGGTTCGTCTCGTCGATCGCCTGGGCCATGGCCGGGGTGATCTGGTCGGCGTACATGTGCACCTGGCCCGACACGTTGCGCGCCGCACGGCCGATGGTCTGGATCAGCGACGTCGCCGAGCGCAGGAAGCCCTGCTTGTCGGCGTCGAGGATGGCCACGAGCGAGACCTCGGGCAGGTCGAGCCCCTCACGCAGCAGGTTGATCCCGACCAGCACGTCGTACTCGCCCAGCCGCAGCTCGCGCAGCAGCTCGACCCGGCGCAGCGTGTCGACCTCGGAGTGCAGGTACCGGACGCGCACGCCCTTCTCGAGCAGGTAGTCGGTGAGGTCCTCCGACATCTTCTTGGTCAGCGTCGTGACGAGCACCCGCTCGTTCTTCGCGACCCGGAGGTGGATCTCCTCGAGGAGGTCGTCGATCTGGCCCTTCGTGGGCTTGACCACGACCTCGGGGTCGATGAGACCCGTGGGCCGGATGATCTGCTCGACGAAGCCGTCAGACATCGACAGCTCGTAGCTCCCGGGCGTCGCGGAGAGGTAGACGGTCTGGCCGATGCGCTCCACGAACTCGTCCCACCGCAGCGGCCGGTTGTCCATCGCGCTCGGCAGGCGGAACCCGTGGTCCACGAGGTTGCGCTTGCGTGACATGTCGCCCTCGTACATCGCGCCGATCTGGGGCACCGTCACGTGCGACTCGTCGATGACGAGAAGGAAGTCCTCGGGGAAGTAGTCGAGCAGGGTGTTGGGTGCCGTGCCCGGGTCGCGGCCGTCGATGTGTCGCGAGTAGTTCTCGATGCCGGAGCACGAGCCGATCTGGCGCATCATCTCGATGTCGTACGTCGTGCGCATGCGCAGGCGCTGAGCCTCGAGCAGCTTGCCCTGCCGCTCGAACTCCTCGAGCCGGCCCGCGAGCTCGGTCTCGATCGAGCCGATCGCCCGCTCCATCCGCTCGGGCCCGGCGACGTAGTGAGTCGCCGGGAAGACGTGGATCTCCTTCTCGGTGCGGATCACGTCACCGGTGAGCGGGTGCAGCGTCTGGATCGACTCGATCTCGTCGCCGAAGAACTCGAAGCGGATCGCGAGCTCCTCGTAGACCGGGATGATCTCGACGGTGTCGCCGCGCACCCGGAACGTCCCGCGCGTGAACGCCATATCGTTGCGCGTGTACTGCATCCCGACGAACTTCCGCAGGAGCTGGTCCCGCTCGACCTGGTCGCCGACGGCCAGGTGCACCATCCGGTCGACGTACTCCTGCGGGGTGCCCAGGCCGTAGATGCACGACACGGAGGCGACGACGATGACGTCGCGGCGGGTCAGCAGCGAGGACGTCGCGGAGTGGCGCAGCCGCTCGACCTCGTCGTTGATCGACGAGTCCTTCTCGATGTAGGTGTCCGTCTGCGCGATGTACGCCTCGGGCTGGTAGTAGTCGTAGTACGAGACGAAGTACTCGACCGCGTTGTTCGGCAGCAGCTCGCGGAACTCCGTCGCCAGCTGCGCTGCGAGCGTCTTGTTCGGTGCCATCACCAGGGTCGGGCGCTGCAGCTTCTCGATGAGCCACGCCGTGGTGGCGGACTTGCCCGTCCCGGTCGCGCCCAGCAGCGTGACGTCCTTCTCGCCGGCGCGGATCCGTGCGGTCAGGTCGGCGATCGCCGTCGGCTGGTCGCCCGAGGGTGTGTAGTCCGACACGACCTCGAACGGGGCCATGGTCCGCTGCAGATCAGTGACAGGACGCATGGCTCAACCGTACGTCGCACGTCTGACACGGACGCCCTGCAGGTGACCGCGGGACGCCGAGCGGCCCGTCGACGGCAGGTCGCTCACGGACGCTCCGCAGCGGCCTCCGCGGCACGCTCGGCCGCCAGCCGGGCCCACAGGTCGTCGATCTGGGAGCGCAGGTTGGCGTCACTGCCCGTGCCGTCGAGCACGACGTCCGCGACCTCGAGGCGCTCGGCGTCCGACGCCTGCGCCGAGACCCGGGCCTCGGCCTCGTCGCGAGACATCTCCCGTGTCCCGACGAGGCGCTCGACGCGCAGGACCGCAGGAGCGTCCACCACCACGACCAGGTGGAACGTGCCCGTCTGCCCGGACTCGACAAGCAGCGGGATGTCATGCACCACGACGGCATCCGGGTCGAGCGTCGCAGCGGCGGCCTCCAGCTCGGCCGCGAGCCGCCGGACGATCGGATGCACGATCGCGTTGAGTCGATCGAGCGCTGCGCGGTCCCCGAAGACGATGCTCGCGAGCCCCGGCCGGTCGAGCTCGCCGTCGCTCGTCAGGATGGACGGCCCGAACTCGGCGACCACGTCCTCGAGGCCCTGGGAGCCTGGCGCGAGTGCTCGGCGCGCCAGCTGGTCGGCGTCGATCACCACCGCACCCAGCTCCGTGAGCCGCTGCGCCGCCACCGACTTGCCTGCTGCGATCCCGCCGGTCAGTCCGATCCGCTGCATGAACCTCATCCTGCCCGATCCCGCCGAGAGCCGCCCCCGGCCGCTCCTCCCCTGGATCGCAGCCGGCCCGGACGCACCGCGGGCCGGCCACCCGAAGGTGACCGGCCCGCCTGCGACCGTCAGGGCAGCACGTGCCCCGGCTGAGTCAGTTGCCCGTGAGCTTCTCGCGCAGAGCCGCCAGCGCCTCGTCCGACGCAAGGGTTCCGGTGGCCTCCTCGACCGGGGCCGAGGAGTACGAGGACGCGGTCGCGACAGCGCCGCCGCCGTCGCCGCTCGCTGCCTCGGCGTCCGCCTTGGCGGCCTCCGCGACCTGCTTGCGGTGGGCTTCCCAGCGCTCGTGGGCCTTGGCGTACTGCGCCTCCCACACCTCGCGCTGAGCCTCGTAGCCCTCGAGCCACTCGTTCGTGGCCGGGTCGAAGCCCTCGGGGTACTTGTAGTTCCCGGCCTCGTCGTACTCCGCCGCCATGCCGTACAGCGCGGGGTCGAAGTCGTCGCTCGTCGGGTCGAAGCCCTCGTTCGCCTGCTTGAGCGACAGCGAGATCCGGCGACGCTCCAGGTCGATGTCGATGACCTTGACGAAGACGTCGTCGCCGACCTGGACGACCTGCTCCGGGATCTCGACGTGGCGCACGGCCAGCTCCGAGATGTGCACGAGGCCCTCGATGCCGTCCTCGACGCGCACGAACGCGCCGAAGGGGACGAGCTTCGTGACCTTGCCGGGGACGACCTGGCCGATGGCGTGCGTCCGGGCGAAGGCCTGCCACGGGTCTTCCTGCGTCGCCTTGAGCGACAGGGAGACACGCTCGCGGTCGAAGTCGACGTCGAGAACCTCGACGGTGACCTCCTGACCGACCTCGACGACCTCGGAGGGGTGGTCGATGTGCTTCCAGGACAGCTCGGAGACGTGCACGAGCCCGTCGACGCCGCCGAGGTCCACGAACGCACCGAAGTTGACGATCGAGGAGACGACGCCCGGACGGACCTGGCCCTTCTGCAGCGTCTGCAGGAAGGTCGAGCGCACCTCGGACTGCGTCTGCTCGAGCCAGGCACGGCGCGACAGGACGACGTTGTTGCGGTTCTTGTCGAGCTCGATGATCTTGGCCTCGATCTCCTTGCCGACGTACGGCTGGAGGTCGCGCACCCGACGCATCTCGACCAGCGACGCGGGCAGGAAGCCGCGCAGGCCGATGTCGAGGATGAGGCCGCCCTTGACGACCTCGATGACGGTGCCGGTGACGACGCCGTCCTCTTCCTTGATCTTCTCGATCGTGCCCCAGGCGCGCTCGTACTGTGCGCGCTTCTTGGACAGGATCAGCCGACCCTCCTTGTCCTCCTTCTGGAGGACGAGCGCCTCGACCTCGTCACCGACCTTGACGACCTCGCCGGGGTCCACGTCGTGCTTGATGGACAGCTCGCGGGAGGGGATGACGCCTTCGGTCTTGTAACCGATGTCGAGGAGGACCTCATCGCGGTCGACCTTGACGATGGTGCCGGAGACGATGTCGCCATCATTGAAGTACTTGATGGTGGCGTCGATCGCAGCAAGGAAGTCCTCGGCCGTGCCGATGTCGTTGATGGCGACCTGCGGCGTGGCGGACTTCGCTGGGGTGGAAATGCTCATGTAGGGGTGGGCTCCGTTGCGGACAGGATCTAGTGCGGACAGGGATCATGCTGGATTGACGGTGCCGACCACCGCGGACGCAGCCGCTGGCGGGGTCGGGATCGACCCCACGAGCAGAGCGCTTCTCAGTCGCGCGGCACCGCCGTCCACCCTATCTTCCGTGCGTAGGAAGGGTCAAAGCACGTACGGTCCACGCACACGTCCACGCACCACGTCACGCACCTCCGAGGAGCGGCCGCATGAGCGAGCCCACGCACGGCCAGCCCGTCGACCCGCTGGCCGACGCCGGCTACCGCGAGGTCCCGGCGGCCGAGGGCGGCCGTGTCGGCCGGTCCTGGTGGGACGCCAACGCCCGCGAGTACCTCGACGAGCACGGCGACTTCCTCGGCCCCGCGGACTTCTGCTGGTGCCCGGAGGGACTGCGAGAGACGGACGCCCACCTGCTCGGCGAGCTCGACGGCGCACGCGTGCTCGAGATCGGTGCAGGCGCCGCCCAGTGCTCGCGCTGGCTCGCGCGGCGCGGCGTGCAGGTCGTCGCGACCGACGTGTCAGGCGGGATGCTGGCCGCCGGCGCGCGCTATGACACCCAGGTCGGGGCGCACACACCGCTCGTCCACGCCGACGCGCGTGCCCTGCCGTTCGCCGACGCGTCGTTCGACGTCGCGTTCACGGCGTTCGGCGCCATCCCGTTCGTGCCCGACGCCGACCGCGTGCACGGTGAGGTCGCCCGCGTGCTCCGGCCCGGTGGGCGCTGGGTCTTCGCCGTCACCCACCCTGTGCGCTGGGCGTTCCCCGACGACCCCGGGGAGGGCGGCCTGACCGCGACCCGCTCGTACTTCGACCGTCGGCCCTACGTGGAGATCGGCGCGTCCGGCCGGGTGCTGTACGCCGAGTACCACCGCACGCTCGGCGACCACATCGCCGAGCTGGCGGCGGCGGGCTTCGTCCTCGACCGCCTGGTCGAGCCCGAGTGGCCCAGCGACAACGACCGCACCTGGGGTGGCTGGGGGCCGGTGCGAGGTGCCCGGCTGCCCGGGACGGCCATCTTCGTCACGCACCGCTGACGACCGCCGACGGGGCGCGACGAGCCGTCAGTGCCCGGCGTCGTGCCAGTTCGCGCCGGAGCCGACCGAGACGTCGAGCGGCACGGACAGGTCGGCGGCCGAGCCCATCTGCTCGCGCAGGACCGCCTCGACCTCGTCCCGCTCCCCCGGCGCGACCTCGACGACGAGCTCGTCGTGGACCTGCAGCAGCATGCGGGAGGCCAGACCGCGCGTCGTGAGCTCGCGCTCGACCCCCAGCATCGCGACCTTGATGAGGTCCGCCGCGCTGCCCTGGATGGGCGCGTTGAGCGCCATCCGCTCGGCCATCTCGCGGCGCTGACGGTTGTCGCTCGTGAGGTCCGGCAGGTAGCGCCGACGTCCGAGGATCGTCGCGGTGTACCCCGTCGCCCGGGCCTCGTCGACGACCCCGGTGAGGTACGTGCGCACGCCGCCGAACCGTGAGAAGTAGTCGTCCATGAGCGCGGCCGCCTCGCCGACCTCGATCTTCAGCTGCTTCGACAGGCCGAACGACGACAGCCCGTAGGCCAGCCCGTAGCTCATCGCCTTGATCTTCGACCGCATCGCCGGCGTGACCTCGGTCGTCGGGACCGAGAAGACCCGCGACGCGACATAGCTGTGCAGGTCCTCCCCCGACCGGAACGCCTCGATGAGCCCGGCATCCCCCGACAGGTGCGCCATGATGCGCATCTCGATCTGGGAGTAGTCGGCCGTCAGGAGCGTCTCGTAACCCTTCCCGACGATGAACGCTCGCCGGATCTGGCGGCCCGCCTCGGTCCGGATGGGGATGTTCTGCAGGTTCGGGTCCGTGGACGACAGCCGGCCGGTCGCCGCGATGGTCTGCTGGAAGGTCGTGTGGATGCGCGCGTCGTCGGCGACCGAGCGCAGCAGGCCCTCGACCGTCTGCCGCAGCCGGATGGCGTCCCGGTGCGCGAGGAGGTGCGCAAGGAACGGGTGCTCGGTGCGCTCGTACAGCTCGGCCAGCGAGGCGGCGTCGGTCGTGTAGCCGGTCTTGATCTTCTTCGTCTTCGGCATGCCGAGCTGGTCGAAGAGCACCTCTTGGAGCTGCTTGGGAGAGCCGAGGTTCACGTCCCGGCCGATGACGTCGTAGGCGTCGAGCGCCGCGGTCTGCACCTGCGCGTCGAACGACGACTCGAGCTCGGTGAGGTAGTCGACGTCTGCGGCGATCCCGCGCTGCTCCATGCGTGCCAGCACGTCCTCGAGGGGCAGCTCGAGGTCGCCGAGCAGTCGGTCCGCGCCGCGGTCCGCGAGCTCGCCCGCCAGGACCTCGGTCAGCTCGATGACGCCGGCCGCGCGACCCGCCGCGCGCTGCGCCTCGTCCGAGCCGTCGAGCTCCAGGTCGAACGCCCCCTGCGTGCCCGCCTCCTCGGTGCCCGCGGCGGAGCCGAGCTCACGGTGCAGGTAGCGGGTGACGAGGTTCGGCAGGTCGTAGGCGCGCTGGTCCGGGTGGCACAGGTACGCCGCGAGCTCGGTGTCGAAGACCACCCCCGCGAGGGAGAGGCCGCGCCCGGCGAGCGCGTGCCACGCACCCTTGGCTGCGTGCACCGACTTCGGGGCGGCCGGGTCGGCGAGCCAGGCCGCGAGCGCCAGCTCGTTGTCCGGGCCGATCGAGGTGAGGTCGAGCGCGACGGCAACACCCGCGTCGTCCGCGATCGCGATCGCCCAGGCTTCGCCGCAGGCCGGACGGACGCTGCCCCGCACGTCGAGGCCGAGCGTGCGACCGGCCCGGGCGGTCAACCACGGGCCCAGGTCGTCCGCGCCGAGCTGCTCGAGCCGCACGTCGGTCCCCTCGACGAGCGGCGCGGTCTCGTCGGGGAACGCCGCGAAGAGCCGCTCGCGCAGGGTCGTGAACTGCAGCGAGTCGAAGACGCGGTGCATGGCCTCCCGGTCCCAGGGCTGCAGCGCGAGGTCGGCCGGACCGAGCGGCAGCTCCAGGTCGGTCAGGAGGTGGTTGATCCGCCGGTTGAGGATGACCTGGTCGAGGTGGGCTCGCAGCGACTCCCCGGCCTTGCCGGGGATCTGGTCGACGGCCGCGACGATCCCGGCGAGCCCGCCGTAGGTCGCGATCCACTTGGCCGCGGTCTTGGGCCCGACCCCGGGCACGCCCGGCAGGTTGTCGCTCGTCTCCCCGACGAGCGCGGCGATGTCCGGGTACTGCCAGGGTTCGACGCTGTACTTCGCTCGGACGGCCTCGGGAGTCATCCGGGTGAGCTCCGAGACCCCCCGGACCGGGTACAGGACCGTGACCGACTCGTTGACGAGCTGGAGCGTGTCCCGGTCGCCCGAGCAGACGAGCACCTCCATGCCGCGGGCGTGCGCCTGGGTCGTCAGGGTCGCGAGGATGTCGTCGGCCTCGTAGTTCTCCTTCTCGAGGACCGGCACCCGCATCGTGGCGAGGATCTCCTTGATGAGCGGCACCTGCCCGCGGAACGGCAGCGGCGACTCGTCGCGGGTCGCCTTGTACGCGGGGAACTGCTCGGTGCGGAACGTCGTCCGCCCGACGTCGAAGGCGACCGCGAGGTGGGTCGGCGCCTCGTCGGCGAGGATCTTCGCGAGCATCGACGTGAAGCCGTACACCGCGTTGGTGGGCTGACCGGTCGAGGTCGAGAAGTTCTCCACGGGCAGGGCGAAGAACGCCCGGTACGCCATCGAGTGGCCGTCGATGATCAGCAGCCGACCACCGGCCCCACGCGGTGCGCCGGCGGTGGAGGGGGTGTCGGTTGGCAGTTCGTCGCTCACGGGTGCCAACCTACTGGCCTTGGCTGGCGTGGTGCGGCGCACCGCTGTAACACGCGCTGATCCACGCCGGGTGGCGCGGTAGGTCGTCACGGAGAATCTTGGAGCGTCCGGCAGGTGGTTGCGCTGCGGACCGACACACAGCGAAGGCGGCAAAGTGAAGGTCGCACAGCACGGGGGCCTGCGTCGCTGCAGGTCAGCCCCCGAACCGGACTACTGGGCTTGGCTGTCCCGAAGCGTTGCGCCGCTACAACACCAGGAGTACCGTGACGCATGACAACATAGGTACGAACGGAGGGCAGCACGATGGCGAACATGCTGAGTGACGTGATCGACGAGTACCTGGTGGCCCGGCGGAGCGCCGGCTACCGGCCCAACACGGTCCGCAACGACGACTTCAACCTGCACCAGCTGCTCGAGGTGGTGGGCAACATCCAGGTGAAGAACGTCACGTACCGGCACATCGACTCGTTCATGTCGGAGGGCGCCGGGCGGGGCCTGTCCGCATCAACACTGAACCTGCGGCTGGCCGCGGTGTCCGGCTTCTTCCGGTTCTGCGTGCAGCGCCGGTACGTGGCGGCGGCCAACGACCCGACCGCCAACCGCCGCCCGTACAAGTCCGCGAAGCGCACCCGGATGCGGGTGCCGGTGGTCGACTTCGCCCGCCTCCTGGACGCCGCCCCGGACCCGCGGGACCGCATCGTGGTGGCTTTGGGCCTGTACCTGCTGCTGCGCGAGTCGGAGATCCGGCTGCTGCGCATCCGGGACGTCAACCTGGCGGCGGGCAGCATGGACGTGCTGGTGGTCAAGTCGGCCAAGGCGGACACCATGCCGATCTGCACCGAGCTGGACACGGAGCTGCGCCGGTGGATGACGTACTACGCGGAGCACACGCCTCGCAGCCTGCGGCCCAACGACGCCCTGGTGCCCGCCTGGGAGAGGTCGAAGATCCAGCGGCAGCCGGACGGCCTGTACCGGGTGGCGCCCTCGGTCAGGTTCATGCCGGACCGGCCGTACTCAACGCCGCACCGCTCCGTACAGGCCGCCCTGGTGGGGGCCGGGTTCGTCACCCACGACGCTGACGGCAAGTCGTTGCGTGAAGGCGTACACACCCTGCGCCGATCAGCGGCGCGCGCTAGGTTTGACGCGCTGTCGGAGATGGGTGTGGACCGAGCGCTACGGCACGTGCAGGCGATGCTGCACCACTCGCAGATCTCCACCACCGAGCTGTACATCGGTTTGGACGCTGACAGGACCGCCCGCGACACTATGCTGCGCGGGGAGGTCATGTTCCCGGCCGCGGTGAAGGCGGCCGCAATACGAAAGGTCGCTGGCTGAAATGGGTGTTCGTCGACTAACCGTCACAGTTTGTGATAGTTGCGGAAAAGACCGACCGGTCACCCAGTGGCGAATAACGCACGCCGGAGTGTCCCGGAGCCTGGACCTGTGCAACGAGTGCGCCACGCCAGTGGCCCGGCTGCACCAGGCCGGCGAGCACCACGACATGTTCACGCCGGTGCCCGACGACCAGATCGCGGAGGCTCGTCGCAGACGCGCCGCGTTGGAACAGTAGGCCCACTTGTAGCGGCACGACGCTGCAACTCGCTCACCGGGCAACGTCGCAAGCCGTGGAGGGTCATCCGAGGGTGAGCGTCGGGGAGGTAGGGGCGTGGAGGAGCAACAGAGCCGTTCCGACCGGTTCGCGCGGTGGTGGAGAGGCGACGGGGCCCGCGTCACGGTGCTGTCGCTGTTCGCCGGCTGGGTAGTAAACGCGACAATGGCCGGGCCTAACCAATTCGATTTCGTCGCATTTGTCCTGGGCGCGCTCGCCCTGCACGGACTGGCCGCCCTCACCATGCCGCTGGTGGAGCGCCGGCGGCGGCGCCTCCTGCAGCGCACCGACTACCGGCTCCGGTAAAGGGCGCGCAAGAAAAGCCCCCCACTCCCGGCGGAATCCCGCTAGGAATGAGGGGCTTTCTTGTGTGAGATGTCAGGCTTCGTGCTTGCCCGAGTCCGACCCGATGGCCGCCGAGTCGGCATCACCGACCCGCCTCGCCGCCAGCACCTTGATGGCGGTGAACAGGGCCATGCCGGCGGGCACAGCCACGCCAGTCAGGAACGCCTGCAGACCGGACACCGTGGTGAACGCCGCAGCGCCCCACCCGGCCAAAGCGCCCGTGCAGGCACCCTCCGCCGTCGACCATGCGATCCGCTCGAGCGCGTCACGCCAGAACTTGCTCATGTTCCCTCCGCCTTGTCACCCAGCTTGCGTGCGGTCAGCTCGTCCACCACGCCGGTCACGGGCAGACCGCTGTTGCCCTGGAACCGCTTCACTGCGTCGCGCACGTCGTCCGGCGACGTCACCCCCAGCAGGTCCGCTACAACACCAGGGCCTTGATCGGTGCCGTACCAGTCAGGGATCCGGCCGTACCCGGCCTCCTCCCCCAACGCCGCGGCGGTGTCCTCGTCCACCTGTCCGGTAGCGGACCGTCCACGCGTAGCCTGGAAGCCGCGCACCACAGCCGCCAGGCCCGACGTGAACACGCCGTCCGGGACGGCGCCCAGCTTCCGCTGCACCACCGCCACATCCGGGCCGACGTCGCCCGCCGCCAGCGGGCGCGTGAACCAGTGCGGGGTCACAGCTTGCGCACCGTCACCAGCCCCACCCCGCCGAACCCGGACTGGCTGCGGTCAGGTGGTGCCGCCGACGAGAAGGTGGTCGACTCGATGATCCCCACGAACGCATCCCCCGACGCCAGGTGGCGCACCGACACGGGTGTGGCCGAGTCCTCCAACGCCTCGAGCGCCAGCATCCGCGCCAACGCCCCGCCCTCCACGCCGTACCTCTGCCCGGCGCGGCCCACCTCGAAGTCGAACAGGGACACCGGGAACTGGACCAGACGCATCCTGGTGGCCGCCGGGACCGCCTTCACGGCGAACCCGGTCACGTGCGGCGACAGGGACGGCTGGCCGACCGGCAGCTTCGCGGTCAGCGTGATCCTGAACGCGAGGTGCTGGTTCGTCGGCCGCCCGGGGATCTGGATGCCCACGTCGGACGTGGTGGCGTCCTGCGTGTTGTACGAGTACACCCGGTGCTCCGAGCCGTCGGCGGCGATCGTGGTCAACGTGATCGACCCGTCGTTCACCTCCGAGTTGAGGCGGGCGAATCGGAACGCCTTCATCTCCGCGGTGCGGAACCGGATGTTGCCACCCAGCACCCACCCGCTCGCCACCGGGACGTTCGTCGTCTGCACGTACCAGTAGTCCCCGGCGGACATGACCACCCGGTCCTTGTTGCCGTACAGGCAGATCGACGTCGCGTCGTCGGTGCCGCCCGTGGTCGCATCCCACGCCCACGCGTACCGGCCGGTCGAACCGACCGGCGCCGACAGGTCCACGCGAGCGCACCCCGTGGTGCCGTCCGGCTGGCAGCGGGACGCCAGCGCGTACACGAACCGGTCCCGGAACGCCAAGGACACCACCGGGTTGGTGGTGGTGAACGTCAGCGGGCCGTACTGCACGTCGCCAGCCGCGTTGATCGCGCCCACCCGCAGACCCGACGTGGTGCCCAACACGATGTACGCACCCAGGTAGGTGCGCATCGTGTGCACCTGCTCACCGGGCGGCATCTTCGCCACCTGGCTGGCGCCGGTCAGCTTCGGCTGACCCGTCGTGTCGTTCTCCACCGAGAACCGGAAGATGGCCGACTCGGCTGCGCCGCGACCCGCGGCCAACACCGCGCCAGGGGCCTCGTCCACGTCCGACCACACCCACGCCGCGTCCTGGTGCGTGTACAGCAGCGTGCCGACCGTCTGCAACACGCCGGTCGCCGTCGGAGACACCTCGTACAGGGCAGGACCCGCAGCCACGATCAGCCGCGACTTCACCCACCACGCCCGGCAGGGCACAGCGGATGTCAGCGGGAACGTGGTGACGTTCGTCTCCACGTCGTACCGGTTGACGCCGCCGCTGAACCCCAGCCACGCCTTGCCGACGCTGATGGCCGGCTGGGTGACACCCGAGCCGCCCGTGCCCGCGTACGGGCCGAGCACACCGTCAGCCCGGAAGCCGACGTTGTTGTTGTACGTGTGCAGGTAGCCGTCCACGCCCGCCTTGCGCATGGTCGACATGTAGTTGGGCCCGGTGAACGGCCCGAGCTTCACGCAGGAACGCAGAAGCGCCAGCTGGCCGACCGTCCACACGTCCACACCGCACGAGTCCGCGAACCGGTCCTTCGTGTCCGGCTCCGACCCTGGCTCGTACCACCGGATGCCGGCGCCCATGTGCCAGCTGGACTGCGACCGCAGCCACCAGCTCGAGAGCGACTGTTCGCCAGCCTCGTCGGAGGTGTCGAACTGCTGCTTCTGCACCTGGTCGGTCTCCCGGCGGTACGGGGTGTCCTTGGTGGCGTGCAGCCGGAACCCGAGCTGACCGAACGTCACATCCCAGCCGGCGTCCTCCGGGTAGGCGGACACCGCGATGCCGCCGATGGGGAACGGGAGCCGTTCGGTGACGTCCGGGGTCGCGGACACGTACAGCGTCATGTCAGCCCCCTACCCTCACGCAACCTCAATGCGGCCAGAGACCGCGAGCGTGTCCCCGTTGCCCCAGGCAAACGGGCTCCCACCGCCGATCGACACGGTGAAGCCGGCGTTGTTCGCGATGTAGAACGCGCCGCCGGAGAACCGGGCAACGCCGATGTAGTCGAACCCGTTCGCCACGTGGAACATCCAGACAGGCGCCGTCTGCGCGCGCGCAACCGTGAGCCCGGCCGGCAGGCCGATCGTCAGCGAACCGATCGTGCCTGTCGTGGTCGACCCGAAGGTGAGCGTGACCGAGAAGTCCAACGTCTTGCCGACGAGCTGGTACGCCCCGACGACCGCCCCATTGCCGAGCGTGATGGACCCCAACGCCGGTGTGTACGGGGTCCACGCCCCGCCCGTGCGGGCGATCACCACCCAGCCGGACCCCACGTTGCGCTGCAGCGTGTTGTCGTACAGGCAGTCCGCGTACGTCGGCTTCGTCGCCGTGCCCGCCGGCAGCGCGTCACGCGCCGCCTGGGTCGTCACCGGGAAGATGGGCACCGCCACCGGATCCCAGTTGGCCACGTTGAACGTGCCGTCGCAGATGAAGTAGACCTTCGCCTTCCACAGGGTGCCGTCCGGCCGCACGATCACGTCGCCGGCGTTGTAGGAAGTGGCCCGCAGCGTGTTGCCCGCCAGCTTCGTGTACCCGTACAGGTTGCCGAGGTCGGTGAGCAGGTTGATCACCGACGCCTGGTCGATCTCGTCGATGGTGTTCTGGTCGCCGTGGATCGTCTTGTTCGACAGGGCCTGGATGGCGTTGGTGCCCACCACGTCGGACATGTAGTCCAGGCCGTGCACCTCCGCGCTGCGATCCATGTGCTCCTGCGGTTCCCGCAGATCCCGGGCGGTCACCATGTGCCGGACCGTGGCGCCCACGCTGTGCGACACCCCGGCGGACCCGTCCTGCGCGCGAACCACCGTCAGCGTGGTGCCTGCCACGGCGGTCACCGTGACGATCTCCTCCGACAGGGTGCTGTCGTCCACCACCACGGTGAACGGGCAGGTGAGCGGCCAGCCGGCCACAGTGGACACGATCATGGTGGTGGCCGAGGAGTCCACGGCCGTCGTCAGCGCCGCCAGCTGGGCGATGCTCGAGTAGTAGCGCACCGCTTACCTCCCCGTCCTGTGAACCCTGATCGGGTGCTCCTTCACCAGCACCGACTGCTCCGCCTGCACGCGCGCCCTGAACTCCGAGTACAGGAGCTTGCTGGCGTCGGCACCCGACCCGACCGGCTTCGACTGCGGGTCGGACCGAACCTCAGCGCCCGCCACCTGCAGCCGCCCCACGTCGATGAACGGGGCCAGCCGGTACGCCACACCCAGAGCCAGCACGTCCGCCACCCGTTCGTTCAGGCCGGTGACCGTCGTGAAGTCCTGGGCGAGCGGGTTGGTCGCCGCCAGGTTGAACGTGCCCGGCCGGGCC
The DNA here is from genome assembly GCF_003115775.1 of Cellulomonas sp. WB94. Classification (NCBI taxonomy): domain Bacteria; kingdom Bacillati; phylum Actinomycetota; class Actinomycetes; order Micrococcales; family Cellulomonadaceae; genus Cellulomonas; species Cellulomonas sp. WB94. The sequence continues at coordinate 30,738 of NZ_QEES01000005.1, forward strand.
GCGTACAGCACCCGCACGCCCTGACCCAGCCCGCCGTACCGGAGGCGCAGCGTGCGCCCCGCGTCGTGCGAGTCCGGGTCAAAGTCCCAGTGGTCGGTGGGCACCCACGTGCCCGCCACCTCGTCGGACGCCAGCCACACGGCGATCACACCCACCGCGTCGGTGGGCAACGTGACCGGTCCCGCGTCCAAGGGGACGCTGGTGGTGGCGGTGCGCACCGCGTACAGGTCCGGGTACAGCTCGAACAGGACGCCGTTGATCGCCCCAGCCACCGTCGACTTCGGCCACATCGGGTTAAACGTGACCTCCGCGCCCTGCGCGTGTGCCGTCGCCGTCGAGCCCTTGTAGCCGCGGCCGTACGACGGCAGCGTGATCAGACGGGCGCCCACGTCCACCGCTCGCACCCGAACCAGCTCGAAGTCAACCTCCGCCACGCCGCGGGAGAACCCGTTGGCGTCGTCCACCGACATGGTGGTGGCGTCGATCGGCATCGGGATCCGCAGCTCAGTGGACGTGTCCTCCACGGCGCCCAGCCCGGACAGCTTGAACCGGATGCCACCCACCAGCTGACCCAGCGTCACGGCCATCAGGAACCCCCAGATGCTTGCTCGTAGGCGGCGTGGATGGCACGGTCAGACACGGAGGTCGGGTTGAGCCCGTCCTTCACCGCCTGCCGGAACTCCTGGTTGGTGCGGTCGAACCGCTTCTGGTCGGTGGCGGACGGCTGCTCGCCGCCCAGCCACATGGCGTTCACGCGCTTCGACCGGACGCACTCACCGAACGACTCGTGGTCGCGGGTGCGGCAGCTGGACGTGCAGTGCTCGCCGGCCATCAGAACGACCCCGCGTTCAGGCGGTCCTGCAGGGCCTTGACCGTGATCGGTCCCCAGATCCCGTCCGCCGTCACACCCAGGTGACGCTGCAGCGCCTTGTGCGTGATCGGACCCCAGATGCCGTCCGCGGTGACGCCGATGCGCCGCTGCAGGGCCTTCCGGGTGATCGGGCCGATGATGCCGTCGTCGGTCACACCCAGCGCCCGCTGCAGGGCCTTCGTGGTCAGGTCGCCCCAGATGCCGTCCACCACCAGGCCGGTGGGAGCGGGAGGCGCCGGCGGCTCCGGCGGCGGCGGCGGAGGTGTCACAGGGTTGGACACGACGGTCACCGAACCGGCCGCCAGCTCGAGCAGCCTGCCGATGTTCAGCGAGCCTGGGTCACCGTGCGTGTTGCCGGGCACGTGCTGGTGTCCCAGCACCCCGACGTACGCCTCCCACTGCGCCCGGCTCAGCCGCACACCGTTGGCACCGTATGACTCCGGGTACGGTCGCCAGTCGACGGACGTCACCAGCGGGATGCCGGCGGCGTCGGAGATGACCCGCAGCAGCCCGGCCAGGTAGCCGAGGTCGCCGTCGTCCAGGGTGAGCACCGACGGGAGGACGCCGTTGCGAGGGTCGCACGTGCCGACGATCTCGAGCTGGATGGCACCGCCCGTGTTCGTGTGCGTGCCGTCAGCTGGGGCGACCAGCGCCCACGCGGCCTGCGTCAGCGGGTAGTGCTGCCGCGCCTGACGAGCCCGCGGGTGCACCGTGAAGTGGGGTGCCCGGCGGCCGTTGCCGTACGTGGCAGGCGACGGGAAGCCGGCGCCCTCCGTGGAGTGCAGGACCATGATCGACGGGGCCCGCTTCCACGCGAGCACGTCCGGGTTGAAAAACTGCTGCATGGACAGGCCGTCGTAGGTGAGCCAGTCGAGCATGAGGGTGCGCCTCCGGGCATGGGTGAGACCCCGCCGCCGTTTGGCGCGGGGTGAGGTTGTTGGGGGGTTAGGCGGTGCCCGCCTGGTCGATGTGGTCGGTGAGCCGGTCGTCCAGGTCAGTGACCCGCTGGTTGACGCGCACGCTGTCCTCATGGGCGGCGGTGGCGAACTTGTCGAACCGCCGGGTCAACGCCTGCTGGCCTTTCAGCACCCGGTCCACATTGGCGGCCATCGCGTCGTGGTCTTCACGCAGGTTGGTGGTGTGCGTGTTCTGCACCTGCCACTTCACGTCCGACGTGTCCCGCCGGATCCGACCCAGCGCACGGCCTTGGGCGATCAGTGCGGCGGTGACCGCTGCCAGCGCCCCGATGATGGCGATGATGATGTCGTCGCTCATGCGTCCCCCGCCTCAGCGACCCACGCCCCGTACCCAGCCGCGGTCAGCTCTGCGCCCTCCGCGCGGGTCACCGTGTACGTGCGCCCACCCAGGTAGGCGATGTCCGCGGCCGCCAGCTCCTCGTCGGTGGGGCCCTCCACCTGCCGGTACGTGCCGTTCGTCTTCAACACCGTCACGCCGTGAGGCCGGGCCAGCCGGTCGAACAGGTGATGGACGCCGTGCGAGGTGAGGTCCCGGACGAGGAACATGTCCTGGTGGGGCGGTGGCGTGAACATGAGCCCCCGTTCGATGTGGACGTCCCATCCCGACGTCGCGGTTCCGGTCACCCGCCCACCGGCCGACCATGCGGTCGACTTCGTGGCGGTCAGCAGCACCCGCAGCACCCAGGACGCTGCCCGGGTGGAAGTCAGCGGGACCTTCACGTTCCATGCGACTGGACGAGTGCTCGAGAGCCGAGCACGGATCGACCAGGCCGTCGACACCGTGTCGGTGATCGCCGCCCGTACCGACCAGGCCGCAGCCTTGGTCGACGTCACCGGGACGCTGGACGCCAGCACGTTCCACGCCGCAGCCTTCGACTGCGCGACTTGCGCTCGAGCGGACCAGGCGGACGTCTTGCTCGAGGTGACGGAGATGGCCGACGACAGGATGTTCCAGGCGGCCGCCTTTGACTGCTGCACCCGCGAACGCAGAGACCAGGCCGAAGCCTTCGTCTGCTGCACAACCGTGCGCACCGACCACGCGGCAGACGCCGTGGCGGTCAGTGGCGTGCGAACCGTCCATGCCACATCCTTCGTCTGCGTGACAGCGGCACGCACAGACCAGGACGACGCGGCAGTGTCGGTGATCAGGGAGCGCGTCGACCACGCGGAGGCGACCGTGGATGTGACCGGGGTGGTGCCGGACGCGGCTGGCCGCAACGCCACCTGGTACGCCCACCCGGCTAGGGCGGTGCTCGAGATGGTGAACGCCGACGCGGTACCGGTGGCCCCAGCCACGGCCTGCGTGCCCTTGTAGGCGATGGTGCCGATGCGCCCGGTCGCTTTGGTGGCAAGCGTCCACCCGGTAGGGATGGTGACGGTGCGGGAACCGGACGGTACGGTCAGCCCGCCCGCGACCATGGTGCCATTGGTGACGGTGGTGATCGACGGCGGGGTCCATGTGGTCGCTGAGGTTGTGCCGGACGCAGGGGCGTAGCCGCCCGCGACATCCACGGGGGTCGTGTTGTCTACACCGGTGAACCGCGCCCACGCGATCGACCCGACGGCGGTGGCGCTGATCGTCCAGTCCAACGTGGCAGGCGGGCTGCTGGGCACCACGTACGTGTACGCATACCCAGCCGCGGAGCCCCCAGTTGCGGAGTGCAACAGGGACACTGCACCAGGCGCTGCCGTGACGGTCGAAGTGGAGGCGCCGGTGGTGACATGAATGAGCAGCACGTCACCGGGGGCTGCCGTGCCCGGCATGGCGAGGGACCATGCGGCGGTGGCGGTGACAACCTCGGTGAAGCCCGCGTCACCGAACGCGACGGTCATCGGTCAGGCGGCGGTGTCGCCGGTGACAGCGAACGTGACCGTCTCCGCGGTCACGGCGGCAGTGTTGGCGGCGGCACGCTTCACCCAGAACGCCTTGCACTGCCCGGCCCCGATGGTGCCCAGCGCCAGGCCGGTGCCCGACGTGGTGGGCGCCGAATATGCCAGGCCTGTCACCCCTGCACCGGGTGCCGTCTCCGTGGTGGCGGTGAGCGCCTGTGCTGTGGCCGAACCGATCGCGGACGCAGCCGTGCTGTCGACGGCGACGGTCACCACGGCGCCGCCCGCCGGGTCACCACCGGACAGCCATAGGACCGCGTTGGTGAGCGGGAGGGTGGCGTGCGCGTTGTGCACGAACACGCAGCGGTACTCGACGACGCTGTTCGCGTTGTCAGCGCCGGAGATGTCGTCGAACAGGTTGTTCAGGGCTGTGGCCGACAGCTGCGTGGTGGAGATGTAGGTGCCCAGGGACGCGTTCGGGTCAGCCTGCGCCGAGGCGTTCCCCGCCGCACCCGTCTTGATGGACAGCTTGAACAGGATGTCGGTGGCGACGATAGCCATGGGTACTCCTCCGGCGAACGGTAGTGCGGGGCGGCTGCAAACGGGAGCGTGGAAGGGTCAGCGGTCGGTCACGGGGTGCTCGCGTCACAGGGACGGGTTGTCTGACGGGTGGCCGTGTCGACGTGCTGCGGCGCTCACGCTCGCGCCGGCACCAGGTGAAGCGCGCGTCCCTCCGGGTGCGGGGGTGGGGACGTGCAGATACGGTTCACACTCCTTTCAGCGACCACGTGAAAGGTCGTGCGCCCCAGGGGCGCCAGCCGAAGCCAGCGCCCCCAGGGGTCATGCTCACACCAGGTCGGTGTTCAGGGACACCGCGTGCGAGACGCGACGGAACGACTTCTGCTCGTAGACGTTCCAGTCCAGGTCGCCGTACCAGCCGAGCGTGGCGAAACGCTGCAGCTTGTCGACGACCGGGCCGACCACGACGGACGGCTCCTCGTACACCTGCTCGACGATCGCGCCGTCGCCCAGGAAGTACGTCTGGACGGAGCGGATCTGCGCGCCACCGGTGCCGGAACCGTCGAGAGCCCAGCGGACCAGCGGGTTCTCGACGAACCGCACGCCCTCGAACTCACCGAACTCGCCGGCCCAGATCTTGCTCTGGTCGGTGCCGTACTCGTTGGGCACCCGCCACGCACCGGAACCGGTCTCCTCGCGGAGGTCCAGCACCGTGTACGGGTGTGCGACCGCGGCGTAGAACCCGCCGTAGTAGGTGGGCACAGCCTGCGCGCGGAACCGCGCCACGGCCCGGCGGACGATCGCCGCCGTCATCTTGTCGCCGGCCGCCAGGGTGGCGTTCGACGTGGCCGCGCCGCCCCACGACACGTTGGTGCCGTTGGCGATCAGGATGTCCTGGATGAGGGAGTCCAGAACCCGGTTCTGGTGATCCGCGATCGCGCGGGCCTTGAACGGGTCGAACGGTGCGAACACCCGGTTGGCCAGCTTGCGAGTGCTGGTGACGGCGAAGCCGTACTCCTTCGGGGTGACCGTCACCTTGGACGGCTGAGGCATCTTCGTCGAGTCGACGTCGAGTTCCTCAGTGAGCGGGGTCTTCGCGGCCGTGACCGCTGCCTCGCTGAACCACTCGAACTTCTCGAGTGTCGTGCTGGAACCACGCATCGCCGGGTTGCCGGGGGTCTTGTGCACGAACGCGCGCATCGTCGGCAGAGCGTGCAGAGCCTCGCCAACGGCGACGTCATACACGGGCTGAACGAGCTCGGTTGCGAGACCCGGGACTGTGGCGACGGAGGTGAACTGGTTAGCCACCTGTCAGCCTTTCGTTTGATGTGGCGGCCGCACCATCGGTTAGTGCGTCCGCATGTACTCCTGGACCGCCTCGAACCCCTTGCCCCGCAGGGCCTCGAGTTCCTGGATCGTGCGGTCCAGCCCCACGGGGGCGATCACCTGGGCCTGCTGCTCGGCCGCCTGAACGGCCGACCACTGGGCCTGAACGTCCGACGGGATGAGCGTCGGCTGCCCGGGAACCGCGGGTGCCTGCTCGGTGCCGGCAGCGGGCGTCTCCCCCGTCGGGGTCGCCTGCTTCTGGATGCCGAACACGTCCCCGAACTCGCCCAGCCACGCGTCGATGCCACCCTTGGTGGCCTCCACGTCGGCGGGGATGAGCTTGGCGACCTTCGCCGCGTTGGTGATCTTGTGTTCGTCGAGGAGCTGCGTGATCGTCGTGGTGCGGCCCGCCGTCTTGAGCTGGTCCCGTTCGGCCTTCGTCTGGTGAAGTTCGGTGCCGAGGGACTTGATCTGGTGGCGGAGCTGCTTCACCAGGTCGGTGTCACCTTCCTGGTCGACGCCAAGCTGCTCGTCGTCGATGTACTCGCCCATGTGGGTGTCTCCCTGTTCTGTGTTTTCGCAGGCCGCACTCACAACCAGGGGAGGAAGTGGGTGGCTCCTACTACCGGGGTCTCATACGCACGCTCGGGGCCGGTCGATCCGAGGTGGAGCGCCATCGCCAGGAGTCGAACCTGGGCCGAACGGGTTGGAGCCGTCCGTGCTGCCGTAACACTTCGATGACAGGCGGCGGTGGGTCGCCACCCTGTGTGCGGCACTTACCTGGCTGCCGCGACCTTTCCGTGATCGCTGACGTGGCAGGAGTCGAACCTGCAACGACCCGGGTAACAGCCGGGCGCTCTGCCAGTTGAGCTACACGCCAAAGCCCCGCCAGTCCCATGGGGAGGGCGGGGAGCAATGCTGTGCGCACTTAGTAGCCTTCTCGGCCGACTATGTGCGGGATCGCGCGCCCGTCGACAATCTGGTTGCCGGCGGGGCGACATTCTGGATGGTCAGCGCTGCCCGGACACCTGCCGGGACAGCGACTTCTCGGTCACGCCGGAGCCGCCGGCGAACGCGGCCCGCTCCTGCGACGCCAGCTTGCGGCGCTTCTCCGTGGCCGTGGCATCACCCATGAACGTCTCGGAGAGCGCGTCCTGCTGGGTGTACGTGCCGCCGTAGATCCCGGACAGCTTCGCGCCGGACGACGCCAGCGCCGACGCCGTGGCCATGCCCTGCCGCAGCTCCGACTCGGAGGCGCCCGTGGCGGCCACCTGCTCCGCCTGGCCGACCGTCAAGCTCAGCCCCTGCGCCTTCCCGAATGCGCCAGCCTCCGCCGCGCGGTACTGGCGCTCGAGCACCGGCCGGGCCCGTGTCGGGTCCAGCGCGTACGCCACGATGTCGCCGTTCGTGTACCACTGGTTCCACTGCGCCCGCACGCCAGGGTCGATGCTGTTCACCAGCTCCCCCGCCACCGTCACCCGCTGCTGCACCTCCGACGGGGACACGTCGTTGGCGATCAGGTTCTGGAAGTCGGACGTCTGGTCGTAGTAGCCGACCGGCAGCCCGGCCGACGACATGATCTGCCGGTACGACTGCTCCACCGACAGGTACTCGGACGGCGACAGCACCGGCAGACCCTTCTGCCGGCGCACCTCGTTGGCCGCGAACCGCTGCTTGTAGGCGTCCGTGTTCTGCAGAAGCACGGTCACCGTGTCCTGCGAGTAGCCCTGCTGGATGAAGCTGAGGACGGTGCCGGCCAACGACTCGAGGCCGTACGTCTTCAACATGTTCGTCAACGCCGCGTAGGCGTCCCGGTTCGCACCGGTCAGCCCACCGAACTGGTCTGCCATGTCAACCCACCAGCCCGAAGTCGGAGAGGATCTTGCGCGTAGTGGCCATGGCCGCGTCCTGCGCGTTCTGCGTCTTCAACCAGCGGGTGTCCTTGCGGAGGTCCGTCTGGAAGTCGTACAGGGTGCGCAGCACCGGCCGGCCCGTGGAGTCCATGGACGACAGTGCCCGCTGGATGGTCGGGTCGGCCACCGTCAGCGACTGCGGGTTCAGCTCGAGCGTGGACGCCATCGCCTGCTCGTACGGCGACGCGATGTCCTGCAGCGTCTCCCCCGCCCGCAGGCGGTCAGCCAGGTGCGGGAAGGCGGACACCGCCATCTCGCGGATCTTCGTCTTCTGGTCGTCGATGGTGGATGTCCCCGACGACGCGGCCCGCACGTAGTTCAGGTACGTGTCGTCCGCCAGGGTGATGCCCATGTTCCGCGCGTACTCGCGCAGCATCGTGTTCCACTGCCCGGCCTGACCGAGCATCCGGCCGTCCGTGTACTGGACGTACGTCGCCATGTTCTGCTCGAGCTGGTTGTCGTCCCAGCCGAGCGTGTACGACGTCTCCGCCATCTGCCCGACCTGGCCGTCGTTCATCACGGCGCCCATCTGGGCGGCCATGATGGACAGGCGGGCCTTCACCTGCGCCACGTTGTTGGCGTACGTGGTCGGGTCGGTCGCCTTCAAGATGGCGGCGTTGCGCGCCGTCTCCGAACGCGACTGGTACCAGTTGGTCGCCCGCAGCTCCGCGGTGAACCGCTCCTGGGTGTACGTCTGCGACACGGCCCGCTGGAACAGGGCGTACAGCTCGCCGTCGGACCGCAGGACCGCCATGGCGAACCCGTAGCGTGCTGCCAGGGTCGCCTCGTCCACCGGCTGAGGAGCCGGCGCGGCCGGGGCGGGGGCCGCGGCCGGGGCGCCGCCGCGGAGGGCCGCGGTAGTGATGGGGCCGACGATCCCATCGACCTCGAGGCCGCGGGACCGCTGGAACGCCTTGATGGCCGCGATGGTCCGGGGGCCCTTGATTCCGTCGATGGGGCCCGGGTCGAACCCAGCCGCTTTCAGAGCCTGCTGATACTGCCTGACCGACACGTCCCACCCCTCACAGGTTCATTGCCACGCCCCAGGCGTGGGCGGTGTCGAACAGCCCCTGGATCTTCACGCGGTCACCCGGCTTGGGCGCCGCGATGATCTGGCCGTTGCCGATGTAGATGGCGATGTGGTCGGCGCCCGCGTTGCGCGGGCTGTTGTCCCACGCCACCAGGTCCCCCGGGCGCAGCTTGTCGAGGCTGATCCGCTTCCCGTAGTTGGCCTGCTGGTACGACACCCGCGGCAGGTCGATACCCACCGACTTGAACACGTACTGCACCAGGCCGGAGCAGTCGAAGCCGAGCGGGCTGGACCCGCCCCACTTGTACGGGGTGCCGATGTACTTCTTGGCGTAGGCGATCAGCTTGTCCGCGTTGCTGGACGGGCCGGCGTTGCTGGTGCCGGCCGCTCGAGCTGCGTCGTACTCCTCCTGGGTGACGTCAGGCAGGCTGAACGGGTCCTTCGCGTACGGGTTCTCCACCCGCACCGCACCCTCGCCTGCCTGCTTCACCGACTTCGGGTCGTACGTGCGCTCCGACGTCAGGGTCATCGCTCACCTCACACTGGCGCCGCGATGGCCTGGCCCAACCAGCCCAGCACCATGCGCGCCGCCTGATAGGCGCCGTACTCCGGTGTCTTCTTCGCCTCATCCAGCAGCACCTGCTGCTTGCCGGCCGAATCCAGCCCGCCCGAGCGCGTAGACGACTGCGACACCTGGTCGCCGTCCTTGTACGTGCCCGTCGTCGTCGTGGTCACCGGGTTCGCCTTCTCCGCCGCGTTCAGCGTCTGCCGGAACGTGGCCAGCTCCTCCGGCAACGCCGCCCTACCCAGAGCGTTGGACAGGATGTCGTTCACCATGGCCTTCGCCGTCTCAGGGTCGGTCAGGTCGACCGACTTCGAGGTGGCCGACTTGGTGCCGGTGTAGCCGCCGGCACTGCCCGAGCCGGAGCTGTCCGACCCGCGGGCCATCAGCTTCGCCACGTCCTTCGGGGTCAGGAACTTCCCGGCCGCCGTGAACGCCGCACCCTGCTCGATCACGTCGTTCCATGCGGTGCGCAGCGAGTTGTAGTCGTGCGCCTTCGACGCCGGCAGGTACCCGACCGACACCAGGTAGTCGCCCCACTTGTCCCGCTGCGCGGGCGACCACTGGTAGAACTCGAGCATCGCTTCCGACTGCGTTTTCACCGTCGCCGTGCCGGGGATGGCAGGGGACGGCACCTTCCGGCCTTGGGCCGGGTGCAGGATGTCGATGATGGGGTTCCCGGTCGACGACCCCGGCCGGCTCGGGTTGAGCCGGTCCAGGACCGGGTTCGCGTTGCCGGCCACGACCCCGCCCATGTAGACGGGCGGGTCGTTGGCCTTCGACGTGTTGGTCGACCCAGTGGCCGACGTCTGCCGCAGGGCGGCGCCCAAGTCGTCGATCGGCTTCCGGCTGAACGCCATTAGTACGCCTCCCCCGTCAGGTTGTCGTTCTCGAGCCGACCCCGGCTCCACATCTGCTCGAACCCCAGGTCAGAGTCGACCAGGGTGGACGTGAACGTGTCCCACGCCTCCGTCAGTCCGGCGTCTTGCGCCGCCTGCGACGTGATCGACTTCACCCCGAGCTTCGCCAGCTGCTCCTGCATCATCTGGCGACCCTGCATGTACTGAGCGAGCGCCTGGAAGTCGGGCCGGTCGCCCAGCTCCGGGTACTCCTTCACCTGCTCGACCGCCCACGACATGAACCGCACCGCCGTGTTGCCGGACAGGCCCGAGTTGTAGGCCGCCCCCCAGTCCTTGTTGCGGCCCGCCAGGTCGGCCACGTACTTCTCCTTCAACGCCTTGAACTGGTCGGCGCCGGCGGAGTTGACCGACTTGAACCCGGCGGCCTTCGCCGCGGAGTCGATCATGCTGGTGGCCTTCGCGTACTCGCGCCACCCGCTCTGGACGGCGTTCTGGGTGATCGCCTCCTGCGGGTCACGGCTGGACCGGAACGTCTTCGTGGTGCCCGGGCCGATCTGGCTGCCGCGCTCCATCGTGTAGACGTTGGGGTCGAACTGGCCGATCAGGTTGTTCGCCCCAGCGAACGCCCAGCCGAACTCCGGCTCCCGGGCCATCGCCTTCCGGTACGGCTGCACCGACTCCCACGCCGGCACGGTCGCGTTCACACCCGTCTCGTTCGCGGACAGGCTGATTGCCAGCTCCGTGTACTCCGGGTAGTCGGTGGCGAACCGCTCGTACGCGTCCATCCCGTACTTCGACTGGTAGTCCCGGTAGGTGTCCAGGTAGAACTGCATCCGGCCACCCGTGCGTGTCGACACCGGCACGCCCCACGACCCGAAGAACTGCATGATGAACTTGTTCCGGGTGCGGGTGGCGGTCAGGTCCATCAGCTCGTCCGGGCTCATCGGGCCACGAACACCCGACTCCACCTCAGCCAGCAGCGTCTGGTACTCGAGCACGTACGCCTGCGCGAACCGCGGGTCCGACGCGTTGCCGGACACCGCCAGGTACAGGTTCTTCGCCCACTGCGGGAGCGTCTGCACCATCGGGTTCTCGTCGGTCAGGCCGAAGCCGGACGTCAGGTACTGCCCGATCGCGGTCCCCGCGAACTCAGGGCCCGCCTCCGGGAACACCTTGGTCAGCACCTGGTTGACCGGGATCTCCACCAGGGGGCCCGGGCTGGGAAGCCAGAACGGGTTGCCCTGGAAGATGACGTTCAGCGTGCCCTTCGAGATGAGCGCGTCCGACTGCCCGGTGCCGTCCTTCAACACGCTGAGCGGGCCCATCGGGAAGTGGGTGCCTTTCAGCGCCGGGATCCCGTTCTCGAACCAGTCCGGCATCGGCACCACGATGGTGCCGTCGTTGAACACGTTCGCGTGACCCACCACTTCACCGTCGCCCACCAGGTTGCCCTGGTCGTCGCGGCGCAGATCCACGATGTCACCGTTCGACCGGATCAGCCGGCCGTCCTTGTCGACGACCAGACCGGCCGCGTTGGGTGCGGCGAACACCTTCAAGGCGACCGGGGCCACCTCGAAGTGGGTGCCCATGATGCCGCCCCACTTGGACATCGTGTCGTACCAGGCCGCGTAGAACGGCGACAGGAACCGCATGTGGTAGCCGAGGTTGGTCTGCCGGGACGTGTCGAACATGACCTTGCCCACGTCACGACGCGCCTGGATCGCGGCCTCCTTGCGGAGAGCGTTCACCTGGCGGACCGACAGCGCATCCTTGCCGACCCCCGTGTTGTTGATCAGCTGCTGCATGTGACCGCGGTACGCCGCCTGGTAGAACGGGTGCCGGGCCATCATCTGCTCGGGCATGTCGTTGGCGAACTTGAACCACGTCTCACTGGTGGCACGCGCCATGTTGCCCACGTTCATGCCGCCGGTGGGCGCCAGGATCTCCCCCGGCACCACCGGTCGCGCGGACGGGACCGGCCACATCTTCTCCAAGGCGCCCCTGTCCAGGGACGACTGCAGCACCATCTGCTTCGTCGCCTCGTCCGGCACCAGGGTGTTCACGTGCCGACGCGTGGCGGACAGCCACGCCTCGCGCCCCAATGTCCCGTACTCGGCGGCGTTCAGAGCGGACGGCTCGTGCGACCAGGTGGGCGCCAGCGAGCGCCAGTAGGAACGGCCCTCGTCGGTGGAGTCCAGCCACGTCAGGATCTCGTCGTCGCTGCGACCCTCGAGGATCATCCGCCCGGCCGGGTCGTTGCGGACCTGCTGGTTCACAGCTCGCAGGTACGACTGCGCCCACTCGGGACGGTCACCCGTGATCTGGTCCCAGTTGCCGGTGCCGCGCATCTGCGACACCCGCCGGCCCTCACCGTCGGTCATCAGGCCGATGATGTTGTTGCGGGCGTCCATCATCTCGTGGACCGCCAGGAACTCGCCCGTGTTCCGGTACGCGTCCGTGACGTCGCCGCCGAGGCGACCCGTCTTCACGTCCAGCCGGCGCTTCCCCAGCAGCCGTTCCATGTCGGTGCCACGCACCCGCACCTTGTTGCCGGTCAGCTTGATCTCCGACGGCGTGTCCAGCAGGGTCCGCAGCTTGTCCTGCTGCGACAGCAACGCCTCACGGCGCACGTCCTGCGCACCCCACGACGCCAGGTTGCGTTCCACGTCGTCCAGCTGCTCCGCCCACCGGGTGCGCTGCGTGAAGTCGCGCAGCACCCCGACGTCGACCTTGGTCAGGTCGTTGTAGAGCATGTTCCGGGTGCCCTTGGCGGCCGTCGCCATGTACTGCAACGGGCCCAGGTACGACATGAGGCGAGCCTGCGAGTCGATCTGCACGCGGGCCGGGTACGCGAGCCGGAACAGGGCCGCGAACTTCCACAGGTGGTTGGCCGCGGTCAAGGCCGTCTCCGACAGGTGCCACGCCTTGTCGGCGCCCCGCTCGAAGTGACCCTCCCAGCCGCCGGCCGACAGCTTGCCGATGTACCGGTCGATCGCCTTGGGGTCCAGCAGGGACACCCAGTCCTCCATCTGGGTTGCCAGCACAGGCTTGTGAATGTCCAGCACGCCGCCGGTCTTCCGCAGCTCCGCTGCCATGGCGTCGTCGAACGCGAACGAGGCGTCACCCGTGTTGAACGTGACCCGCTCGCCCGGCTGCGCCTGGTAGACGCGCGACACCAGGGCCTTCAACTCCGAGTTGCGACGCTGCCCCGCCTCACGCATGAGCGCCGCGATCTGCTCCGGGTCCTTGCCGTACTTCGCGGCCAGGCCCTTCTCGACCTCAGTGTTGAAGTCGCGCAGAATCGCCGCCCGGTCCACCTTCGTGGACGGGCCGTGGGCGATCGTCGTGTAGAACCGGTCGCGCAGCTGCGCCAGGGTGGCCTTGTCGACCACGCCGGACGCGCGCCGAAGCGCGGCGTCGAACACCTCAGGGGCATCGTCGGCGGACAGCCGGAACGTCTGCGGGACGTGGATGCCGGTCATGATGTGCACCGGGTCCAGGAACCGGCCCGCCTGCACGTAGTTCACCTGGCGCACCAGGTCGCGGCGGGTCGCTCGAGCGCCGCCGGTCACCATGCGGATCCCGCCCACGCCCTGCACGCCCGTGTCGGCCACGTCGCCCACGCCGACGACGCGGCGCAGCGCCTCGTACTCCTTCTCGATGTCGGCCTTGTGAGCTTCCATCTGGCGGAGCCACGACGGGTCCGAGTGCATGTCCGCGAACAGCGAGTCCATGTCGACGCCCGGCTTGGACAGCTGGTTCGCCCACCGGGCCCCAGACACGTCCTCACCCATCGCGTACAGCTCCGCCTGCAGCACCTTCGACCGCTCACCCACGCGGGTCAGCGACGCCTGGTCGCCCATACCCGCCTGGATCAGGTCGCGCTTGAAGTTGACCCGGGCCACCGCGTCGTCCGCGAACTCGGGCAGGCCGTTGGCCCGGCCCATCAGGTACGCGAACTGGCCGGCGTCCGTGGTCTGCGACAGAGCCTGCGACCGGGCCAGGGCGGACACGGTGCCGTCGGTCATCCGACCCGGCTCCGTCGCCTCCACCAGCTCGTCGATCATGCTGCGGGCCTTCGCCTGCCGGCCCGACAGCTGGGTGATGGTGCGGTCCGACGCCTTCACGACGTCGGTAGCGGTGAGCAGCTTGTTGGCCGCTCGAGCTGACGACAGCCCCTTGCCCACCAGGATGGTGGGGTCCATGGTCATGTTCAGCGCGAAGTCGAACACGCCCGTGGTGAACCGCATCTTCGCGGAGTCGTAGTAGGCGACCTTCTCGGCGGCCTTCGCCGGGTCGTCCAGCAGGGAGAAGTCGCCGTTCGCGTTCACGGCGCGCTCGATCGTCTGCCCGACGGAACCGTTGGAGCCCTCCGGCGAGCGCATGATCGCCCGGAACTCCGGGTCGGCCATGCCCACGCCCGGGATGTAGTACAGGGTGGACGACAGGTACTGCTTCCACCACGCGCCCGGCTTGTCCTCCGTCTGGGCCGCCTGGTAGCGGGTGTTCTCCTTGTAGTAGTTCATCAGGGTGCGGAACGGCCACGCTGCCGCGTCCATCACCTTCGAGACGCCGGCGCCCACAGCCTCCGACACGCCGTTCGACGGCGCGACCGAGGCGCCCGTGTTTCCCGTCCCCGGGCCGGACGTGACCGCCTGACCGGGGCTGGTGGCGGTGCCCATGCCCGGGCCCGACGTGTACGTCTGGTTGGCCAGGCCGAACGCCTTACCCGCCGTCGTCGCCTGCTTCGAGCTGGTGGCGGTCTGCCCGATGTTCACCGACGCACCCGCCGGGGCACCCTGGGCGAACGCAAGCCCCGCCCTGTCCCACACGGTCGACGGCATCGGGCCCTCCTGTCATCTGAGGTTCTGCAGGACCGTCCGCACCAGGTTCCGGTAGGACGGTGTGGCGTTCGGGGACGACGCCGCGGCGACCATCGCCTCGAGCATGGGCCGCAAGCTCTCGGCGTCGGCCAGGTCAAGCTCGGCCGGGTTCGATGGCAGGCCCAGCACTTCCGCCCCGGCGCCCGGGCCCAGCGCGGCACCGTCCGTCACCGGGACGCCCGGCTGGGTGGTGGGCGCGTTCAGTCCCACCAGGGACTGCAACATGCCGGCCACGTCCGGCGCACCGCCGGCGGCGTCCGGGATCCCCGGGGCGCCCGCAACGGGGGCCCCCGCCTGGATCGACTGGTAGGCCGCGTTCTCGCCGTAGCCGGCGTTGGGCAGGTCCACCTGTGGCTGCCCGTCGGTGCGGCGTGCGAACCGGCCGGGGCCGGACGTCTGCGCCGGGTTGGTCGGCTGGCGGTACCCGCCGTGCTGGCCGTTACCCTGCGTCATCGGTGCGACCCTTCGTCAGCTCGTCGATGTCCCGGTCGACGGCGGCACGAAACCGCCTCCGCTCGAGCCGCCAGTTGCCGTGCATCGCCAGGATCATCTGCGCACGCACGGCCGCCGTGTTGAACGCTTCCAGGATGTCCGCCACCAGGCCCAAGACGATGAGCGGACCGTCCACCCAGTCCATGCGGACCGCGGCGGCCACCGTTACCTGCTGCTCGTCCTCGTCGTCGTCCATCGCGGACCTCCCTGAGTCAGGCGGCCGGGATCATCCTCGAGACCCCGGCCGACATGTTCGGGTTCCCGGCACCGCTCAACCCCGCGAACAGGGTCTGCAGGTCGGGCCGGCCACCAGGACCGGCTGTTGCGGGTGCGCCGGCGACCGGCGCGAACATGTCGCCTGCACCAGGTGCGCCGCCGCCGGCCGCGGCCAGGGCCGGGTCACCGGGGGCACCCGGGATGGCACCCGGTGCGGGTGCCGGTGCGGGCGGCGGGAACACCTTCTCCAAGATGTCCTCGAACGACTGACCCTTCTGCAGACCGCGGGTCACCTGCACGATGCGAGACACGATCTCCGACGGGTCCTGGCCCTGCTGCACCAGCGCCGGCATCGACTGCCCGTACGCACTCATGGCCTGCGCCAGGGTGTCACGCATCTGCTCGAGCTGGATCTTCGACTCCTCCTCGGAGGGGTTGATGTCCGCGTCCGCGTTGCGCCGCACGTAGTCCTTCGACACGATGCCGCCACCCAGGTTCTGCAGCAGCCACACCAGGCCACGGTTCGGGTCCAAGCCCTTCACCCCGCCGTAGATGGCGTCCACCGTGTAGTCCCCGGCGATGTCCTTCGACGGCGTGTACGTGATCTGGTACTGGGCGCCGGACAGGCGGCCCCGGATCGACTTGACGGCCTCCGGCCAGAACTTCTCGTCCATCTCGAAGCACAGAGCCAGCACCTGCTCGTCGTGCCGGGCGATCGTGCCCTGGCACATGGCGATCTGCTGCGAGTACCCGGCCATCAGCTCCTGCACGCCGCGGCCTGTGACCACGGACGCGTCGATGGAACCACCCAGAGCCTCCGGGGCGATCGCCCCGTACTGCATCTCCTGCTTCAAGTGGTCGATGGACGCCCACACCTGCGCCGGCACGTCCAGGCGGACCCGGCCCACGCCGCCAGGGGTGGCGGTGCGGATGATCGCGTTCGCACCCACGGGGACGTCCACGACGTCGTTGGGCACCACGATGGGAGCCTCAACCGCCTCAGCGGCCGCCTCGACGGCCAGCATCTGCATGAAGTGCCGGGCGATCTGCACCCAGATCAGGTCGTCGAACGTGCCCTGCTGTTCCTCGTCCAGGTTCGGCTTCTTGGTGCACACGTACGGGCACCGGCCCAGCGGGTTGGCCATGTCCGTGAACACCAGGCCGCCCATGTCCGGGGCGTACATGACGATCCGGTCCTTGTCGACGTACTTGACCACCCGGATGGTGGCGGCCACGTCTCGGCCGTTCACCCCGATGATCTTCTTGTTCAGCGTCGGCGCCAGGTGCGGGTACTCGACGGCCAGCTCCACGACGCGCCGGGTGAACTCGCGCACCACCTTCACGGTGCGCCCGCGGCGGTCCCACACGGGGTAGAACCCGATCGGGTTCTCGTAGATGACCGCAGGACCCTGCTCGTCCCAGTCCGGCTCCACCGACGCCACCATCAGGCCGTACGTGAAGAACTGGTCGCAGCTGGTCTGCCGCTGCAGCTCCACGCCGGACGCCTTGTAGTAGCCGTTGGCGATCTTCGTGCGCCGGTCCGCCCGGGTTCGGGCCGCGTCCGACGTCATGCTGGGGCTCGAGCACGTGATGGTGGGCAACGGCGACAGGGCTGCGGCCGCGTGCTGGGCAATCGTGTTGATCATGTTGGCGACGATGGGGCGCGGCCAGTCCTCGTTGAACGCGCCCGGGGCCACCTTGTCGAAGTCGCCCTTGCGTACCGCGCGCACCTCAGCCATGTGACGGTCCCGGTCGACGAACCCGGACTTGATGGCGTCCACGTGCTGCGACAGCTCGGGGTTGACGTAGGTCACCAGGTCCACGGTTCACTCCTCCCGGGAGTCGTAGTCGGCCGCGGGCACCACCATCCGGCGTGCTGCGCGCGCCCTGGACGTGAACCGTGACCGCATGAACTGCTGCGTCTGACCGCTCTGGCCGAACCCGAGGATCCGGCGTGCGGCGATCTCGAAGAACCACAAGGCCATCGGCCCGTCCTGCCGCAGATCCTTGCCGCGCACCCCCGGCCGCCACACCAACAGCTCGTCGATGAGCAGCTTGACGCCCTGCGAGTAGTCCGGGTCGGGCAGGGACAGCAGGTTGTCGCCGTTGTGCACCGACCGACCGGCACCCTCGTGGATGCGTCGGGCGCTGCCGAACACGGTCGCCACGGAGGCCACCCCGAAGTCGGGGTCGGTCTTGTTCTTGGACGTGTAGTGCGGCATGAGCCGCACCCCGCGCGCCGCCAGGTACGACGTGATCTCAGGGTCCTGGGTGAGGAACAGCTGGAACGCGTTCGACTCGATCACCCACTCCTGCACCCCGTACTCCTCCGTCACCCGCTTGATGGTCTCCCGGATGTACTGGGGGGTCGGGTGGGTCTGCACCCAGGCGTTCTCGAGGTACTGCTTCTTGTCGGCCCGGTTCACGCTGCCCACCACCGTGAACGTGTCCCCGGCCATCGCCGGGTCCATGGTGGCGATCGTGTACATGCCCTCCTTGCCGTTGCGGGGGTGACCCCACGCCCCGGCGGTCAACGGGCCCGGCTTCCGCCGACGGTCCACCGCCCCTTGCACGCACACCGGCTGGAACGTGGCGTCGTCCGCCACCTGCTGCTGCTGGTACACCAGCGCCCACACGGCCGCCGGCTTCGCGTTGCGGATCTTCTCGCACCGCGCACCAGGGAACATCTCGAACAGGCCCGTCGTCGGGTCCGGCTCCTGGCCGGGCTCGTACGCGGTGGACGACCACGGCCACAGGGTCACCCAGTCGTCCGCAGTGTCCCCGAACGCCAGCACCATCGGCTGCCGTAGGTACGACCACGGGGACCGACCCGACAGGTACCGGTCCTCAGCCCGCAGCTCCGAGTACAGGTCGGTGGACGCCAGGCGGGTGCCGATAACCAGGATCTTCCCGTCGTGAACCCGGGACTCCACCTCAGAGTCGATCCAGCGCAGCTGCTGCTCGTACTGGGCGGCGTTGTCCAACGTCACCACGTCGTCCAGGATGATCAGGTCGGCGCGGTGCCCGTAGATGGTGGACCCCAGACCCAGGGCCTCCACGGTCGGGTCGTTCTGGTCCCGGTCGATGCCGGCCACGTAGATCCGGTTCGCACCGAACGACCCACGGCCAGCCTCCGGCTTGAACCCGCCGTCCGGCGCGTACGTGGCCTGCAGCTTGGCGAACAGGTTCGAGGTGAGCCGCTGCTTGATCTGGTACAGGAACGAGGCCGCGAACTCCTGCTTCTTGGAGATGATCAGGATGCGGACGTTCGGGTTCATGCAGATCCGGTACGTCGCGTAGTCGACGGTGATCGTCTGCGACTTGGAATGCCCAGGGGGGACGTTCACGATCAGCCGGTTCGGGTTCCGCTTGTCCCAGCTGCACCCTTCAATGGGTGTCGGGTCGCGGCCTTCCAGAACGTCAACCCACTGCTGCTGGTGCTCGTATGTGTCGTACCCCAGGAACTCTTTCCGCCACGCTGCGAAATCCAGGGCGTACGCATCGGAGTCCAGCCCGCGGTTCTTCGCGGACGCCCGGTCCGCGCGCACCTTGTTCACCTGGCCGGCGAACTCTTTGTCGTTCCGCCGCCATTCCTCGTAGGTGCGGGTTGTGCGCCCCACCGCAGCCATGGCGTCCTCCACCAGGACCCCGTGTGCGATCGCGTCCACCACGCGCTTCTTCGCCTCACCGATCGACACCTGACCGGGCACCGGCACAGAGCACCCCCAAGGTGTTTCATGCGCCGCAGGGCAGACGCGCAGGTTCATGTTTCAACGACACGCCGCACGGCAACACGGGGGCGTATGCAAACCGCTATGCACGGTGGTGGGGTGGGGGGCCACCTGTGGGGGCGAGCTGTCCAGACCTCGCCGCACACCACACGAACCCCGCCGGCCAGTCCCAGGGTGCACACAGGACCCAGCCGGGGTGCCAGCTCGAGCCCAGCGGCGTTGCCGCGCCAGCCCAGGGCGAACCGTTCGCACCCACCCGCAACGACACGCGCCTCGCGCGCGTGCGCGTCATACAAGCCTGTTCTCAAGCCGCACGCACCACAGCGTGCGGCACTGAGCAGTGCCGGGTCGCTCCATCATCGGGTGCCTACGGCACCCTCGATGTCGCTCCATTATATAGAATCCGTCGGACCACAGATCCCTGTCCTGACCTGCGACGACACGCCGAAGAACCGGTCCAAGTTGCAACGCATCCGGGCGTGCCCCCCACACGGAGCGGGATGTAGACGGGGACAGTACCCCCCACACAGACGAGCCGCGCTTAGCATCCCCCGGGTCAAGTGCGGCCACGCGAGGGGGCCCCACCCTCCCCCCTCCCCTGCCCTGCTGACGGGCCCATGAGTGCCTGTCACCAGGGGTAGTCAGGCACGGAGGGCAGGGATCAGCTCAGGTTGCCCTTACTTGTCCAGGTCAGGGCCCTATTACGTGGCTTTGTACCAACATCGTGGCACAAAGAGCCCGAATCGCACGACTGTCCATCCGTATGTGTCACGTGTGCGTCACACGTTGTGCATCCGAGACGTCGACACGCGTCGATGCGTCCATCCGATGTGCAACCAGCAGGTTGCATGTGGGCGTAGCTGCGTGCTGCCTGCTGGCGCGTGCCTGGGTGTTGTGTGCGCGTGCAGCTTTCACCCGTTCGGGTGATGTGCGCGTGTTGTGCACGCGTCCCGCTGCGCCCATACTGGGGGAACAACAGGGACTAGCGGAACGGGTGAGCATCATGGCTGCGCGCACGTACATCGTCGAATTCGCTGACGGCTACAACATTCCGGTCACTGCGCTGAGCGCCCGCGACGCGCGAAACCTGGCGATCGAACGCGTCGAGACCGACCCCGAAGACCACGGCTCTATCGCGTACGTCGACTAGGCACAAACGGCCCGCCATGGTGGCGGTTCGGCGGTTCGATTCCGCCGGCGGGCACTGGGAAGTCAACGTCAAGGGGAGGAATCATGTTCCGGAACAGCATGCACGAGACGTCTGGTGGTCACCTGTCGGTGCACCTGACACCGGTGCCGCTCGAGCTGACCACGGGTGAGCCGTTGCCGGGTGAGGACCCGTGCGACGCGCGGTCGTGGGTGCAGCGCTTGTCGGACAGGATCGCCCCGGTGCAGTCGGGTGACCTGTCGCGGCTGGACCTGGCGGACGGTCGGTCGGACCTGTCGGGCGCGGTGGACGCGGTGCGTGCTGACATGGCGGAGGACGGGGCGACGGACCCGGGCCCGTACCTGGACCCGATGGCGCTTGCCGACTTCGGCGTGACCCGTGCGCAGGTTCTGGCGGCGTTCGGTCGACGCGACTAGGCACGGCAGCCCGTGCGTGCGCTCACGGATCGGCGCACGGGCACGAGACGCGACGCAACGTCGCGCGAGGCAGAGCACGAGAGGGGAGCTGGCATGTCGATTCTGACGCGTGACGCGTTGACGGTTGCCGAGGCGCAGCGGATCCGCGCGGAGCTGGTGGCAAGGTTCAGCCACGCGCCGCGGGTGGCGCACGCGACGCAGCTCGAGGCGGACCCGGCCGGGTGGTCGTTCCGGCTCGAGCACGCTTCCGACCTGTGGGACGTGGTGCAGATCCCCCGCGCGACCGCGCCCGCATTCGGGCTGCGTGACCGTGCGTACGGTCCCACGTTCGGCCCGGACGATCGGTGCACAGTGTGCGCCGAACACATCGCGGACCCTCACGCGCCTTTCTGCGTGTGGTCGGATCGCTGACAATGTTGTAGCGGCGTGCTGAACGCGGTACGCTGACAGTATCGACGGAACGGAAGGCGGAAACACAATGGCTGACAACGACGCACCTACCGTCTGGGTCGGGTGCCTGGGCTGCTACAACGGTGGCGCACTGGTGGGCGCGTGGTTCGACGCGACCGACGCCCCGCAGGACATGGCGGAATTCGCGGCCGCCGGAGTGAAGGTGCCCGGGGCGCACGCGCTCGAGGCTCACGAGGAGTTGTGGTGCTTCGACTTCGAGGACACATCCGGCCTGTTCACGGGTGAGTGCTCCCCCGCGGAAGCGCGGCGGCTGGGCGAACTGCACGCCGCGATCGTCGCGGACGCCTACCCCGTGAGTGCCGTGGTCGCGTGGCACGACTGGTGCGGCGCGGACCTCGAGGAGTGGGACAAGCCGACGCGTGAAGCGTTCGAGGACGCGTACGCCGGCGAGTGGCACTCCGAGGAGGAGTACGCGCAGGACTTGGCGGAGTCCATCGGCGCCATCTCATCTGACGCGACGTGGCCGTGTACGTGCATCGACTGGGAGCAAGCGGCGCGTGAGCTGTTCACGGACTACGTGTCTGTTCAGTCACCCTTCGGCGTCTACGTCTTCCGCAACGTGTAGCAGCGTCGCGCGCTGCAACATCGCCCCGAATCTAGCGGCACTGGGGAGTGCGAGCCTCCCCCGGGGCACGAACGGGCCGGAACCGCTGGCCCGCTGTTCGGAAGGATCGCCATGACTGCCACACTCGAGGCGCCCGCCGTCACCACGACGGCCCGGGTGTCCCTGCTGGACCTGGACCGCGCGGCAAAGCTGCTGCGCGTCACCCTCCCGTCTCGCCCGATCGCGCGGGAGACGGGCGGCATCCGTGTGACCGGCCGCGCCGGCGTGGTGTCGCTCGAGTCGTTCGACTACGCGACGGGCGGCCGGGTGCTGTCGCGCATGGACGGCGACGACTTCGGGCCCGTCGTGCTCGAGGGTCGCGCACTGCTGGACGCGTTCAAGGCGGCCGGTCTGGGTGTGCGCGCGGTGGCGCGCGTCACCGCGGACGTCACCCTGACCGTGCCTGCGGACGGCCCGGTGCAGGTGCACGGCCCGAACGGTGCGCAGCCGACCGTGGCGCGCATGCACATCGACCCTGACAACCTGCCGGACCTGCCCGCCGTGGTGGGCCCGTCCGTGACGGTGGACGGCGACAAGCTGACCCGGGCGGCCGGTGCGGTGGCGGCCGGGGCGTCGCGCGACGTGACGCTGCCCCTCCTGTCCGGTGCGCGTGTCACGTTCACCGCGGACACGGTGCAGATGGTCACCACCGACCGCTACCGGTTGCACGAGGCGACCGTGCCGGCGTCCCCCATGTCGACGGCCGACCTGCCGGCGGACGTGCTGCTGCCGGCGGTCCTGCTGCACAAGCTGGTCAAGCTGGTGCCGGCCGGGGAGGACGTCACCGTCGTCGTGTCGGTGCGGGACACCCGGGACGTGTGGGCCCGCCTGTCGTGGCCGGGTGCGGACGTCCTGCTGCTGTCGATCGACGGGGACTACCCGGCGGTGGATCGTCTGTGGCCGGACAACCCGCCGCACACCGCGGTGGTGGACCGGGCGGCACTGCTGGCCGCCGTGAAGACGGTGCAGCCGTTCTGCGAGCGCAACATGCCGGTGCGTCTCGACTTCGGCATCGACTGCCTGACGGTGCACAACGGGGACACGGAGGCGCCCATGTCGGCGGCACCCGTCCAGGCCGGTGTGCAGGTGGACGGCATGGACGGCGTGGCGTTCAACCCGTCGTTCCTGGTGGACGCGCTCGAGGCCCTGGACGGGCCCACGGTCACCCTGCACATGTCCGACCAGGTGCGTCAGGGTGCCGCGTTCGTCCTCAAGCCGGTCGAGTTCACGGACGGCGGGCCGGCCCGCGTGCTGCTGGTGCCCATCCGGTTCGGCGGCTAGGCCGCGCAAGCGGTGGCCGGGTGACGGTATGGCCGTCCCGGGGGTCCGAGTCCCCCACCCGGCGCTCGAGCATCACCCAACCTGACGAAAGGCAGACCGATGAGCATCACAACCGAGTCAGCACCGGCGGTCGACATCACCCAGCTGGAGCCGCTTCCGTGGCTGCACCTGGTGGACACCACGTGCACACCCTTGACGCTCGGGGCCGAGTTCCTGGTGACCGGCGCGTACTCGCGGACCGACGACATCGGCCGAGTGATGACGCTCGAGTCGACCGATGGGGTTAGTGCGCACCCGCTGATGGCGCAGCCCGACCCGGACCGGGTTCAGTACTTCTGCTACACGGGCGTGGCGATCAATCCGCCGGTGTCGCGCGGTGACGTGATCGGGATCGTCCGCGACACCCCGCTCGACTGGCACTACCCGTCCCGCCGCGGTGACGTCCTGACGGTCGACTCTGGCAGTGGCCGACTGGGGTCGCCCGGCGGGGTGATCGGCTACAACTCGATGTCCGATCACCACGTGTGGGCGGGGGCCTACGTGAAGCTGACCGGCCGTCCCGGGACTCCGGCGGGGCCCGCCGACGCGCCGCACATCGCGTACACGGACACCACCACGATCCCGTACGACGTCATGGTGACGGCGATCCGCAAGGCGGCCACGGTGCACGGTCTCGAGCGGGACGGCGAGCGGTTCATCGTCGCACTCGGCGCCCGGTACCAGCTCGGCATGGACGCCGACGCCGACCTGCAGTACATCGTCCGCGACCACTGGGGCGACCTGATCGCCCGGTTCGTGTACCAGGCGGACGCGGCCGCGTTCCTGGACGGCAAGACGTCCTCCACCCACCGCACCTACACGGTGGCCGACCTGCGCGACCGGGTGACCGGGGCCGCTGCGTTCTTCGGGTGGTGCGGGGAGGCGCTGCGTGAGTTCAACAGCGCGTTCGGGCCCACGGCCGGCACCTGGCGGGTGGAGGTGGACCCGGACGAGGACGACGAGGTGGACGAGAGCCTGCCGTTCGACGTGCGCGACCCCGACGGGCAGCTGGTGGCGTCGTTCCACACGCGTGCGGAGGCGGACGCGTACGTGGACGTGCGCAAGTCGGCGTAGGTGTTGCAGCGTCACGCCGCTACGACGTGACGGGCGCCCGGCTGGCAGGCATCCACGTTCGAGCCGTGGACGGGCACGAGGAGCCCCGCGCGAGGTGGGGCCCGACGGGAAGGAGCTGACCATGCTGCGCCTGACGCGTCGCCGGCCGGATCCGGCACCCCTCCCCTGGTCCCCCCATGAGCAGGACCGTGTGGTGATCAAGGGTGCCGCGGCCGTGCACACGGTGGTCTGGGTGGATGGGGACGCCGTGCAGTGCGTCAACCTGGATCACCCGGACACGCGGACAACCGTCCCGGCGTCCTGGCTGCGCCCGGTTGACCCGGAGCTGCGCCCACGCCCCGCGAACCGCACCCGTCGAGGGTGGTGGTCCAGGTGAGGCACAAGAACGGTCCGGGCCCCAAGTCGGTGGCCGAGTTGTCGTACGAGTTCGCCGTGACCATGGCGGAGATCCGCGACTACCTGGACGACCTGGCGGTACGTGTGGGCCGCTGGAACGTGTACACGATCGACGAACGTGTGCGCCCGGAGGTCATCGACGGGCTGCGGAGGCGAGTCGCATGAGCGACAACCGGAAGCGTCGTACGTTGCCCCGCTGCACCGTGTACAGGGTGGAGAACGAGTACGGGGTGGGCCCGTACAAGGAGAGCGTCAGGCTGCGGGGCACGCGGATCAACGACGCCCACGCGGACGACGCACACCCGGGCCCGTACACGGACGGGATCGGGTGGGACTTCGAGGCGTCGTACGTGTGCGGGCTGCCGACCCTGCCAGCACTGCGCACCTGGTTCGCCGGGTGGGGTGCGGCCCTGGACCACCGCGGGTTCCGTGTGGTCGCGTACCGGGTGCCCAAGTGCCGGGTACTGCATGGCAAAGTCCAGGTGATGTTCGACCGCGGTAGGTGTAAGCCGTTGTGGTCGAAGTCTCCGTCGGAAGCTCGGGTGTGGTGACCGTGACCGCCGCGTTCATTGCCTTGTCCCTCATGTTCGGCGGGATGGCCGGCCTGGTCACGTACGGCCTGCTCACCATCCTGCTGGCCCGGTGGCTGCCGGCGCCCCCTCCGAAGCGCGAGGTGGACGACGAGACGGTCATCCTGCTGATCGGCGGTGGCCGGTGAACATCACCCCGCGCAAGAGCGAGACGGACCCGATCGTGCAGCTGCTCGAGTCGGACGCCTACCCGGACGCGCAGAAGCTGGCGGAGGCCATCGTCAAGACGGCGTTCGACGCGCTGCTGCGCCGCGAGTGGTGGCTGACCGTGGTGGACGTGGACGGGCTGACGATCGCGTACGGCCTGTCCCCCACCGAACGTCAAGCGGAGCTGGCAGAGCTGGGCGGCGGGTTCCGTCGCATGGTCCTGCCCGTGGCATCCGCCCAGGGCACCCTGCAGCGTCAGGCAACGCTCGAGGCGCCCCCCAAGAGTTCCAACACCGGGCCCGAACCGCGGGCCCGCAAACCGAGAGGATCAGCACGATGAGCACTGACAGCAGCACCGACCGCACCAACGTGTACGCGTTCATCAACGGCGGCACCCCGCTCGAGAACCTGTGGGTGGCGATCGCGGAGGACGGCGACGTCCTGGCCGTCGGGTACGTCCTGGACCCGGAGCTGGCCGCCATCTTCGGTGCCGGCGAAGCGACGGACGGGCCGACCCACGTGGGGCCGACCGGGCCGGGCCGCGACCGGTACATCGAGAAGTTCGGGGACGACCCGGAGTCCGCCATCAACTACGTGGTGGTGCCGGAGGGCAAGCTGCCGCCGGAGGTCGTGCTCGAGCGCAACCACGCGCAGACCGACCCGGAGCTGGTGCAGATGGCCGACGTGTTCAACGCGACGGTCGTCGGCCAGGACGACTCGCAGGCGGCCTGAGAAACAGGCCCCAAGGCTGACACACCGGGCCCGGCATGTTGTCCCGCCACGCGGCAACGTCGCAAGCGAGACGGGCATGTTTGGGCCTGGTGTGTCAGCGTCACACCGCATGACACAGGAGGAAGGAACATGAGAGGCATCAAGTGGGCGGTGTGGCGCTGCTGCGTCGGGCATCACGGCCCGAACACCCGCACCGCGGCATGGCACGCATCGACGACGGCCACGTCGTCCGTTCGGACGTTCGACACGTGGCGGGAGGCGTACGACTACGCGCACGGCCGGGCTGGCGGTGCGCTGTGAGCCTCATCACCAACCGCTCCGTGCTGGCCCGGTACGTGGTGTGCCAGTGCGGGAAACGCGGCTACGAACAGAAGCAGTTCGCCAAGGCCGCCCGGCAGTCGCTGGGCGGGCACGGCCTGCACGTGTACCGGTGCCCGGTCTCCGGCGCCTGGCACGTGGGGCACCAGCGGACCGGCATCACCCGGGACTACTACCGGCAACGGGCGGCATGATGTGCCGCCGCGGAACGACCAACCGGAACGCTCGAGGCTCAGCTGAGGGCCGCCGACGACGCAAGATGTGGATGCTAGTGGTGTTCGGGGACGGCACCACCGCACCCTGCTACCGGTGCGGCATCCGGCTCACGTTCACCACCATGACCGTCGACCGGATCATCCCCGGCGCGGAAGGCGGTCGGTACGTGCGCGGCAACATCCGGCCGGCGTGCGGCCCATGCAACAGTGAGACCGGGGGCATGTTGGGCGCGGCACGTCGTGGACTCACAACGGTCGCAGCATGACCCGCACAGCGTTGCCCTTCCCCCGCGCCGCACCTGTGGCGTAGCGTCGCAGGATGACCGCGATGTCATCCCTCGCAACCGTCGTCGACTCAACGCTGAACGCCATGGCGGACAGCTACAGGGCCCTTCCCCCCGCGCTCTGCGCGTGTGACGGGAGGGCCCTTCGTTTCGCCCTGCACAGTGCGGACGGCGACTGCCACCGGATCACCGCTGAGGACGACGGGTCCATCATCGTGTGGAACCGGCCCGTCTGGTAGACACACAAGAACGCCCCCGGCCGAAGCCGAGGGGCGACTTGTTGTGCGCGGGGCGGCCGCTTACGAGGCCCCGCCGTCTGGTGCGGCCGGCCGCTCCCAGAGCGGCACGCCAGCGTCGTTGCCCCAGAACTCGAGGTCAACGTCGGGGTCGTCGATGTGCGAGCCGAGGACGAACCACCCGGACGGCGGCGACGCGAGCATGGCCATCAGCTCCCGGCGAGCGGTGCGCGCGACGTCGAGCTGGCGGTTGGCGTCCACCAGCGCCTCCCGGTACTGGTCCCGCTCGTCGGCTACTCGCTCGAGTTCACGGACCGCGCGGTCACGCTCACGGGTTGTGGCCGTCGCTCCGAACTCGTCGCACTCCTCGATGCGCACACCGCCGATCTCGACCGCGGACTCGGTGCCCCGGATGGCATCAACAGCCCGACCGATGGCGGCGTGGGTCAGCACGTCACCGTCACGCATCGGGCATCACCACTTCAATCGTCAGCACCGGCGTGGTGACGTGCGCCACCACCCCGTCCGCCAGCTCGAACACCGCAGACTCACCCAGCGCCACCGTGTAGGTGCCCACCACGTCCGCCCACTCCCCGTTGCCGCGGCGGATCCACGCGTTCATCGGGCCCGACTCGCGCATCAGGGACGCGTGCGTGCCATCGTCCCGCAGCAGGTAGGTGGCACCCGACTGGGTGGTGAACCGGATCGTGGCCTCCGGCACGTACGGGTGACGGTCGTGGTCGTTGCCAGCCGCACCCTCATCCGCCTCCCGCTCCATGTCGCGTGCGTCCCGGGCGTCCAGCTCGAGCGCCAGGTCAAGGTTCCTGATCGCCATGTCGACGCTCCGCTCAGCCATCTGGGCCGCCCACCTCCACGCCACCTCCGCGGAGCGCCGCCACATGTCTCGCTCGTCGATCGCCAGGCGCAGTCGGGTCCTCATGCTTTGGTCTTCCCTTCTCAGATCGGAACGACGGTGAACGCATCCGCCCACCAGTGGGTGTGGCCGCACAGCTCGCAGCCCGACATCGACGACTGCTTGCGCAACCGCCCCGGCTCGCACAGCAGGAAGTCGACGCGGTGGTGGCAGCCCGGGCACCACCCGAACGCCCGCCACGCCGCCGGCAGGTTCCCGGCGTCAAGCTGGTCGTGGGACCGCAGCTCGCACGGCAGTGTCGGCTGGAAGTCCAGGTCCGTCAGCACGTCCACGTCCACAGCCACGGCGGTCACCTGTGCCGCCTCAACGCCTCGAGCAGGTCCGGCTGGTGCCCCGTCCACGACTGCACGTGCTCCGCGTACGGGGTCGACCAGGACGCCTCCACCACCGGGGTGACCTTCACGTCCGGGTCGGCCTCCACCTGCACGTACGGGATGTGCGCTCGGCGCAACATCCCCGCCGTGTCCCGGGTGGCCCTGTCGTCGTCGTGGCCGTGGACGGTCACCTTCACGCCGCGTCCAGCCACTCGTCGATGTCCGCCGCCAGGCCGGGCAGGGTGGGGCGCACCGCGTCCGCGTACACGCGCATCGCAGCCGCGGCGTGCTCGTCATGCTGCGGGTCCAGGACGAAATACCGGCAGTCGTCATGCTTCCCAGGGGTGCCACCGATCCGCTCCACCCGGTACTTCCCGTGCAGCTTCCCGCGGCCGGCCGCCGTGCCGGCCAGCTCCTTGATCGCGTCAGGTCGGAACCCCGACCAGGACACGTCGCCCACCTCCACGACGGGCGTCTCGAGGTACCCCATGGCACGCAGGCGGTCCGCCGCCGCGTGGTCCTGCCGGATGTCCACCACGTCGAACGGGACGCCCAGCTTGGTCATCATCCGCATGGTTGCCGTGCAGCGGGTGCAGCCCGGCTGGCTGTACACGACGACGTTCACTCCCCACCCCAATCGCTCGAGGTACGCGCCATCGCGGACGCGTTCGACTCCACCCGCCGGGTGCCCACATACTTCGGCTCCCCCAGGTCGTCCGGGATCCCGTTCAGGGCGTCCACCAGGGACGCCACCGCCTCCCGGCCAATGTCGTTGGCCGCCGTCTTCGACATGCCCAACGCGACCGCAGCCTCACGCCACCCCGCGCCCCCGGCGTGCCCGTAGTAGGCGAACAGGACCCGGCGCTGCGACAACGGCAAGTCGTCCACCGCCCGGCGCACGTCCGCCACCATCGCCTCCCAGTTGCCGGACACGGCAGGGTCCGCCACCGACCGGGTGCGCGCCTCCACCGCCGGCGGCCGGTAGTCTCCGTCCCACACAGCCGGCAGCACCAGCTCCACCACCCCGGCGTTGTACTGGTACTGGTCGCCTGACACGTCGCCCTGCACCACGGCCCGCTCATGCTTCGCCAGCTTGGTGAGGTGCCGGATCAGATCAGACACGGCACCAGCCCGGTACAGGGTGCCGTCCTCCAACCGGTAGTGCTCCAAGCGGGCCCGGTTGCTCAGCGCCCACTCCCACCCGTCCTGCCGCATGTCGTCCACCGTGGTCACCGACCCGTACCGGCGGGCCACCGCCGACGCGGCACGGTCCACGATCGCGCCCACCTCAACCAGCCAGGTGTCGTCCACTGCTACCTCACCTCCACCAGGGACACACCGGCCAGGCGGTGCGTCGACCTGGACCACGCGCCACAGCCAGGCTCCGTGCACTGGTACCGCTGGAACTTGCCCTGCGTGGTGTATGCGAACCCGCGGCGGTGCAGGCTGGTGGAACCGCACACCCGGCACCGGTCCTCCGTGCCGTCGTCGTACAGGTTGACGTTGGGAAGCGACGTCATCCACGGCAGCATCTCGTTGTAGACGGGCATCATCACGTCCACGTCCTGCAGGTTGTACTTGCGCATGAGTCGCCACGCCTTCGGGTCGCCGGCCATGCACCGCACCCACAACCCGAACCCGCCCGTCGACTCCTTGCCGCCTGCCGGGATCAGCCGGGTGGACACGTACTCGAGCTTGTGGCTGGGCAGGTAGAACCGCTTCGACTGCTGGTACAGGTCCACCGACCGGTACGGGGACGGCGGCCGCAGGCCCGCCTGCAGGATCTCCGTGCGCGCCCACGGTTCGTCGAAGCTCTTGCCGTTGAAATGCACCACCACGTCCGCCTCATCCAGGACGCGGTGCAGTTCGTTGACCATCGCCAGGTGCCCGTTGTGAAACTCCGAGTAGAACTCGGTGCGCTTCTTGTCCAGGAACCGGGCGGCGAAGCACAGCATGCGCGGCGGTTCGATCACCTGTTCGGGCCGGATGTACTGCTTGAAAAACCCGAACGTGTACACGACCGCCGGGGCGGTCTCCACGTCCAAAAAGAGAACCCGCATCAGCGGTACGTCCTTCCCTGAACGATCTGATAGATCGCGTTCACGTCGACACCGAAGTCGCGCGACAGCGCGACGACCCCGTTGTCCTTGTCCCGCCTCGGGTTGTAGCGCTGCCGGATCTCGGCGGCCTGCTGGTCGGTCAACTTTCGGCGCAGCGGCTGCACCCGGGCGCTGCGCCCCTTGGCTGCACGGTCCTTGTTGTTCATGTCACGGGTGCCGCCCACCAGGTGACGGATGTTGACGCATCGCGGGTTGTCGCACGTGTGCATGACGGCCTCGGGCCAGTAGCCGTAGAACATGTAGAACACGACGCGGTGCGCCCCTCGGCGCACGGTCCCCAACTCGGTGAGGATGTACGCGGTCCCGTACCCCTCGGTGTTTCCGACCTGGCCATGGTCGATGCAGTCGTCGATGAACAGGACCCTCATCACGCCGCCCTCATCTCGTCGTGCACACCAAGCGCCAGCGACACCAGCTCCGGGCCGTGGCCGGACAGGAACGAGTCGGTGACGTCGCCCTTCTCCCCCACCCCGGGCGGCACGTAGCTCACCAACGGCAGGTCGTATCTGCGGATCTCCTTCTCGAGCACCAGCCCCGGGTCGTCGTTGTCCCGGAACAGGACCAGCCGCGGGAACCCTTCGAGCAGCCGCCAGTAGTGCGCCTTCCACGCCGTGTTGCCGGGCACGCCGATGGCGTGCAGGCCCAGCTGCTCGAGGATCACGGCGTCCAGCTCGCCCTCCGTGATGCACAGCACCTCGTCCGCTTCGTCGATCGCCCGGGCGTTAAACATGCGGGTCGGCTGGGACGGCTGGTCGTACTTCTTGCCTTCCTCGTCCGGCAGGCGCCGGAACTTGATGCCCACCACGTGCGGGCGGTCGCCGCCGCAGATGTTGGGGATGGCCACCATGCCCATGAACCGCTCAAAACCCGGGACCGGTTCGGTGACGAACCCCAGCTGGAACCGCTCGGCGGTATCGCGGGAGATACCCCTTCCCGCCAGGTACTCCACCGCCGGCGCGCTCCCCGGAAGGGCCGCCTGGAAGGTCCGGGTCGCCGTCTCCAACGATTTCTGCGACTCGACGTCGAGCGGCTTGCTCGTCATGCCGACACCCAGGTCTTGTGGCGGACGATCTTGTAGACGCACGGGGCGCTCACGCCGAAGAGCTCCGCGAGCTGCTTGTACGTCCAGACGCCTTTCGCGTACTCCGCGCGCATCCACCGGACGTCTTCGGCTGTCAACCGGACGTTCGGGTTGCGCTCACCCACCTGATCCGTGCCGTGTCCCGTGCGGTGCGACTGGTTCTCCGCCGCCGTACCCCACACCAGGTTGCTCAGCCGGTTGTCGGAGCGGTCACCGTTCAGGTGGCACGCCTCCCAGTCGTCGTCGGGCGGCGGGCCCGCGAAGGCGAACAGGACAAGCCGGTGCACCCGCCAGTACGTCCTCTGCCCGGCAACCGAGAGGACGACCGAGCGATAGCCGTCGTATGTGGGCGCGGTCGCCAACCGCCGCACCTGCGTGTCATCGACGCTCACGATCAGGCCCCAGTCGCTGACCCAGTGCGTCTCGTCGGACGGCACGGGGCGCCAGTGGGGGTCGCTAGCGAACTGTGCGCGCATGGGTTCCCCCTCCCGAACGTCGGTAGCGGGGCAGATAGCCGGGGCCGCTAATCGCGGCACCGGCGGGCGTCGTAGCGGCGGTCTCCCCTGTGATCGCGGCGACACGCTGCTGGGCCTCGCGGAAGTCACAGCTCTCCTTCAACATCACCAGGTCCCACACGTCTCCGTGGGCCGGGCACGCATGGCAGGTGAAGTAGCAGTCGTCCAGGTTGACCGTGCAGGACGGCCTGGACTCGTCGTGGATAGGGCAGAGGATCGGCTGCCAGCCGGCGTGGTTGGGCACGTAGTGCACGCCGTACAGGTCCAGGACGGGCCCGATGGGCGGCTTGGCACCGTCCCTGTGTCGCAGTGCGTCGCGCCTCATCGTGACGCTACAACACGTTCCAGAAGAAACGGGCCCTGGTTGTACCGCGCCCGGGGGCCGAACCCGCCGCGCACGCCCTGCCGTTCGTCGCGGGGCACGCCCTCCTCCTCGTTCAGGGCGGAGGCCAGGCACTCGTACTGGACGGGGCACGACTCGCAGAACACCCGGGCCCGGTCGTAGTGAGCCTTGAGCGCCGACGACGACATGTTGTCCGGCGTGTCGAACGGCTCCGGTCCGATCGACCGGCACACGGCCAGCTCGCGCCAGTCGGCGCCCGTCGACATGTCCACCTGCACGCTCACGCGCCCACCTCCGTGCCGTACCCGGCGCGACGCAGCATCATCACGGCGTCGGCCAGGTGCATCCGGATGGGTGCGTCGGACAGCCAGGTGGGCAGGCGGTTGGACTTGCCTCGGCCCATCACCAGCTCAACCACCGTGCCGATCGTCATGTGCGCCCACCACAGCCCGGCGAAGCGGGCACCGATCGCCTTCCGCTTGGTCACCAGGATCCCCACGTCCGCCCCGGCGTTGACCCGCTCCGTCTCCGTCTCCCCCAGCAGCCACGCGGCGACCTGCCCGTCGGACGCCTGCTCCGCAGCGTGCCCGCCCTTGCACTCCCAGCAGACTCCGATGCACCCGATGATGTCGCCCTTGTCGCGCACGCCGGCCTGGTTGCGCAGCTCCGCACCGGGGAACCCGTTGGCCCTCAGATACCGAATGGTGTCGCTCGTGAAACGAGTGCCCACGTCCTTGCTGCGGTTGGTCATCAGGCCACATCCTTCCGGTAGGCGTGAGCGACCAAGGTTGACACGTAACCCTGCGTCACCCCGAACCGCGCCGCTACAACACGTTGCAGTTCGCCACCCGCCACGGCGCGCCGGATCTCTCGAACCTCGTCGTCGGTGAGGCGCGTCTGCGGCAGGCGCGCGCCTGTGGCTTGCCGTCCCCGATCGGTCATGTCGCGCATGTTGTCGGCGTGCAACCCCAGCTCGAGGTGGTCAGGGTTGCAGCACGGGCGGTTATCGCACTTGTGGCGCACGAACATGCCTTCGGGGATCGGCCCGTTGACCGACTCCCAGGCTGCCCTGTGGGCGGTCATCTGGTGCCCGTTCCAGTTGAGCTTGCCGTACCCGGTGGAGATGCGACCGGCCTGCCACACGAGGCACCCGTTGGCGTCGGGCCGCACGTTGGCGGCCAGCTTGTCCGCCAGGCCGATGTCCTTCGGACGGTTGGTCACGCCGCGGCCTCCTTCGGTCCGATGACACCCAGCTGTGTCAGCGCGGTGAGCAGCGCCCGGCGGGAGATGACCGCGTTCGGGTTGTGCGTGGCGCCGTACTTCTTCACGTTCACCAGCACGGTCACGTCGTCGTCACCGTCCACGCCGATCAGCACCCCACCCGCGTACCCGTTGAAGATGTCCGGGATTTCCGCGTACTGGCCGCTCACCAGTCGCCCTCGTCGTCGTCGCCGGACCATCCCCACAGGAGGCCGAACGTGAGGATGAGGATGAACACCATGCCGCCCACGAACACGGTCAGGTCGCTCACGACGCACCTCCCAGAGGGTTGGGGACGATCAGCTTGAAGTCGTCGTCGTGCTCGCATGGCCGGGTCAGCCAGCACCGCGGGCACACCGGGCCGTCCGGCCGGGTGGCCGGCGGGTCGTTCGCGTGGTCGTCGTGCACCAGCTCGTCGTCCTGGAACCGCACCAGGTCGCCGGGCAGGATCCGCCGGTCACACTCAGCGCACAGGCCCGCGAACCGGGCCTCGAACGGGGCGCTCACGGCTGCACCTCATCCGCGACGGTCACGCCGAGGGCGGGGTACTTCCTGGCGAGCGCACGAGCCGCATGCAGGTATCGGCGCTCGTTCAGCGGGGCATTGTCGTCCAACCACTCGCTCAGGAATCGGCCGACCTCGACATCGGTCACCGCCTCCCGCGTGACCCGCAGACCAGCGGCGGGGATGTCCAGTGCGGACGGGTCGTGGTGATGGTAGTGGTGCCAGGCACACCCGGCCTCGAACGCCTTCTCCACGAGCTCGTCTTTCGAATCGAACATCCAGTCCTCTGGCACGCCCGTCAGATACTGCGGCTCCTGCTCGCAGTCGCCGCAGATGGCTGTTGGCACCCCGTTGTCCTCTGTGCCGACCTCGACGTGCTGATCGACTCGCCCGCAGTATGAGCAGCGATCTACACCGCTCGCTCCCGCGGGGACGTCTGGGCGGGATGCCTGCCATGCCAGGACGGCGTTGACGATCTGCGGCACGTCGTGAACCTCGTCGAGAGGCTCCTCCCACGCGTCGGTCACATCGCGGATCACTCGCGCCAGTTCGATCCGGTCGGCGGTCACGCTGCACCGTCCTGTCGGTCGTCGAACTGGGCCACCAGCTCGGGGTGGGACAGGAACTCGGCCAGCGTGAAGCACTGCCAGGCCGCCGAGATGACGTGCAGGCTGCCCGTCTCCGGGTCCACGTCCTCACCACCCCAGAACGCGGTCAGGTGCCGCAGCGCGGCGTCGTAGGACAGCGAGAACTCATAGCCGTTGCGCCAGTTGTCCTTGCCGTTCACCCGCGCGTACTTCTGCGCGCCGCGCCCGTAGTGCTTGGCCAGCAAGTTCAGCGGTCCGGTCGGGATCAGGCTGAACTGGGCCGGCTTCTTGCCCTTCTGCCCACCCGTGCTCGAGGTGACCCGCACTTCGTCAGAGACGACGTACTCGCCGTCCAGGTCGACCCCGAACTCTGCGGCCACGTCCTCGAGCCTGTGCAGCTCACCGCTGTACGCTGCAACACCAGGATCAAGCACGGCGTGCCGCATGGACGGCAACTCCTCCGGGGTCAGGTAGTGGACCCGCTGCGGCGGTCGCATGAACCGGTCTTCGTCCGCCGCCTGCCGCAGCGCGTCCGCCGCAGTCGCCAGTGTGCGGCCATCCTCGAACTCGAAGACGAACCCGACCCGCAGCCCCAGTGCGGCAGCCAGGGCCATCTCCGCTTGCGCGCCGGCCGAGTTCTCCCACCCGGACAGCACGCAGATGGCGTCGGCGTGCTGCGCGATCCACGACAGGTCGTCGTTGAGTGCGTCCCGCAGGTTGAACCGGTTCTCGCCGTCGTTCAGGTCCTCGAACCCGGTCATGCCTTCACCGGTGAACCCGTGGGCGATGTCCCGCTCCGCCGGGTTGAACACCGCGAACCCGGCCGCCCGCAGGCGGGCCGTGGCGTCGTTGAACGCCGGGAAGTTGAACCCGGGGATGCCCCGCATGGGGCCGGCCACGTACACGTGCATCTTCGTCGTCTCGTCCTCCACGAACACGGGCGCCAGTTGCTCCGGCGTCGGCTCGTGAATCACCTCGATGCGACTGCCCCGCTGCTGACCACTCACGACTGCCACCACTTCTCCTCGGGCGCCGGCGCCGCCGGCGTGGACCCTGGAACCCACTTCTCGAACCGGCTGTGCGCCGGGTCGGCCCGCAACCGGAGGAAAATCTGCGCGGACGCCGACTGCTTGCCGTTGCGGTGCTTCACCACCGACACCTTGAACTCGCCGGACTCCCCAACGCCACCGACAGGATCACCTCCGGCGTCTGCGCGGCCTTCCCCAAGATGAACTTGCGGGCAGGCGGGTCGTCCGGGTGCCCGGCCGCCTCCGACATGTGGTGCAGCACGAACACGGCCGCGCCCGTCTCACGGGCGATCGTCTTCGCCTCCAACAGGACCGCCTTGTAGATGGCCGTCTCGTTGTCGCCGTCCCCCAACACGTCCATCAGGTTGTCGATGACGATCACCTGCGGGAACGAGTCGGTCAGCTCCACCCACGCTTCGATCTCCTCGTAGATGGTGTCCAACGTCGGGTTCGGGTCGAAGCAGAACCGGATCTTGCTGGACTCCAACGCCGCCGCGTAGTACGCGTCCCCGGCACCCGCCAAGCCTTCCGACACCTCCGACACGGCGTCGCCGGTGCGGATGGCGGCCAGCCGGGTGACCGCCGTGTGCGGCGCCATGTCCGCGGAGTGGTACAGGGCGGGGATGTTCATCTGGTCGACCCACCACAACGCCAGCCCCGACTTCCCGGCGCCAGGCTGGCCGGCGATCAGGCACACCTGCCCCCGGCGGGGCCGGCACCGGAAGTAGCCTCGGTAGAGGTCTTCCAGTCCCGGCACCTCGGGCAGGGGCCGCCCGGTCTCGACGGCCCGGCCCAGCGAACGACTGGCGGTCAGCACGTGCTCAGGACCCCATCACCGCGTTGTAGACGGCCCGCGTGGTCAGCACGTCGCCCATGGCGGTGTGCTCAGCCGGGTGTTCGATACCCAGCTCGTCGGCCACGCGGGACAGCCCGTCCACGTCCTCACCGGTCGCCCCGGCGTACAAGGTTTCGACGCACCGCGTGTGGTAGTTCCACCGCGGGGTGAACCCGTACTGGCGGAGCAGCCGTTCCAGACGCCGCATGTCGAAGTCGACGACGGCGCCGACCGGGCGCATCTTGGCGCCCGTCCGGTCGTCGGGCCGGGTGATGTCGTCGATGAGTGCGGCCGCCAGCACGGCCGGTAGTGCCTCGTCCGGGTTGTACCGGGCGTCGTGGTCGACCCGGAACTTCTCGGGCAGGTGCGCCACCTTGGTGACGTCGTGCTCGAGCTGGAACTGGATCTGCGTCTCCTGACCGTCCGAGTCGCGCCGGATGGCCGCGAACTCCCAGATGTGGTCGTCCTCGTCCAGGCCGGTCGTCTCGGTGTCCAGGAACACCAGGGCGCTCACAGGGTCACCGTGACCTTGCCGGAGCGGAGGATCGCACGCGCGATCACGTCCGGGTCCTGGACGTCGATCAGCCTGGCCAGCGCCTTCACCTGCGCCTCGTCGACCGGCGGGTGGACCTTCCGGTGCTCGGCCAGGGCGATCAGCGCGCGGGCGTCCGCCATCAGCGAGTCGTACGTGTCGGAGTCCCACAGCAGGAAGGAACGCGTCGCGCCCCTCGTCCCATCACCGCTCGACACCGGAGGCAGGTCGGCCTTGTCGATGACGATGGCGTCGTCCGGCACCAGCCGCACACCCAGTTCCGACTGCACGGCGTCCAGGAGCCCGGTGCGGTTGAACGACCCGCAGATGGTTGTCCGCTCACCCCGGAGGGAGACGCCCACCGTGCGGCCGTTCTCGTCCGTGAGGGTCAAGGGCGTCCGCAGGAACGAGGACTTGATGACGGTGCTCATCGCTTGTTCAGCCACTGGTCAGGGGCCAGCTGGGACGGGTCCACCGGCGGGTTGCCCTGCTTCTTCCACAGCGGGCACGCCTTGTGGGCCGGGTCCAGCCACATCGTGTAGGTGCCGCTGTTGTCCCGCTTCATGCGGGTGGCCTTCACCATGGGCCCACGCGCGCACATGGGTGCGGCCGGGTCGTTGTACACGAACGTGTTCCCGTACCGGTCCGTCTCCGTGAACGGAGCGCCCGGCTGCTGCTGCGGGACGGGGGCCGGCTGGTAGCCGCCGGCCGCCTGCGCCTGGTACCCGGGCTGCGGCTGCGTCGCGCCCCACCCGTTGTTGTTCACGTCCGGGCCGGGCACGATCTGCGGGGGCGCCTGCGGGTACGCGGCCTGCTGGACCTGCGGCTGCGAGATCGGGGGCTGCGGGTACGCGGGATCCGGGACCACCACGGTGGCGGTCGGCCGCAGGCCCTGGTCGGCGGCGTACACGCCGTGCATCTCCCGGGCGATCTGCGCCACCTTCGCCAGGATCCCCGTGGAGGCCAGCGCGTCCAGACGCTGCAGCATGTCGTGCGGAGTCTCGGCCCGCACCACCAGCAGCGGCGCGTCGAACCCGCCGTCACCCTTGAACGATGCCGTCAGCACGGCCTGCTCGTCGCTCACTTGCTCTCCTCGCTTGTTGCGTACACGATCACCCGCGGCGCTACAACAGCCACGCCGTCGAGAAGGCCGTCCGGGTCGGTGGCGAACGGGAACGCCACCGTCACCGTGCCGAACGGTTCACCGGGGGTGACCTCCGCGACCACCCCTTCCACCAGCACGGTGTCGCCGCGCTTCACGTCGCCCTCCGCCGCGTGGGCCTGACCGATCAAGGCCAGGGCGATGCCGACGGACAGCGTGATCAGCTGGTCGGTGGCTCCGCCGTCACGAACCGGCGGCACCCAGCGGGTTTCCCCGTCGGGCAGGTCGATCAGCCTGTTCCCCCACTCGTGCCTGATGAGGCCCGCGATCTTGTCGGACATGCTGTCCATGTCAGTTCCCCTCTGCTGCCCGCTGGCGGGCGGGCGAGCGGCGGTTGCGCCGCTGCTCCGAGTAGGTTGCCCACCGGCAGTTGCCGGGGGCGTACGGACCGTCGTTGTCGATCCGGTCCAAGGTGAGCCCGAGCGGCCGAGGGCCCATGTCCTCCACGAACGCCCAGAAGTCCTGGTCCCAGCGGTCGCACACGGTGATGCCGCGGCCGCCGTAGTTGGCGTAGGCCGAATTAGTGGGCGACTTGCACCGCCGACGCATGGTCAACCACGTCTGGTAGAGCGGGTGCAGGGTGTGGCCATCCCTGTAGGCGGGCGCATCGACCCCTCGGTGAGGCGTCTCCGCCCAGCGCGTCCGCATCGCGCACGACCGACTGCAGAACCGCCTCCGACGGCTGGGGCGGTCCACGGTGAACGTGCGACCGCAGTCCCCACATACGCGGCAAGGGCTGGTCACGTCACGCCCCGACGTTCTCGAAGAACCGGCCGGTGGCCGGGTTGATGGTGATGTGGCACTTCTTGCACCGCACCCACCCGACCGGGCACTTCGTCTTGCAGTGCGGCTCCGCGCACTCGGACAGGATCGTGTGGCACGACGGGCAGGAGAACAGTCGCCGGTGCGCGTTCACCGCGGCACCCCTGCGCTGTCCGCTGCAACACCAGGTTCGGCCGCGGGGCGGCGGACCATCACGTAGTAGCCGGTGCCGTAGTAGCCGCTTCCGTCGTCGCCTTCGAACGTGGCCAGGTTGATCCGCTTGTCGCCGGCCAGCACAAAGATGCGGTAGGCGGTGAAGTAGTCGGCGCCGTCGCCCACCTCGAACTCGACGGCCGTGATGATGTTGTCCACGTCGTTCAGCTCGGTCAGGTCGTAGTCGCCCCCGCCGCATGAACACCCGCCCTCGTTGCCCACCAGGCGGAGCAGTGTGCCGTCGTCGAGCAGCAGGTGATCCTCCGCCACCTTCGACACGGAGTGCCCGAGCAGCAGCGCCTCGATCGCCGCCTCCGCGCCGTGGTCGTAGGCGACATCGAAGTCGCCCGAACTGCTGTACGGGTTGGTTGCGTCGATCCGCCCGCTGTACGCTACAACACTCATGCCGCTGACGTCCCTTCCTGGTTGCCCTGCCACTGCTCCCAGGGGCGGGGGATCTCGTCGGCCCGGGCACCCGACTGCACGTAGCAGAACTCGCTCACCGAGCAGTACGAGCAAATCTGCCCCGGGTTGGGCAGGTACAGGCCGGTGTCCCGGGAGAACCGGAACGTCTCGTACTCCCACTCCAACCGCTCGTGCGTGAACGGGGCCATCGGGAACACCTCAGTGGTGGACCCGGTGCGGGCCATCCAGAACGTGCCCCACGCGACAGGCTCACCGAACGCCTGCTCGAGCCCCACCTTGTACACGCCCAGCTGATCGGGGCGGACGGGTCGGCACCCGACTTCAAGTCGACCACCACCAGCGCGTCGTCCGCCCGCCGGCGGAACACCCGGTCGACGAACGCCTTGATGGTGGTGCCGGACACCTGAATGTCCAGCTCGATCTCCACCGCCGGC
Organism: Cellulomonas sp. WB94; assembly: GCF_003115775.1. NCBI lineage: Bacteria > Bacillati > Actinomycetota > Actinomycetes > Micrococcales > Cellulomonadaceae > Cellulomonas > Cellulomonas sp. WB94. The sequence goes on from NZ_QEES01000005.1 coordinate 70,969, forward strand.
CGCAGCTCACCCTCAGCGTCGGGGAACTCGGCCAGGTCCCACGGCACGGTGCGCACAAAGTCGCGCCACCGCTGCACCATGACGGGGCCGTGGTGCAGCCACCACGCCTTGTTCTCCTTGTCGGGCCACGCGTTCGACTTGCGGCCGGATGCCCGGAACTCCGACTCGGGGAGCCCTGACTTCTCGACGGCTTCGTCGATGCCCAGCTGCAGCGCCTCCGCAAAGGTGAGCACCTTCACGTCCGCGCCGTGCGCGGCCAGGTCTTCCAGTTCGGTCACCTTGTGCACGGCGGACCCGCCGATCAGGTTCCAGGCTGGGTTCTCCGGGACGCGGAACATCTTGGTGAGCCGGTACGCCTCACCGCAGCGGGTGAAGCTGCTGCGCTGCGAGTAGGACAGGCCGCGGGGCGGCCGGCCGACGAACGTCACTTGATCACCCGGTAGAACATCACCGCGTCCAGGTCCACCGGGTCCGGCTCGTCGCCGTCGTCGTCGTACTCGGCGTACGCGAACGCGGAGTTGAACGACCTCCATCCGTCGGCGTGAGCGGCACGGATCGCCTCGTCAGCGATCGACGTGACCGCCTCACCGAGCTGCACGTCCAGCTCCCACTGCTCCGGGGTGAACACCAGCACCCCGACCTGCACTTGTTCATCAGGCATTGTCGACGGGAAGACGCCCACCGGGACCGGGGTGATTGTCATGCTGGTCATCGCTTGCACCTCCGAAACGGCTTCTCCTGGGTACATGTTACAGCGTACCACGCCGCGGTGCCGCACCTGCGACACATCGGCGTGTCGTCCCCGACGCTGATGTACGTGGGGCCGCGGTGGCGCGGTGGGATCGTGCAAAAGGCCGGTACACCTGGTCTAGTCCCGGCGCGTACCGCTGTCAACTGGGCCGTTCGGGTGATCGCTGTGCCTCGGCTGTGAGGGTCCAGGGCGAACCGGACGAACCGGACGGGGCGCGCTCTCGCGCGCGTCACATCGCTAGTAACAAAGCAATGGCGAGCGCTTGATGCGCTCGCCTATTGTCATGATTGCTTGGTACAAACAGTGTACCCAGGCTCCATGAACGGTCTGCCCTTCGGGCGCCTCACCGGCGTGTCGGGCGTGTCGCGGTCAGGCGTCCACGTCCACCGGGTTGCGGGTGATGTCCCGGTACATCCTGTGATCGCCCGGGCGACGGGGAACCGTCCACCAGCCCTCGATCGTGTCTGGGTCGTAGTGGAACACGGCGTCGGCAGCGTCCAGCTTCTCGAGCACGGCGTCCAGTCGACGCTTCGCGCCCGCCGGCAGAACCTCCCCCGCCTCCTGCCGCGTCCACCACTGGATCGCGCGCACGGGCAGCATCTGCCGGTGCTCCGGGGCGATCCGCCACGGGTACCCGGTGCGGGCTCGGGATGGCGTGTCGACACCGTTGCGTCGGGCCCAGGCGGAGATGGCTTGCGGCGTCACCGTGATGTAGTCCTCGCGGGCCAGGGCCTCCACGATCTCCTTGTGGGTGTGGCCGGCGCGAAGCATCTGGCGGACCTTGAAGTCCGGGATCAGCTTCTTGGGCATCCTTCTCTCCTCCTCCCGAGCGCGGTGCCCGCCCCAGGGCACTGGTTCTGTTGTCGCCATGATACTTGATGTGCGTTGCGCGCGTCCAGTCACAGCGCTACACCACGTAGATCGTAGGTCCAGCGGCATGGAACCCCGCTAGACTGCAGGTGGCGGTCCGCACCAAACTACTGGCCATGACCGACGACGGCTCCGCACAGCAGGTTCCCGGCACGCTCCTGGCCCGGATGGGCATCGAGGTGCTCGAGGTCAGCGCCGAGCGCGCGGTGGCCACGATGCCGGTCGAGGGCAACACCCAGCCGCACGGGCTGCTGCACGGCGGGGCCTCCGCGGTCCTCGCGGAGACGCTGGGCTCGCTCGCCGCCACCGCTCACGCCGGGCCCGGGCGCATCGCGGTCGGGATCGAGCTCAACATCACGCACCATCGCTCGGCGCGCGCCGGCATCGTCACGGGGGTCGCGACGGCCGCGCACCGGGGTGGGTCGCTCGCGTCCTACGAGATCGTCGTCGAGGACTCCGAGGCGCGACGGCTCGCGACCGCGCGGCTGACCTGCATGCTGATCGCCGCCCCCCGCACCTGATCCGCGCTCGACCCGCGGACCATCCGGACGTCCGCGGGGTCCAGCTGGCTCGCGGCGCGGACCTGCCGACGGCGTGCGATGAGGTCCTCGATCGCGCGTCCCCCGCGTCGGGCGCCGAGGCCGGAGGCCGCCTCACCCGCGAGCCGACGCTGAAGCGATGCGGTGCTGACGACCCGGTGCGTCGCGGCGGGTGCGAATCCCATGCGGGCGAAGAACCGCAGCATCCCGCGGGCACCGGGCAGCGGCGACGCGTACACGTCGGTCGCACCGCCCTCCTCCGCGACGTCCACGGCACCCGCCAGGAGCGCGTGCCCGACGCCGCGACGCCGGTCGTCCCGCGCCACGTAGACGGCCTCGACCGCGAGGCTCACGAGGTCGCTGAAGACGCTGGGCCCGACGAGGCGCGCGAGCAGCAGGCCGGCGGGCGCGCTGTCGACCGTCGCGACGAGGACGACGCCGCCGGGTGCGGCGAGCAGGGCACCGATCTGGTGCCGCAGGCTCTCGCTGTCGTTCGAGCAAAGCTGGGCCCCGACGGTGGACTCGGCGCGCGCCTCGAGACACAGCCGGACCAGCGAGGTGAGGTCGTCCGGCTCGGCCGCACGCACCTGAACGCTTGAACGCACGTCGGACCTCCTTCGTCGTGGAATGCCCGGCAGAACGGGCTCACCCGTCCGCCGCGTGGCCGCAGTCCCCCGCCTCCGACGCCCGTCGCATCATGGCAAACTCCGACCCCCCGTGCCTAGTCCACAAACCGGGTCAAGATCCGACACGGCCGCGTCACCGCCCGAAACGCCGACGACACATACGGCTCCTACTGTCCGTGAGACCCGCCGAGACGCGCTGTGATCTGCCACAGCGAACGATCGGCCACCGAACGGAGGTCCCCCGTGCGTGGTGCGTCAGCGCTGGGCCGAGCACTGAACGGTTGGCGGGGACGACTCGCTGTCGTGACGCTCGCCGCGCTTGCCCTCCCTCTCCTCACCGCCGGACCAGCGGTCGCCGACGGCCCGTGCCTCCCGGACGCCGCCACGGGCTGTGTCGAGGGCTCGATCCGGTCGTCCGCGGGTCAGCCTCTTGCGGCCGTCGGCATCACCGTCGACGGCGCCGCGGGCAGCGTCAGCACGACGACGGGCGCCGACGGCACCTGGAGCGCTCCCGTGACGGCGGACGGCAAGTACACCGTCACGCTCGACGTCGCGACCCTCCCGCCGGGGCAGGCGCTGTCCGACACGTCGACGAACCCGCGCACCACGCAGGTCCGCCTCGCCTCCTCCACGAACGTGCGGTTCGCCCTCGTCAGCGGGATGGGATCCGCGGGCCCCGGGAGCACGGCGTCCGCCACCCCCGGCGCCTCCGACGGCGGCGACGTCGCGAGCGAGGCCGGGAGCGGGAGCGGCTTCAACGGGGCCCGGGTCGCGCAGCAGGCAGCGAGCGGGCTGGTCTTCGGCCTGCTGCTCGCGCTGGCCTCCATCGGTCTGTCACTCATCTACGGCACGACCGGCCTGAGCAACTTCGCCCATGGCGAGCAGGTCACCCTCGGCGCGATCCTCGCCTACGTGTTCTGCCAGCTCGTCGGGCTGCCGCTGATCGTCGCGGCAGTGGTCGCCGTGGCCCTGTCGGCCGCGAGCGGGTGGGCGCAGGACGCCTGGCTGTGGCACCCGCTCCGCCGGCGCCGCGTCGGCACGACCCAGCAGATGATCGTCACGATCGGCCTGTCGATGGCCCTGCAGTACGGGTTCCAGTTCTTCTTCGGCGGCGACAAGCTGCGCATCATCACCACCGCACCCGACGTCGTGACGATGGGTCCGGTGACGCTGACGCGGATGACCATCATCTCGGTCGTCATCGCGATCATCACGCTCGCCGCAGTGTCGTACTTCCTGCTCGCGACACGGGTCGGGCGGGCCACCCGGGCCGTCTCCGACAGCCCCGCGCTGGCGGCCGCGTCGGGCATCAGCGTCGAGAAGATCGTCCGCATCGTGTGGACGCTCGGGGCGGGCCTCGCCGGGCTCGGCGGCGTGCTCATGGGGCTCTACCTCAACGCGACGAGCTGGAACATGGGCGGCGCGATGCTGCTCCTGATGTTCTCGGCCGTGACCCTCGGCGGGCTCGGCGCGGCGTTCGGTGCCCTCGCCGGCTCGCTCGTGATCGGCCTGGTCGTCGAGATGTCGAGCCTCGTGATCCCCAACGACATGCGCTACGCGGGCGCACTTCTCATCCTCATCCTGGTGCTGCTGTTCCGGCCCCAGGGCATCCTCGGCCGCGCCGAGCGCATCGGCTAACGGAGGTCTCCCATGGACTGGACACGCATCCTCACCAACGTCGCCGGCGAGATCATCGCCCCGACGACGGCGGCCTACGCGCTGGCCGCGATCGGGCTCAACATCCACTTCGGCCTGACCGGGCTCCTCAACATGGGGCAGGCCGGGTTCATGCTGCTCGGCGCGTACGGCTTCGCCATCGCGACGATCGCCGGCTGGCCCATCTGGGCGGCCGCGCTCGTCGCGATCGCGGCCGCGGCCGTGTTCGCCCTCGTGCTCGGCATCCCCACCCTCAAGCTGCGCGGTGACTACCTCGCGATCGTCACGATCGCCGCCGCGGAGATCGTCCGGCTGATCGGTCGCTCGACCGCCCTGACCTCCCTCACGGGTGCGTCGTCCGGCCTGCGCGGCGACAGCTACAAGGCCACGTTCCAGGCGCTGTCCCCGCTGCCCGACGGCACGACCGACATCGGGCCGTTCAGCTACTCGAACAACTTCTCCAACAGCTGGTGGATCCGGATCGTCGCGTGGGCCGTCGTCGCGCTGGCGTGCCTCTTCGTGTTCCTGCTCCTCCGGAGCCCCTGGGGACGCGTCCTCAAGGGCATCCGGGAGGACGAGGACGCGGTCCGATCGCTCGGAAAGAGCGTCTACGCGTACAAGATGCAGTCGCTCGTGCTCGGCGGCGTCATCGGCGCCCTCGCCGGCATCGTCTACGTGCTGCCGCGAGCTGTCCAGCCCGACTCGATGGGCCGCCCGATGACGTTCTTCGTGTGGACCATCCTGCTGCTCGGCGGTGCGGCCACCGTGTTCGGTCCGGTGCTCGGCTCGATCGTGTTCTGGGCCGGCCTCATGCTCATCAAGTCGCTCATGCGCGACGGGATCCCGGACACGGTGATGTCGACCGGGCAGATCGAGCAGCTCGGCTGGGTGATCGTGGGCGTCACGCTCATGCTCCTCGTCATCTTCAGGCCGCAAGGAGTCCTCGGCGACAAGAAGGAGCTGGCGATCAATGTCCGCTGAGCAGACCGGCCAGGACTTCCGCACGACAGCCGCGCGCGACCTCCAGCACGTCCACCGCAAGCCCGGAGCGGTCAAGCCCGACCCGATCCTCGTGGCCGACGACGTGACCCGGCACTTCGGGGGGATCGCCGCCGTCGACGTCGCCCACCTCGAGGTGCAGCGCAACGCCATCACCGCCCTCATCGGCCCGAACGGCGCCGGGAAGACGACCCTGTTCAACCTCATGACCGGGTTCGACCGGCCGAGCAGCGGGCGGTGGACGTTCGAGGGCACCCCGCTCGCCGGAGTGAGCGCCGCCCGGGTCGCGCGGTCCGGGATGGTCCGCACCTTCCAGCTGACCAAGGCCCTCAACCGCATGACCGTCATCGAGAACATGCGGCTCGGTGCGACGCACCAGCCCGGAGAGAACCTCTTCGCGGCCCTCGTGCCGAGCCTGTGGCGGCCCCGCGAGCGGGAGATCACCGCGCAGGCCGAGGAGCTGCTGGTCCGGTTCAAGCTCGAGACGAAGCGCGACGACTTCGCGGGAAGCCTCTCGGGCGGCCAGCGCAAGCTGCTCGAGATGGCGCGCGCACTGATGAGCAAGCCGACGATGATCATGCTCGACGAGCCGATGGCGGGGGTGAACCCGGCCCTCACACAGTCGCTCCTCGGACACATCCAGGCGCTACGCGACGAGGGCACCACGGTCCTCTTCGTCGAGCACGACATGCACATGGTCCGGCACATCTCCGACTGGGTCGTCGTGATGGCCGAGGGCCGCATCGTGGCCGAGGGGCCACCCGAGTCCGTGATGAAGGACCCCGCCGTCATCGACGCCTACCTCGGCGCCCACCACGACACCGATCTCGGCGACGACTCGTTGCTCGAGGACGACGTCCCCCCGCGCGCCCGAGAGGGGCAGTCATGACCGCCGTCCCGCCGTCCAGCGCCGCTGCGACCACCGCACCCGACACGCACCGGGGTGCGCCCGCCGGCGAGCCGCTGCTGATCGCCGAGAACCTCGTCGCCGGCTACCTGCCGGGGGTCGACATCCTCAACGGGTGCGACCTCGTCGTGCACCCCGGCGAGCTCGTCGGGGTCATCGGCCCCAACGGAGCCGGCAAGTCGACCCTCCTCAAGGCCCTCTTCGGGCTCGTGACGGTCCGGTCGGGCCGCGTGACTCTGTCCGGCGAGGACATCACCAACCACCGCGCCGACGCGCTCGTGCGTCGCGGGGTCGGGTTCGTCCCGCAGAACAACAACGTCTTCCCCTCGCTCACGATCGAGGAGAACCTGCAGATGGGCGTGTACCAGGCGCCGCGCACATTCACGGAGCGCTTCGAGTTCATCGTCGACCTCTTCCCCGTGCTCGGGGACCGGCGCAAGCAGCGTGCCGGCTCCCTCTCGGGCGGCGAACGGCAGATGGTCGCCATGGCGCGCGCGCTCATGATGAACCCGTCCGTCCTGCTCCTCGACGAGCCGTCCGCCGGCCTCTCCCCCGTCCGCCAGGACGAGACGTTCATCCGGACCCGGAAGATCAACAAGGCTGGGGTCTCGATCGTCATCGTCGAGCAGAACGCGCGCCGTGCCCTGCAGATCTGTGACCGGGGCTACGTGCTGGACCAGGGGCGCAACGCCTACTCGGGCCCCGGCCGCGAGCTCATGAACGACCCGAAGGTCATCGAGCTGTACCTCGGCACCCTCGCGGCCGACGTCGACAAGGACGCCGCAGCCAGCTGATCGACTTCACCGGCTGGCGTGCCTCCACTACCCAGGGCGCGTCAGCCGGTCACGCGCGCCCACACAGGCTGACGCGCGCCGCTGCCGACCTCGAACCGTCCTGCACGGCCCCATCACCGCTGCCCCGCCACCGCGGACGTGCACCCACGACGACGGGGCCCGGTCGGGGATCACTCCCCCACCGGGCCCCGTCGTCGTGCTCAGGCCCTGCGACTGCGGTCGATCAGCTCTCGCCGAAGACCGACTTCATGAACTTGTAGGAGTTGTCGTCCTGGTACTGGTAGACGCCGATGTACGCCGACGACGGGTCGTTCTTGGCGTTGAACGGACCGACGCCCGCCTGACCCTTGTAGGTGATCCCCTTGCCGGAGTCGAGCAGCGCGACGCAGTCCTTGAAGGACGTGCACTCGTCACCACCGTCGGCGCCAGAGACCGCCGCCATGTTCTTCTGGATCGTCGCCCCGTCCGTGCCCTTCCCGGCCACGGCTGCGAGTGCGGCCAGGATGGTCGCGTCGTACGACTCGGCCGCGTACGAGTAGTCCGTCAGCGTCGAGTCGATGCTCTTGAGGCGACCCTGGAACTCCTCGGTCGGGAAGGCGCCGGGGATCGTCCCCTGCGCATTCTTGAGCGTGCCGGCCGGGAAGTCCTTCGAGTAGTTCGACGTGTTGCCGTCGACCAGGTAGAGCTTCGAGGCGTCGAACCCGGCAGCCACGAGGTCGGGGATGATCTGCTTCGTCTGGTCGAACGCGACGATGGCGATCGCGTCAGGCTGGGTCGCGAGGACCGACGTCACGTCGTTCTTGAAGTCGCTCGCCGCCGGGTCGAACTCCTGGCCCGCCTTGCCGTACGTGACTTCGACCCCGCTCTCCTCGACGGTCTTGACGATGACGTCGCGCAGCGACGTCCCGTAGTCGTCGTTGAACACGAGGATGCCGAGCTTCTTGACCTGGTCCGACACGATCAGCGAGCCCAGTGCGGCGCCCTGGACCGTGTCCGGCGGTGCGGTGCGGAAGTAGAACGGCGAGTAGCCGGAGAGCTTGGTGGCCGTGTTCGCACCCGAGATCTGGACGATCTTGGCGGCGGTCACGTCGTCGATCACGTTGAGCGTGACCGTCGAGGACGCCGCACCGATGATGGCCTGGACCTTCTTGGAGATCAGGTCCGTCACCGACTGGGTCGCGACCTCGGCGTGGTCACCGTCGGAGGAGTCGGCGTGCTCGACCGTGACGTCCGACCCGAGCACCCCACCGGCGTCGTTGATGTCCTTGATCGCGAGGTTGACGCCCGCGATCTCGGGCGGGCCGAGGAAGGCCAGCGAACCAGTCTGCGGCAGCAGGGTGCCGACGACCAGGCCACCGGCACTGGCGGGAGCGCTGCTGGCGCTCGCGGTGCTGCCCGGGGTTGCTGACGATGAGGCACAGGCAGCGAGGGTCAGAGCGAGGGCGCCGATCAGGGCGGCGCTACGGGCCGCGTACGTCGTACGAGTCATGTGCGGGTACTCCCCTTTGTCCGAGTGCAGCGAACCGGGGGCCGTCGAAGGCCCCTGGGGCTTTCGACGGAAACTACGCACACCATGTGTCGGCGACGTGACGATCATTGGTCGGTCTGAGGTCGTTGCCGAACCGTGACCAGAGCCCGCAGAGCCCACGGCGCCCGCCATGGACGAGCATCGGGCGACTCGCGCCCGACGGCGATCAGCTCGCCGCGCCGCCGACCTGCTCGATGACGGCGTCAGCAACCTCACGCATCGTCAGGCGACGGTCCATCGACGTCTTCTGGATCCAGCGGAACGACTCCGGCTCTGTCAGGCCCATCTTCGTCATGAGCAGGCCCTTGGCGCGGTCGACGCGCTTGCGGGTCTCGAAGCGCTCCGCGAGGTCCGCGACCTCCGACTCGAGGGCCGTGATCTGCGCGTAGCGCGAGATCGCGATCTCGACGGCAGGCAGCAGGTCCGCCGGGCTGAAAGGCTTGACGACGTAGGCCATCGCGCCGGCGTCGCGCGCACGCTCCACGAGCTCCTTCTGCGAGAAGGCCGTCAGCAGGACGACCGGCGCGAGGTGGAGCTTGCCGATCCGCTCGGCTGCCGTGATCCCGTCGAGGATCGGCATCTTGACGTCCATCACGACGACGTCCGGCTTGAGCTCGATCGCCAGCTTCACGGCCGTCTCACCGTCGCCGGCCTCGCCGACCACGTCGAAGCCCGCCTCGCGCAGCGACTCGACGACGTCCATGCGGATGAGCGCCTCGTCCTCCGCGACGACCGCACGGCGCGCGGGGCGCGAGGGGGCGTCAGCGGCGGGCAGCTCGACCGCAGGCGCCTGCGGGGGCGTCGTCAGGTCGAAGGGGCTGTTCGCCGACTCGGCGGGGGTGGTCGGCGTCGCGTCGTTGGTGCTCACAGGTAGCAGCGTAATGCCGGAGCGCGCGGCTTCCGTGCTCATCGGGCTGTGAGCGTCAGCACGCCGCCCCGCGGTACCCTGCTGCACGGCCCCGATAGCCCAATCGGCAGAGGCGTTCGGCTCAAACCCGATCCAGTGTGGGTTCGAATCCCACTCGGGGCACCCTTCTGACCTGCGGAAACGCACGCTTGGTCCCCACAGGGGGACAAATCTGTCCCCATGAGATGCACCATGGTGACGTGGCGAGCATCGAAAAGCGCGTTCGCGGGGACGGCACAGTGGCCTTCCGCGTCGTCTGGCGAGACCCCACGCAGCCCGGTCGGCAGTCGCTGACCTTCGACGATCGGCGCCAGGCAGAGCAGACGATCAAGCTGCTCGACGCCAACGGGCAGCGGCTCACGCTCGCCGTCGAAGTGGCCAACGCGATCCGCCAGGGCGGCCCGACGGTCGAGGACGCCGTCCGCGAGCACATCGAGCTCCTCAATCGCGTCGGCGAGGACACCCGCACGGGGTACCGACTGCGGGCACGGGACCACATCACCCCGTACCTCGGCGCGCTGCCGGTCAAGGCGCTCACGTGGCAGCAGGTGACCCTGTGGATCCGCGAGCTCCAGACCAAGGGGCTATCGCACAAGACGATCGCCAACGTCCACGGGCTGCTCTCGGCAGCCATGAACACGGCCGTCCGACTCGGCTACCGGCCCGACAACCCGTGCGCCGCCGTGCGGCTCCCCGGCAACCAGCGGGCCGGCGACGACATGGTGGTGCTCGAGCCGGAAGACCTCGACCTCATCCTGGACAACCTGATCGAGCACTACCGGCCGTTCATCATCACCCTCGTCGGGACCGGCATGCGCTTCGGAGAGGCGACCGCGCTGCACGTCGAGGACCTCTCGCTCGACGCCCACCCGCCGACCATCCGCATCAACAAGGCGTGGAAGCAGGACGGGGACCGTCAGCCGTTCATCGGGGCGCCGAAGTCGGCTCGGTCGCGGCGGACGATCTCGCTGTCCCCCGACCTTGCGGAGATGCTTCGGGACGTCACTGCCGGCCGGCGCGGGACCGACCTGGTGTTCGTTAACGTCGCCGGTCGGCCGATCCGCAACAACACGTTCTGGGCGACGCACTGGACGCCGGCGATCACCAAGGCACAGAACCCGGTGGACTCGAACGGTGAGCCCGACCCTGACGCGCGGCGCCTGTCGAAGCGGCCGCGGATCCACGACCTGCGCCACACCCATGCGAGTTGGATGCTCGCCGAGGGGATGGACATGTTCACTCTGTCCCGACGGCTGGGGCACGAGACCTACGCGACGACGGACTCGCGGTACAGCCACCTCATGCCGGCACAGCAACTTGTCGCGGCGAACGTCGCGGCGGCCGCGCTGAGTCGGCTCCGCGCGCGCGATCGGGCTACTGGCCCACGGCCCGAATCGCGGTAGCAACCGGACCTCGCGCCGAGAATCCGACCGTGAAATAGACGGGAAGGTCGGGTCGCAAGACCAGCCCGGAATATCGAGAACTGTGGCAGAAGAAGTCGGGCATCCCGACGGACCCGACGAACGCAAAGCCCGACGCCACTCTCAGAACACGGCCCAGCAACTCAACTGGTCCATTCGTTGGCTCCGGACGGAAACCAACCCGTGCACGATCCTCGAACGCGAAATTCCGCGACGCGGCCCTGCGCCAGACCTCCTGAGCCTCATCGAGTTGCCCGCTCATCACTAGCATGCCACCAAGCGTTGCGATAAATCGGGGGTCATGCTCGCCGCGCAATCTTGCAAGATGCAATACGGCAAGAGATTCGTCGTATGAGCCGGTGCTTTGGAATCGCGTCACCGCAAACGCCCAGGCCAGGTTCGGATCGTCGGGATGATCTTGAAGACCAAGCCTCAAGACACTCTCGGCCTCCCCGAACGCGCCCGTCAACCGCAACGCATTTCCGAGCAGATAGCGAACGACGGCGCTCGTGGGGGCTGAAGCGAGAGCGCTACGAAGGGCATCCAACCGACGAGACTCATCTCCGAGAAACTTCTCGATCTTCGAAGAAACGAGATAGATGCCCTCGCGGTTCCGCACTACGGCTAGAGCATCGCTAACGACGTTTTGAGCCTTCGCGACGTAGTCAATCGCCTCCGCATCCGTACTAGCCTGCTTGGCCCAGTCAAGATAGAGCTCAGCGAGCGACTGGAAACTATACTCATCTCTAGGAGAGCGCCTAATCGCCCCCCGGAACGCATCCTCGCTCTGAGCTAGACGGCGTCGACCCATTTCTCTGCTGGTGGCTTCCATGGCTGCGTCGTGAAGGATTACGCCTCGAGTGTGCTGCAGAATTCGCGCGTTCGGCGCCAAGCGTATTGCCGAGTCAATTTGACCGAGAGCCAACTCGATCCGCCCTTCTCGCCTGAGCATTCGCGCGTAATGCTGAAGCACGTACGCGTTCCCGGGATCCTTTCGACAGGCGTCTTCGAAGAATCGAGTCTTGGCTTCGAGGGTCTGGAGACTGTCGACTGCATCGTCATCTCGGGTAAACGCTTCAAACGCTTTGGCATCCAGTCCGTACGTAAGGTTGATGCCAGAAATCGCGGCGAGAAGGAGTCGCTCCCGCTCGAGGCGGTCAATGCACCTGTCCCATACAATGTCTGCAATTACTTGGTGACGCGCCCTCAGGGCCTCGATGCCACGCGCCGCATCGACGGTCTCCCACGCAAGTATTCCATCAAGGCTATGTCCCAGAATTTCGTAAAGTCGCGAAGTGGAGTGCCCGAGCGCTTCCGCGCAAAGCATGTCGCGCACCAATGCGCGCGACCGCGAGAATGCGCAGACCAGCGCATAGAGCTCTTGGGCGGCGGGGTCGGCGATATTCCTGAACTCATCCTCGATAATCGCGTCGAAGGCCTTTCCTTCCGTGACCTCTCTCATGGTCACGAGAAGCTCCTGCTGATTTCGCTGCTTAATTGCTGCGATTCGGAGTTCGATTGATAGCGCACTCAGCGAACCGAGTTCGCCAAGGGTCTCCAGCCGCTCAAGAAGTCGAGTGATCTCGTCATCTGAAAGTGGCTCTAGCAAATACTCGAATGGCTTGATCGAAGGTCGACGTTCACGCCACTCATTTAGCCGGTCACCGAGGAGCAGAAAGGCTGGAACCCGAATATTCCGGAGCAGTTCAGTAATCTCATCGAGGGCGTCGATGTGATCAGAAGCATTGTCGACGACGAAGACCACAGGACCGTCGTAAGAACGTGCCGCAAACTCGACATCACCGGACGTTGGTGCCATGCCCGGCTTTAGGTAGAAGGTTCTTCCGATTCGATTGCGCGCAAACCAGGCCCCCACCGCCATAAGGAGAGTCGTGGTTCCATAGCCAGCAGGGCCCAGCACGACTTCGCAAGTAACTCGCGGCTTCGGATCTGTCGCGAAATCGAGCAGTCGGTCAACGAGACGCTGTTCGAGGTCGCGTTCGAAGCCGATCCCTTGGCCGAGAAGCGACCATGTGGGGCGATCCCCCCTTAGGAAGGCTCGCGTGTTCGGCGCACTGGCAAAATCGGCTTGATTCACATAGTCCCACGAATTGAGCAATCGCGAGACGGCCGCGGGCGACGTAGCGAACGCTTCATGCAGGTCAGTCGGAATGTGCGAGCGAAGTTCATCGAGCCTATAAGGCTCCACGCGTATCGATCCCAGGACGAGCTCAACCGTCGATCGAAACTGGCCGAGGTCGCCGTCGAGTGTCGTTACGCCTTGCGAGGCCAACAATTCTCGTTCGAGTACGGGCGTCTCGGGGGCAATTCGATAGGACGGCGGCGGGTCTTTGGGCGAGAATTCAGCCCGGACCTCTTGGGTAATCATCTGCCAATTGGGATCTCGATGGCTATAGCCGAAATACAGGATCGGCGATTCTGCGAATGAGAGTCGGAAGTGATCAAAGAGCATCTGTCGCCGGACACGAAATCGCGCGTAGTCCGACTGGGTGATTAGGATAGCGTCGCGCGCAGTTGACGAGGCCAGGCTGCCGTGCAGATGAAAGATGGGAACTTCGAATCGGGGATCCCACGACGTCACCTCGGAGTTGGTCGCAACAGTGACCGGCGTTTGTGTGGGATTAGCAGACCGCTGATAGGCGCGCTCGATGGCGTTGTCGTAGTTCGTTGTGAAAATGGCTTTCCAGGTCAGCGAGGTTAGCCATTGAAGGTCTTGACTCGGCTCAAGGCTAGCGAGTTCACGCTCGACATGTGCGATCAGTTTGGCGCGACCATGCCGATTCTCCACAACTTGCGCGATCATGGCGAGATCGAGCGAATCACCGGCGTCGACTTTGAAGTGCGACGCGAGCGACGCAGCCAGACCTTCTCCAGTCGGAGCATGCGCTCCTGAAGGCGTGCGCATCTCGTGCCCCGCACCCGCGCCAATGAAGAGGACGCCTTTGCCGGACTCCAGAGCGGTCGCCAAACCAAGAGGGAGGTCCATGTGCGGCACAGCCTTTCTATGCGCGGGTGAGTTACACCGTAGTGGGACCAGCCCAACTTCGGTTCAAGTCCGGGATCAGCGACCTCGGCAGTTCGACCTGCGCGCATCAGCGGGCGGCGAGCCCGTGGGCGGTCCGGACGCGCGCCGATGTCCCCATCATGTCCGCGTCAGCGTGACCTCAACTGTGTTGTGGACGATCCGCGGCGATGCGCCTGCGCGGAACCATGGGGTGAGATGGCCGAGGTGCGTCTGGACTTTCGCCACCCCTGACCAAGGTGCTGCGGGCACTGCCCATCGCCTGCCGAGCCCCGCTCCGACGAGGTGCAAGAGGAGTCTGGCCGACCGTCATCGCATCCGATGCCCCGAACGCCGGTTGAAACTCGCGGCAAACGCTACGGTCGGCGCATGGGTCCCCTGGGTTGGCTCTTGTACTTCGGCGCAGTCGTCGTTGCCGGAGCACTCATTGCTCAAGTGCCCTTCGTGGGGCGTCCCCTTGCGGTGCTCATCGTTGTGGCAGCAGTCTGGTTCTACCGGCACTACAAGAAGCCCACGCCTGCCGCACGTCCGACCCCGTCCTCCGGGCGATCGAGCGGCGCCACCGCGAACCCAGCCCCGACCGAGTCCGTGCTCGCAAGTACCAACAGGTCGGTTCGGCTCTTCTCTCAAGGCCGGCAGAGCGTCGCTGGCGAGTACTACAGGGCCAACGACCTCGCCCGGGTCGTCGGGCGGCGTCGCACGGGGACGGTAGGCGACTGGGACGGCGGGCTGCGTGAGACCGCCCTGCTCGAGCGGGAACCGCGCAACAAGCACGACCCAAACGCCGTCAGAGTGCGCATGGCGGTCGGCGAGCAGTGGCTCACCGTCGGGTATCTCCCCCGCGACGACGCCGCGAGGTGGCAGCCGACGCTCAGAGAGCTTGAGAGCACGGGCTTGGTCGCGAGTTGCCTGGCGTGCATCTACCAGGCCGGCCGCGGGGACGGTCACCAGGTCGTCCTGCGCCTTTCAGAACCGGAGAGAGCAGTTCCCGGCAACAGTGCGCCCGTCGGTGCCATCCTTCTCGAGGCGGAGCGAGAGTGCGCAGTGACAGGTGAGCAGCACTTCCAGGACGCCCTCTTGGAGCGCGGAGGCTGGATCGGTCCGGTGTGGGCGACCCTGCACCCTGGCATCGTGCCCACTGGCAATCAGTCGGGCGCACCCACGGTCGAAGCGCACATCGACGGCAAGGTGGTCGGGACCATGACCGCAGCGCAGGGCGCGCGTTACGGCGCACTGCTGAATCGGGGCACGGTCATTGCTTGCGAAGCCGAGATCTTCGCTGGCCCGCGCTACCGCGAGGTTCGACTCTCCCTCCCGAAGGTCGATTGACGGCCCCGGCAGACACACCACCGTGCGTGCACGACCCGCCTTGCACTCCGAGCGTCAGGGTGCGTAGTGGGAGCGGCATGCCGCGATCCGGACTTCGTCGTTGACGACCTTGTAGACGAGCCGGTGCTCGTCGGTGATGCGGCGGGACCAGTACCCGTGAAGCCCGTGTTTGAGCGCTTCGGGCTTGCCGATGCCCTCGTGTGGGGTGCCCTGACCCGCGCCCCTGGCGATGTCCTTGAGCAGCTCGTTGATCCGCTTGAGGGTCCGGCGGTCCTGGACTTGCCAGTACAGGTAGTCCGACCACGCGTCGGCGTCCCAGACGAACCTCACTCGACGAGCTCTCGCTCCACGCCCTGACCGGACTCGAGGCGCTCGATCGAGTTCAGCAGCCGGCGGGCGTTGACCGGGTTCTGCAGCAGGTACGCCGTCTCCTTCAGGGACTCGTAGTCCGCGAGAGAGACGATCACGACCGGGTCATGGCCCGCACGCGTGATGACGACCTCTTCGCGGTCGTTCACGACGGCGTCCAGAGTCTCCGCGTAGCGGGCTCGAGACTGCGAGTACGTCATGGTCTTCACCGCACACCTCCCCACGTTGTACAGAAAACTGTACGTTGATTGCGCGGGTTCGCCAAGGGGCTCCGGCAGGCAGATTTGCCTCGCCGACCCGGTGGCGGTGGCCATCATCGCCTCGCTGACCTGCCGCGTCGCGGCCGTCATCGCCGCGGCTATCGATCAAGAGGGGCCCAACCCGGTGTTGCGCCCTCCCCCAACACCCCTACGGGTGAGGCGTCGCTGAGGACTGGCGGCCGCGGGCTGCGCATGTTGCGCCGATCCGCGCCTACCTGCTCCTGACGGTGTCGACAGGTCGGGAGGTGATGGCGGTGATGTCGATGCACAAGCTGGTCGCAGGTGACGGGTACGCCTACCTGACCCGGCAGGTCGCCGCGGGCGATGCCGGTCTGGAACCTGGCGCGTCGCTCACCGCGTACTACGAGACCACCGGCAACCCGCCCGGCCGGTGGTGCGGGGAGGGCCTGGACGCCCTGGGCATCGAGCCCGCCCACCGGGTTCGGGCAGTTGACCGGGTGACCGAGGAGGCGATGGCCGCGGTGTTCCGCGACGGACACGACCCCATCACCGGCGAACCCCTCGGTCGGGGCTTCCAGGGTGAGAGGCCGGTGGTGGGGTTCGATCTGACGTTCACGGCGCTGAAGTCCGTCTCGGTGCTGTGGGGGCTGGGCGACGACCCGACCCGGGCGGCCGTGTACGCCGCCCACCGGGCGGCCCTGGACCAGGCGTTGGCGTTCGTCGAGCACACCGTGGTCCGCACCCGGGTCGGTGACGGCGGCTGCCGGCAGGTCACCACCCGCGGGATGATCGCCGCGGCGTTCGACCACTGGGATACCCGGGCCGGCGACCCGAACCTCCACACACATGTCGTGCTCGCCAACAAGGTCCAGGGCCCCGACGGGTTGTGGCGGTCCCTGGACGGCAAGGCCATCTACGCCGCGGCGGTCACCGTCTCCGAGCTGTACGACACTCTCCTGGCCGACGAGCTCGCCCGGCGCCTGCCCGTCGGATTCTCCCGGCGTGAGCGCGGGCCGCGACGCAACCCCGCGTTCGAGGTCGACGGCATCGGCGACGACGTCCTGGCCCTGTTCTCCGCCCGCGCCGAGCAGATCCACGACGCCGAGGTCGACTGGACGGCCACCTTCGCAGCCGAGCACGGGCGGGAGCCGACCCGCATCGAGACGACCCGCGCCCGTCAGCACCTGGCCCGGGTCACCCGCCCACCCAAGGTGATCCGGCCGCTGCGGGACCTGCGGGCGGACTGGGCGAACCGGGCCTGGGCCCTGACCGGAATGGAACCGGTCGACCTCGCCGCCCGGGCCCTGGCCGGCACCTACGGGCGGGCCCTGCATGCGCACGACGTCGGGCCCGAGGTCCGCGCCGCCATGGTCGCGCAGGTCGTCGAGGAGGTCTCGACCAGGCGGTCGATCTGGACGACCTGGAACCTCGGCGCCGCCGCGCTGCGGGCATCGAAGCCGCTGCGGATGGCCTCCCCCACCGAACGCCTGCGCCTGCTGAACGACCTGACCGTCTCGGCCGAGGCGGCGTGCGTGCACCTGGACGACACCCGCGACCCCGACCGGCGCCGCATGGGTGAGTCCCTGTTCACGTCCACCGAGCTCCTCGCCGCCGAGAAGACCCTCATCGACGCCGCCACCACCCCCGCGCACCTGCCCCGCCAGCTGGGCGACCTGGCCAGCGCCTCGGTACGGACCCGGGTGGCCCTGGACACCCTCGTCGGCGACCAACGCATCGCCGCCGAAGCGATCTTGACCTCACCGCACCTGCTCGACGCCCTCGTCGGACCCGCCGGGTCGGGCAAGACCACCACCCTCGCCGCGGTCGCCGTCACGTGGCGGTCCACCTGCGGACCCGTCCTCGGATTGGCGCCGTCGGCGACCGCCGCGCACACCCTGCAACGCTCCCTGGGGGTGGCGTGTGACACGACCGCGAAGTGGCTGCACGAGTCCGTCGGACCCGGCGCCCACACCCGCGCCGCCACCTACGCCCAAGCCGTCGAGGCCGAAGCCAGTGCCACGGACGTCCTAGCGATCCGCGACGCCCGCGCAGCCCAGGCGCGGGCACGCTCCGAGCAGGACCGGTGGCGCCTGACCCCGGGCCAGCTCGTCATCATCGACGAGGCGTCCCTGGCCGACACCCGCACCCTGGCCGCGCTCGTCGCCCAGGCCTCCGCCGCCGACGCCCGCGTGCTCCTGGTCGGGGACCACCTGCAACGCGGATCGGTCGACGCCGGTGGGGCGTTCGCGATGCTCGCCCGCCGCGGACCCACCGCCGAACTCACCTCCCTGTGGCGGTTCACCCACCCCTGGGAAGCCCGCGCCAGCCTCGAGCTACGCCGCGCCCACCCCAGCGTCCTGGACACCTACGACGCCCACGGCGCCCTCACCGGCGGCACCCACGACCAGATGCTCACCACCGCCCTGACCGCCTGGACCGACGCCCGCGACCACGGGCACACCGCCGTCCTGCAGGCCGCCGACAACCACACCGTCCGCGACCTCAACAACGCCGCCCGCACCGCCGGCATCCGCGCCGGCACCGTCACCCGCCACGGCGTCGAGCTGCACGACGGGCTCACCGCCGGCGTCGGCGACCGCATCGTCACCCGCAACAACCACCGCCACCTACACACCCCCGACGGGTTCGTCCGCAACGGCACCCTGTGGGACGTCGCCGCCATCGACCCCGACGGATCACTCCACGTCCAACCCGCAGAGATAGGTCGCCGCCGCGACGCCCGGGCCACGGTCCGGTTGCCCGCCGCCTACGTCGCCGACCACGTCGAGCTCGGGTATGCCACCACCACCGCCCGCACCCAAGGCATCACCGTCGACCAGACCCACACCATCGCCGCCCCCGGCATGGCCCGCGAAGACCTCTACGTCGCCATGTCCCGCGGCCGAGACCTCAACCACACCTACGTCATCACCGAACCGGCCGCCGACGAGTGCCTGCCCGGCACTGCTCAGCCGTCGCCGTCGGCACTCGACGTTCTGCGCGGCATCCTCGCCACCTCCCACGCCGAGCTCAGCGCCACCGAGACCTGGGAGACCTACCACCCCAACCAGCCACCACCCATCCCGCCCCTCCACCCGCGCGGCGACCTCAGCAGGCCGAGCTCGCTCCAGGCCGCACCGTCGGCGCTCGCGTCACCGAGCCGGTACGACGTCCCGGTCATCGAACGGAGCTGGCCGTGACAGCACTCGCCGTCCGGCCGCTGCCGGCCTCGCAACCCTGCCAAGACGGACCCAGCACCGAGAGGACTGAAGGATGACCGACCCGACTCCCGCCCATGTCCCCGAGCGCACCTTCAGCCCCGAGGACGTCGCCCAGATTCTCGGCACCTCCGCCTGGTGGGTCCGCGAACAGGCTCGCTCCGGCCGCGCCGCGCACCTTCGCGTCGGCAAGGGCCGCATCCGGTTCACCGCCACTCAGGTCGCCACCCTCGTCGAACGCGCCACGGTCCGCGAGGACACCACCCGCACGGAGCGCCAACCTGAGCAAACCGACGCGTCCGTCCTCGGCGCGACGGTCCGCTCCCTCGGCGCCCACCGGTCCCACCACTCCCCCGCGTCAGCATCTCGCGAGGCCACCTGACGGCCCGAAATGGCGTCCCCGGTGGGGACACGACCGCCCCAGCGGTCACAAGAGGTCCCAAGGGGTCCGAGCGTTCGCGCAGATCAACGACCTGCGCGTCCAACGCATGGACGCATATCTCAGCATTTGGAGGGTTCGAATCCCACTCGGGGCACCATCGCAACGCTCTGACCTGCGGAGACGCTGCAGTGCCAGACGTGCGTGGAATAAGGCCTGGTGCGGATCCCCCGCTGGAGTGCGTTGCAACGAGCCCCTCGATGCCTCGCGCGCTGGCGGCTCGACGCTGTCGAGGAACC
Organism: Cellulomonas sp. WB94; assembly: GCF_003115775.1. Taxonomy (NCBI): domain Bacteria; kingdom Bacillati; phylum Actinomycetota; class Actinomycetes; order Micrococcales; family Cellulomonadaceae; genus Cellulomonas; species Cellulomonas sp. WB94. The sequence goes on from NZ_QEES01000005.1 coordinate 90,825, forward strand.
ATCTGGCGAGGCTCCGCTCACCGTCCACTTCCGTCTCCGTTGCCGCTCAGCGGAACGCGACTCCGGGCGCGCCCACGCAACGTCACCCGATGGCGGCGGCTCGCATCCAGGCCTGCGCGGCAATCTGGACCGGATCCCAGGGTGAGCCGAGCGACAGCCGAGCGGCGGCGTATAGGACAGGTCGAGGTCGTTGAGCCCGTCGACCGTCATGGTGTTGAACAGGGCAGCGGCGAACACGTCGACGCGCTTGGCGATCTCGGCCCCGCGCTTGCCGACCAGCTCGGCCCCCAGCAGCAGTCCCGACCTGGTGTCTCCGGTGACTCGGAGGTCGATCGTGGTTGCTCCGGGGCAGTAGGCCTTGTGGTCGTCTGCCCTGCTCGCGAAGGTCCGTGGGGCCCAGCCCCGCCCTCCAGCGGCCGCTTCCCGGTCGCGAAGCCCGGTGCGTGCGGCGACGAGGTCGAAGACCTTGACGACCTGGGTGCCGAGGCTTCCTTGGAACCGCTTGTCTCCGCCGAGAGCGTTCTCTGCGGCGACCCGGCCCTGCTTGTGCGCAGTGGTGCCCAACGGGAGCCAGGTCTGACCCAGCAGGCGGTGGTGGGTGATCGCGCAGTCCCCCGCCGCGTACACGTCTGGCAGGTTCGTGGCCCTGCGCGTGTCCACCTGGACCGCGCCCTTCACGCCAAGGCGCGCTCCGGCGCTCTCGGCCAGCTCGGGCCTGACTCGTGCCACGTTCGGTCCTCGAGGGTGGGCGCGGGTCGCTGACCTGCTGTTTCGTTGTGCGCTCGGGTGCGATGTGGTCACTAAGAACCTCGTCGTGCAAGCCTTCGGGGGTGGTCTCGCGGTTCGTGCGCAAGGTCCGCACCGCTTCGGGAGCGGTCGCGGTCCAGATCGTCACGCGCCGGGGCCGGCAGGTCGAACAGGTCGAGCACGTCGGGTCAGCGCATAGCGATGCCGAGCTCGCGTTGCTGCTGGCCGTAGCGCGTGAGCGGCTGTCCCCAGGCCAAGACGCCCTGGACCTCGGGGACCTGTTGGTGGTCCCGGCGCGGATGGACGACGTCGCGGACTGGACCGCCGAACCGGAACTGCTCCTGCAGCCGGCGACGCCGGCGGCCGGTGGGCGTCCTGCGGCCGTCGCCGCAGGTGGGCGGGTCGTGGGGACCTCCGCGGACCTGTTGTGGAAGGTCCTGACCAGCGAATACACCCGGCTGGGGTTCGACGTCCTGGGCGATGACGGGTTCCGGGCGATGGTCCTGGCACGGATCGTGGAGCCGACCTCCAAGGCCGAGGTCGTCCGCGTCCTGGACGAACTCGACGCACCGGCGGTCAGCCTGCGCACGTTGTTCCGGTCGCTGGCCCGGTGCCAGGCCCCGGACTACCGCGACACGTTGGCCAGGGCCGCGTGGGCGCACTCGGTCCGCACCACCGGGACATCGGTCCTGATCTTGTACGACGTGACGACGCTGCACTTCGAGCGGCCGGACGAGGACGAGCTGCGCAGGGTCGGGATGAGCAAGGAGCACCGCGTGGACCCCCAGGTTCAGGTCGGGCTGCTGGTCGACCCGGGCGGGTTCCCGCTCGAGGTGCACCTGTTCGAGGGCAGCAAGGCCGAGACGACCACTCTGATCCCCGTACTGACCGCGTTCGGCAAGCGGCACGACGTCACGGACCTGGTCGTCGTCGCCGACGCCGGGATGCTCTCGGCGGGCAACCTGAACGCCCTGGAGGACGCCGGGTTCTGCTTCATCGTCGGCTCGCGGATCACCCGGGCCCCCTACGACCTGGCCGATCACTTCGAACGGCACGGCAACTACTTCACCGACGGGCAGGTCCTGGAATCGACCCGGGACATGGGCACCGGCAAGGCGGCCCGGGCCCGGCGGGTGGTCTACCAGTGGAAGTTCGCCCGCGAGCAGCACGACAACAAGGCCATCAACGCGATGATCGACCGGGCCGAGAAGATCGCCGACGGCCGCGCCCCGTTGAAGAAGGCCCGGTTCCTCAAGATCACCGGAGCCACCAAGGAACTCGACCAGGCCACCATCGACCGGGCCCGCCAGTTGGCGGGCCTCAAGGGCTACGTCACCAACCTGCCGACCGCCACGATGGACGGCGCGGCGGTCATCGCGGCCTACCACGACCTATGGCACGTCGAGCAGTCGTTCCGCATGACCAAGTCCGACCTACGAGCCCGGCCCGTGTTCCACCACCAACGCGACGCCATCGAAGCCCACCTGACGGTGGTGTTCGCCGCCCTGGCCGTCGCCCGCCATCTGCAAGACCTCACCGGCATGAGCATCAAGAAGATCGTCCAGGCCCTGCGCACCGCACGCTCAGCAACCATCGAGATCAACGGCCAACGCCTCACCCTCGACCCCGACCTCACCGAGACCGCCCGCGCCATCCTCAACCGACTCGAAACCGGTCACTAAGGCAAGTGGCACGAGTCGGGTCGGGGTCGGGGCGGACTCCGACCACGACCGGGACGATGTCGACCGTGCGGGACACGCTGCTGCCGTCGGCGCACTCCGCACGGACCACCAGGGCCGGGCCAGGCGCTGGGGTGCGCGTGATGCTCAACACGGTGGTGGCGGTGAGCACCTCGACGCCGTGAGGCTCGAGCTCGGCGCGGACGAGCTGGCCGAGCTCAGGGTCGAGCGTCGGCAGCACCTCGGGCAGGGCTTCGATCTGGGTGACGGCGCATCCTCGGATGGTCAGGGCTTCGGCCATCTCCAGGCCGATGTAGCCGGCGCCGACCACGACGGCGGTGGCCGCGCTGCGCCGGTGCAAGGTGTCCATCACCGCGTGGACTTCGCCCAGCGTGTGCAGGGTGTGGACCCCGTCGGCACCTCCGAGCGCATCTGGGCCGGTGAGTCCCGCAATGGGCGGCACGACGCTCACGGCGCCGGCGCCGATCACCAGGGCAACGTACGCCAGGAGCTCGGCGCGGCCGCCCGGCCGAAGAGCTCGACGGTGTGCTCGGTGGCCGCGATGGCGGTAGCTCGCGTGCGGGTGCGCAGCTGGAGCCCGGCGCCCTCGAGGTCGGTGCGGGTGCGGTGAGCGAGGCTGTGCCAGTCGGGGACATCACCAGAGACGTAATAGGGAAGACCGCAGATGGAGAAGTTGGGGTAGTCGTCGGCCAGGACGACGGTGACCTCACACGACGGGTCGAGCTCGCGGCTCGCAGCGCGGCGCTGATCCCCGTGTCACTGCCGCCGATGGCGATCAGATGCATGTGGCTCCTTCGCCGCCGGGAGTCGGTCAGACAGCCCAGGTGGGCCGCAGCTGGGGCGCGGGTTGGAGAAGGTCGACGACGCCGTCTACATCAAGGTGCCGACGACCGAAGAGGGCCTGGCTGCGATGCAGGTTCTCAAGCGTCAGGGCGTGGGTGTCACGGCCGCGGCGGTCTACACCAAGGTGCAGGGCTTCATGGCGATCACCGTCGGCGCCGACTTCATCGCGCCGTACGTCAACCGGATCGCCAACCTCGACGTCGACCCCCACGAGCTGATCAGTGCGATCGCGGATATGATCTCCCGGACCGGGGCGAGCACGAAGATCGTCGCGGCGAGCTGCAAGAACATCGCCCAGGTCAACGACGCCCTCCTGGCCGGTGCGCACACAGTAACGGTGCGTCCTGATCTGCTCCACGAAGCCTTCGGTGCAGCGTCAGCGACTTCGCCGACGACTGGGCGGCTGTCTACGGCGACACGAGCATCACAGCCTTGTGAGACCACAACCCGCGCCAAAAGTGACGGCCCCCCTCAGGCGGGGCCGTCACTCCGAGCCCCGGTCTGGCCGCTTGGCACAACGACCGGAACGGAGCCCGATGCGATGATCTCCATGATCGCGCTGGACCTCGATGGCACGCTCCTGGGCCAGGACCACCAGACTGTTCCGGCCTCGGCCATCGAAGTTCTAGCCGAGTTGGCAGGCGAGGGAGTGCACGTGGTACCCGCCACAGGGCGGACACGAGGCCTCATGGCGCACGAGCTCGGCCAACTGCCGTTCGTCAACTACCTGGTGTCCTCGAACGGCGCGAGTGTGTTCGACCGGTCTGCTTCTCGTCCGGTCGTGCCGGCAGAGACACTCCCCGTACCTCGGGCGCGTCAGATCTACGCGGTGCTCGAGCCGTACGACGTCTCGTTCGAGCTCTACCAGGACGGGGCGGCCTACCTCGAGCGCAGCCGCCTCCAGGTCTTCCGACGAAGCTTCGCACCCGGGTTCGCCGCGCACCTCCTGGCCCACACCCACCTGGTGGACAGCATGCTCCCCCTGCTCGCCCGTGGGGGCACAGAGAAGTTCAACATCAGCGGTGTGGCACCAGACGAGCGGCGCGCGATCGTCGCGCGCCTGCTGGAAATCCCGGAGCTGGCCCTGACGTCCTCCCTCAGCGGCAACGTCGAGGTCATGGCGGCAGGAGTATCAAAGGCAAGAGCCCTTAGACGGCTCGCGGGCGTGCTCGGGGTCCAAGCAAGCGACATCGTGGCGTTTGGCGACTCGGACAACGACATCAGCATGCTGAAGTGGGCCGGGCGGTCCTACGCAATGGCCAACGGCACCCAGGAAGCCCGGTCCGCGGCCCGACACGTCGCCCCCTCCAACGCCGACGACGGCATCGCGGTCACCCTGCGGGACCTTCTGGCGAACCACCGTCCCGACCTCGACCGGCCCGCAACGCTCAATCCATACTGCAGCCCCCTGTCTCGTGCTGGGTCTGATGGAGGCTGAAGTCGGCACGAGACAGTCGCCGTTCGGGCTGATACCCGGATCAGCGGACCGAACGAGGCGCGGCCGCGGCCCGATACCTGCACCTGTGCCCACATGACCCTGCACCCCCGCGAAGCTCGACCGGGGACTTCCGCAGCGCCCCGCTACCCTTAGCCTCGAGATTTCACCCCGGTGGCGTGCCGTGGACGTGAAAAGTGCTCCTGACCTGGGATGATGTGGATTGTCGAGGTCCAGATCAGCCAGTTCGAGGAGCACCTTCCAGGTGAAGAAGGTTACCGGGTTCTATCCCCGTCCCCGCGTCGACACGAAGACCAGCACAGCAGTCGGTCAGGCTGGCGGGGTGCTGCTGACCGGCACGGTGCGCGCCTCGGGCCTGGACGCGGCGTTGAGCGAGGCGTTGTCGCGATGGCGGTCGCCGTTCGCGGTGCACGACCCGGCCAAGGTCCTGGTGGACCTGGCGCTGACGTTGGCTCTGGGCGGGGACACCTGCTCGGATCTGGCCGTCGTGCGGGCCGAGCCGGCTCTGTTCGGGCCGGTCGCCTCCGATCCGACCGCCTCGCGCGTGATCGCGGCGTTGGCCAAGGACGTGACGCGGGTGCTGCCCGCGATCGCCCGGGCCCGCGCGGCCGCCCGGGCCCGGGTCTGGAAGCTCGCCGGGGTGAACGCACCCGACCACGACGCCAGCGCATCGAGCCCGCTGGTGATCGACGTGGACGCGACGTTGGTGACCGCGCACTCGGACAAGGAGCAAGCTCGCGCGACGTTCAAGCGGGGGTATGGGTTTCACCCGTTGTGCGCGTTCGTCGACCACGGTCCGGCCGGCACCGGTGAACCCCTGACGATCAAGCTGCGTCCCGGCAACGCCGGGTCGAACACCGCCGCCGATCACATCGAGGTGCTGCGCGCCGCCCTCGCCCAGCTGCCAGGGCACCGGCCCGGGACCCGTCCCGGGCGCAAGGTCCTGGTCCGGATCGACGGAGCCGGATCGACCCACAAGGTCATCGAGTGGATCACCGGGCAGCGACTGTCGTACTCGGTCGGCTTCACCCTGCCGGACAACACCCCCGACCTGCTGAAGCTGATCCCGGCCAAGGTGTGGGCCCCGGCGTTGGACGCCCACGACGCCGTGCGCGACGGGGCGTGGGTCGCCGAGATCACGCACCTGATGGACCTGACCGGCTGGCCGCCCGGGATGCGGGTCATCGTGCGCAAGGAACGACCCCACCCCGGCGCACAGCTGCGGTTCGAGGACGTCGACGGCATGCGGATCACCGCCTTCGCGACCAACACAACCCGCGGCCAGCTCGCCGATCTGGAGCTACGCCACCGCCGCCGGGCACGCTGCGAGGACCGCATCCGCCTGGCCAAGGACACCGGCCTGGGGAACCTGCCCCTGGCCTCCTTCGCCGCCAACCGGATCTGGTGCGCAGTGGTGGCCATGGCCGCCGAGATCACCGCCTGGATGCAACTGCTCGCCCTGCACGACCACGACGCCCGCCGCTGGGAACCCAAGAAGCTCCGCTACCGGCTCTTCACCATCCCCGCCACCGTGGCCCGCACCGGCCGGCGCGTCGTGCTGCACCTATCCACCCGATCGCCCTTCACCCCACTCGCCCTGAACGGCCTCGCCAGGCTCGGCGCCCTCGCGCCCGGCTGACCCCGGCGCCCCCGTCCCGACGACCCCGAGCACGACACCCGGCCAGTGGAACCGGCGCCCACCCGCACGACAGCGGGCCCTGCGTCACATCCTCAGACCAAAATCGCCCTCGAACGCGAACACCGAGCCGCGCACAACCCGCACGACCGGGCCCGATGAAAGATCGAGGTTAGGGGTCCGCGAGATGGGTATAACACCGGGCGGCTGCAACGATTCGTTCGATCCCGATCGCTGAAGACCTCCTGGAATCGCTGACGCCGTCTGGCTCGGCTCTCGCCGCAGCGCTGTGGTCTGGCGACGGTGTGCAGCCTTCCCACCGGGCCAGAGGGCTCAGTCGCCGTGCGGCCGATAGCTGTCGCGGGCACCGTCGCAACCAACGGACGGCAAGGCATTCGCGTGATTCCAGGAATCTTGCGACTCACGGAGCGCCTGTTTCGCCATTCGCGAGCCTCGTCCAGCTTCGACACGAGCCTCGGTCGCTGGCGTCTCGACGATTCCCCACGGGGAACGCATCCCACAATAGGCGTGGCCACGGAACGATTCGGACAGCCCTGGCCGAAGCGACGGCCTTCTGATTCTCCGGCTCCCTGCCAACGGCCGGAGGTCAGGGGGCTGTCCGGCCGTCGATGCCGAGGCCGCACTAGACGGGTCGAGGTCGATCCGTTGTCCTGGCGAGTCATCCCTAGCGACTATGCAGGTCAGCGCGCTGGCGGAGACGGGTGAGCAAATGCTCAGCCTGTGAGCGGATCCTTGCCCACACGACACAGCAGGGGTAGGTTCGGCACGTCGGTCGAGGACGACCGGCCCGCACAACGATGTTCGGGGAATATTCGAGAGGCTGGCCGACACAATGTCGAATGAGCCACATGTGGCAGGCGTGACGTCGGAGTCGACGCCCCGACTGCGGATCTCAGGAATCAGCAAGCACTTTGAAGCGGTGCGTGCACTGAACGACGTGTCGTTCGATTTCGCGGCTGGCGAGATTCACGCCCTCGTTGGCGAGAACGGGGCGGGCAAGTCCACGCTCGTGGGTGTCATCACAGGCCTCCTCACACCCGACGCTGGAGCGGTCGAGCTCGACGGGAAGTCGGTGCGCTTCCGCAACCCGCTGGAGGCTCGGGCGTCGGGTGTGACTGCCGTGTTCCAGGACCCCAATCTCTTCCCGCACCTGTCGGTGGCGGAAAACATCTTCACCGGGAACTATCCGCGTTCGGGTGCCCTCGTCGACCGCAAGGCCATGACGCGCGACGCTCAGGCAAAGCTGTCCGACCTTGGATTCGATCTCGACGTGGACCAGCTGGTAGCAGGGCTGACCGTCGCGGAGACCCAGTTCGTCGAGATCGCTCGGGCCGTTGACACGGGACTCAAGGTCCTGATCCTTGACGAGCCAACCAGCGCGCTGACGCCCAGCGAGGCCGAGAAGCTCTACGCCGTCGCCCGCAGGCTCAAAGCCCTCGGCACTACGGTCGTGTGGATCTCACACCGCATGGAAGAGGTTCGCTTTCTCGCGGACACGATCACTGTCCTACGCGACGGCGGTCACGTGCAGACGTCGCCTGCCTCCGAGCTCGACGACAGCACGATGATCCGCCTCATGGTCGGCCGTTCCGTGGTGCTCGACCGGGTGGCCCGAACGGAGCCCGTCGGCCCGCCGCGGCTTGCCGTCGAGCACCTGAGCCTCGCAGGCGTCTTCGACGACATCAGCTTCCAAGTGGCCGAAGGTGAGATTGTCGGTGTCGCCGGGCTCGTCGGGGCGGGACGTTCCGAGATCGCGCAGGGCATCTTCGGACTCAGCCCGCGGATGACAGGGATCGTGCGGATCGGTGACAAGCAGGTCAAGCCCCGCAGCCCTGCGGAGATGGCCGAGCACGGCGTGGTCTACCTGCCGGAAGACCGGGACGCCGAGGGGATCATCTCGAGCCTGAGCATCGCAGCAAACATCGCCTTGCCAAGCACCCACCGGCTCAGCCGGTTCGGCTTCATGCAGTCCCGCCAGGAGCGCGAGCTCGCGTCACAACAGAGCGCCGCGCTCAGCATCAAGGGCCGCGTGCAGGACCCCGTCAGCTCGCTGTCCGGCGGCAATCGGCAGAAAGTCGCCCTTGCGCGTTGGCTCGCGACCGACCCGCGCGTTCTCTTGCTCGATGAGCCGACTCATGGCATTGACGTCGGGACCAAGGCTCAGGTCCACGACATCATGCGCGCCCTTGCCCGTGAACGCCGCATGGCGATCTTGATGATCTCGTCCGACCTGCCCGAGATTCTGGCGGTCAGCGACCGCGTGCTGGTGATCGCGCGCGGCCGGCTCGCAGCCGACATCCCCATCGCGGAGGCGACCCAGGAACGCATCCTCGCGGCCGCCACCGGCGCGTCAAACAGGAAGGACGCCGTCGCATGACCGCCGATGTCGAGACTGTGTTAGGAAGCTTGAAGGAGCGACTGAACTTGTCCGGGGGCGCCGCCGCACTTCGCATCCGATTCGTGGGCGTGCTCGCGTTCCAAGTTCTCCTCATGGTCCTGTTCACAGCACTCGTTCCCCGCTTCATCGGCTGGGGGAACCTGCAAAGCATCCTTTTCACCGCAGCGATCCTCGCGATGGCCGCGGTGGGCCAGTCGCTGGTCGTCTTGACGGGCAACTTGGACCTGTCCGTCGGATCCATCATGGGACTGACCGCGTACGTCGTGTACGACCTGGCCAACAAGGCGCCCGTGCTCAAGCCGCTGGTTGTCGTCGTTGCGGTCGTCTTCGGGGTCGCCCTCGGCGCGATCAACGGGTACCTGGTGGCAGTCCTCGAGATCCCATCGATCGTCGCGACGCTAGGGACACTGTCGGTCTACCGCGGCTTCGTGTCCTTCTACGCTCACGCCACAGAGGTCACGAGCGGCCAGTTGCCCCAGTGGACGCGACACCTGGCAAGCGCCAACTGGCTCGGAACCTCCTCGTACGTATGGATCGCAGTCGCGCTCGTCGTCCTCGTCGGCTACGCCCTCCGAACGCTGCCCTGGGGTCGCGAGATCTACGCATACGGCTCGAACCCCCGTGCCGCCTATTTCTACGGCCTCAGCTCCTCCCGCATCGTCATCAGCGCCTACATCGGAGCAGGGGTAATCGCTGCATTCGTCGGGCTCCTCCTCGGGGCCCAGGTAGGCAACATCAACTCACTGCTCGCCTACGGCATCGAGATGCAGGTCCTCGCCGCGGTCGTCATCGGAGGCGTCAGCATCTGGGGCGGTTCCGGCAGCGTGTATGGCGCCGCGGTTGGCGCGATCGTCCTTGCGACTATCAACAACGGGCTCGTTCTCCTGGGCGTCCAGGAGTTCTACCGACTGCTGTTTCAGGGCGTTGCGATCATCGCAGCGGTCGCAGTCGATGCCGTTGTCCAGAGACGAATCCAGAGTGCGACCAACAGACGCAAGATCATGGAGGTGGCAGCATGACCAAGTTTCTTCGCAACTACACCTCCGAACTCATCCTCGTGGCGCTCATCGTTCTCGCCGCCATTTGGTCGAGTACCCTGTCGCCGTATTTCCTCGACACCATCAATCTCCTCAATTCGGCGCAATTCTTTGTGATCTTCGCCTTGATGGCCTTCGGGTTGTTCCCCATCATCGTCCAAGGGGAGATAGACATCTCACTGGCATCGACCTTGGCCGTCGGGAGCGTCACCTTCGGCCTGTTGTCGGTCCACGGACTTCCGCTCCTCGTCGCGTTGCCCATCGTCTTGGCGGTCACCGCCGCCCTCGGGGCAATCAACGGGGTGCTGGTCGCCTACGCCGGTCTACCCTCTCTCGCAGTGACGCTCGGAACGCTCGGCGCGTACCGCGGGCTCGCTTATCTGCTCGCCGGAGATGCCGGCGTCACCGGCATCTCACCGGACTACCTCCTGCTCGGGAGCTCCTGGATCGGCATCGTGCCGTCGTCCGTAGTGCTGGCGCTGGTCATTGCGGTAGTGCTCGCGGTCGTCATGGGAACCACATCCTTCGGTCGGTACAGCTACGCGCTCGGGAGCAGCCCGGCCGCATCTCGGATGGCAGCTGTGCCGGTCAACCGCACCCGCGTGGTGGCCTACGCGCTCGCCGGCGGACTGTCGGGCCTCGCTGGCTTGGTGTGGGTGAGCCAGTACCAGTCAGCACGCGGAGACAACGCGGACGGCTCAATCCTGTTCGTCCTGACCGCGGTGGTACTCGGCGGAGTGTCGCTCAAAGGTGGACGCGGGAGGGCGATCGGAGTGCTCCTGTCGGTGTTGCTCCTCGGCACCATCCAGACCGGAATGAAGCTCGCCAATGTTCCGGGGACCAGCCAGACACTGGTCATCGGTGCGCTCCTGATCGGGAGCATCGGTCTACCGCGCGCGGTCCAGCTGATCCGCCAGCGGTTCGGGTCAGCACACCTGGCCGCAACCGTTCGCAGCTAGAGCGCCAGAGACGCACGCCTGGGCGAACCCGCATCTGGGTGAGGCACCGGGCGCGAAACGACGAAGCTGCATCCGCAGCTCGACGACACAAGAGAGGTGAACCTGATGAGTCGAATTCAGCGATCCCGGCGAATCGCCGGCGTCACGGCGGCGTTCGCAACCGCCATCGTCCTCCTGACCGCCTGCTCGACGCAGGCGCCCGGAACGACGACCGGCAACGCGACGGCCGCGGCCGGTGGGTCGTCGGCGGGCACGACCAAGATCTTCATGGCTCCGAAATTCACAGGCCTCGCCTACTTCGAAGTTGCCCGCAAGGGCGGCGAGCAGGCGGCGAAGGACCTGGGCATCAACTTCCAGTACATCGGGTCGGACAAGGCAGAAGCGAGTGAACAGATCGCTACACTCACCAACGCGATTCCTCAGCACCCGAACGCGCTAGTCGTCAGCGCCATCGATGGCGATGCCGTCGCACCGGCACTCAAGCAGGCGCGCGCTGCTGGTATCAAGGTCGTGACGTACGACGCAGATGCCGCCGTTGCCGCGCGGGACATCTTCGTCAACCAGCTCACGTACGAGCTGGCCGCAAAGACGATGCTCGATGCCGCGCTGCTCAACTCTCCAAGCGGAGGCCTGGTGGCGTTCATCTCGGCTTCTCCCTCTGCCCCTAACCACGCGGCTCACGTCAAGTTCATGAAGCAGTTCATGGACACGGACCCGAAGTACAAGTCGCTGACCTACGTGGACACGGTCCAGTTCGCTGGCGACGACGCGACCAAGAGCCAGGAGATCGCCCGGAACTTGATGCAGGCTCACCCCGACCTCAAGGTGATCATCTCGTCCTCGGCAGTCTCAGCCCCCGCCGCGGAGCAGGCCATCATTGACGCAGGCAAGGGTGGTCAGGTCTTCGCGACCGGCGTTGCGCTGCCTAGCTCGGTCCGCGACTTCATCAAGGGCGGCAATTCGAAGGCGTTCATGATGTGGGACCCTGCCGAGCTCGGTTACATCGCGACCGTCGCGGCGAATGAACTTGTCACCGGCAAGATCACCGGCAAGGAGGGCGACATCGTCGACGCAGGCACAGCCGGGAAGTATACGGTGGGCAAGGACGGCGAGGTCGACTACAACAAGCCCCTCATCTTCACGGCAGACAACATCGACAAGTACCAGTTCTGAGGCTTCTCCTCCTGGTCGATCTCCCAGCGTGCGAAGCGCGCCTGGAGGTCGGCCGGGAGGACCATGCAGGCGACGAGACCCGGTTTGGAGGAATTGATGGTGAGCAACGCCCCGCTCAGCATGTCGGGGGCCGAACAGGACCGGCAGGCGATCCTGGTGCGCGCGGCGTGGCTCTATTACAAGGACCATCTCACCCAGGCCGAAATCGCTGAGCGGCTGTTTGTTTCCCGCGCGACCGTCGGACGTTTGCTCGACGCTGCGCGCGACCAGGGCATCGTTCGTTTCGAGATCAGCGCAGACCACCTCGCGGCCTTCGAGCTGAGTGTCCAGATCCGTGATCGCTATGGGCTGACCGACGCAATCGTGGTTCCGCGCGGCGCTAGCACCGAGACCTCTCGACGAACCAACGAACGAGTCGCCGCAGCGGCGGCTGAGTACATCAAACGATTCCTCAAGCCAGGTGCCGTGATCGGTGTCGGCTGGGGCGACACGGTCACCCGGGTCTTGCTCGGGCTCTCCCGCGACTCACTCGAGGGAGTCACGATCGCGACGGTCGCTGGCGGAATCAACGTCTACACACGCCAGGTCAGCGCCTTGAGCACCAACGGCGTCAACGAGCACCTGCGACTCATCCCCGCGCCACTGATCGCGTCCTCGGCGAGCATCGCAATCGCCCTGCGTCAGGATGCCTCCGTCACGAGCGTTCTCGAACTCGCTGAGGGCGCCGTCGCGACACTCACCGGGATTGGGTCCAGCAAGGCCGCAGCCAGCTCGGTCCGCTCCGGTCTGTTCAACCAAGACCAGGTTGACGAGTTCCGTGCTTTGGGCGCGGTCGGCGACATGCTCGGGGAGTGGTTCGATTCCGCCGGGACCGCGCTCGTCGGCGCGGCGTCGGATCGAAAGATTGGCATGAGCATCAACCAGTTGCGGGAGATGCCCAACGTCATTGGCGTCGCTGGCGGCCTGGACAAGCTCGCGGCCATCGCCGGCGCTCTCAGGGGCGGCTATCTGGACGTGCTTGTCACGGACGAGGCCGTCGCCGAGTTGCTTCTCGGCGGCGGCTGAACACCCCTGACCCTGCCGTCAGCCCACACGAAGAAACCTTCTGGAGGATCACATGTCCGGTGCCGCGGTTCGTCTCGGCCGGTTACTCAACAAGGAGTCACGACGCTCGTTCATGGTTGCCTTCGACCGGACGCTCGCGATGGGTCCCGAGCCATACGCCGAGGACAGCGGAGCAACGATCACCGCCATCGCGGCCAACGGCGCCGACGCCATCCTGCTCAGCCCCGGGCTGGTCAAGCAGCACGGCCACCTGCTCGCGTACCGAAATGCGCCTGCCATCGTCTGCCGCATCGACTTCCCCTTCCTTGGACCCGCGGACCGCGGAACCGGGGAGGCGTTCCGCCTCATCGCGTCCGTCGAAGAGGCGGCTGCATTGGGAGCCGACGCCGTCGTGATGTTCCACACTCTCGGGTACCGGGAGAAGGGCCCGTGGGCTGACAACCTCGCGTCGATCGGCAAGGTTGCCCAGGAGGCGCGTCGCGTCGGCCTTCCGCTTATCGTGGAGGCGGTGCCGTGGGGCGCTGAGGCAGAAGACCCGCGCGAACCTCGCCTGGTCGCGGAGGCCGCCAGGATCGCCGCTGAACTTGGTGCGGACGCGGTCAAGACCGAGTACGTGGGGTCAATCGATGACATGCGCATGGTCGTCGACAGCTGCCCCGTACCCGTCTTCGTTCTCGGCGGACCACGTGTGGGCGTGCCTGAATTGCTCAGATACACGGCCGACTCGCTCGAGGCAGGCGCGTCGGGGGTGATCTACGGCCGCAACGTTTGGCAGCGCGAGGACTGTGCTGCGGTCTCGGCCGCGCTCGCCGGCGTCGTTCATGGTCCCAGGGGCGACGCGTAGTGGGACATCCTTTTCTCGTGGGCCTTGACGTAGGCGGCTCGTACGTCAAGGCAACCGCGTTCGACCTCGACGGCAGTGTCGCGGTCACGCGCGGCAAAGCCGTTCCAGTACTCCATCCGGCGCCCGGCCACAATGAGCGCGATGCTCGAGTCATCTGGCACGCGGTCGCCGAGGTAGTGCACCAGGTCATGGACGCTCTACCTGCGGACAGGCGCGTCGAAGCCGTCGGTATCACAGGTCACGGCAACGGTCTCTACCTCGTCGACCACAAGGGGCGACCGACTCGAAATGCCGTGATGGCGTCGGACACGCGTGCAGCGGACCAGGTTCGGAGATGGATCGACAGGGGCGTCCAGGACCGGCTCGCGCCGCTGACGTGGAACCGACTGTGGCCAGGTCAGCCCGGTCCCGTGCTCGCCTGGCTGCGCGAGAACGAGCCCGACGCCGTCACGGATGCGTCTTACGCGCTGCAGTGCAAAGACTTCGTCCGTGCGCAACTCGTCGGGCAGATCTCCACGGAACTGACAGACCTGAGCTGCAGCGGCCTGTACGACAACTCACGCGACGAGCTGAGCGCGGAAGTGTTCAAGGCGCTCGACATCCCCGACCTGAAGCACCTCGTCCCAGCACCTGTGTCCTCGGCAGACGTCGTCGGGCACGTCACTCGAGAGGCCGCCGAGCTTACGGGGATTCCCTACGGGACGCCGGTCGTTGCAGGCGTGGTGGACAACGTCGCGCTGCACTTCGGTTCAGACGTGTTGGACGGCTCGGCCATCTGCGTCGCTGCCGGCACGTGGAGTGTGAACCAGTTGCTCGTCTCCCGCGAGGAGATGTTGCGCAGGTCGTGGAGTGGCCCTGATGTTCCGTTCGCTGCTTGCTCGAACGTGCTGCCGGGTACTGCGCTACTGATCGAAGCGAGCCCGACGTCCGCGAGCACGCTTGCCTGGGCGCTTGAGCAGGTTCTCAGAGGTGTGGGGCACGAGGCCGAGGCGGCGGGGACCGACGTCTTCGAGTTCGCTCTGCGTCGCGTCGCAGCGCTCCCGCCGCAACGCGACGAACCCCTGTTCGTCCCTTACCTCGATGGGAGCAGGGACAACCCCGCGGCGCGCGGCGGCTGGGTCAACGTCTCGTCGTGGAATGACGAGGGCGCGCTGCTCGGCGCCGTCGTCGAGGGCGTCTGCATGGAGCACCGCCGACACATCGAGCGGTTGTCGCCCACGTCAGCGGGACTGCCCCTACGCCTCTCCGGAGGCGCAGCCAAGAGCGCGACCTGGGCGCAGCGATTCGCAGACGTGACGGCTCGGGCAGTCGAGGTCTCCGGGTCCCAAGAACTTGGCGTGGTCGGAGCCGCCGCCGTCGCAGGAGTAGGCGTGGGTGTACTGAAGGACTTTGCGTCGGCGGTGGCCCCTCTTCTGGTGACGTCCCGCTGAGTGGTGGAGTTTCTCGACACCGTGCGGGTCAGTGCTCAGATCATGCCGTGAGGAGTTCGGTGTGGTCCACCTCCTGGGTCGTCAGGGTCATGGTGGCGAGTTGGGCCATGGAGTTCTCGGATAGGTAGCGGCGGTCGGTGGCGGCCCATTCGTCGTGGGCCTCGACCAGGACGGCGCCGGCCAGGCGCAGCAGGGCGGCGGGGTTGGGGAAGACCCCCACGACGTCGGTGCGGCGTTTGACCTCCTTGTTCAGTCGTTCCAGGGGGTTGGTCGACCAGATCTTCTTCCAGTGGCTGGCGGGGAACGCGGTGAAGGCGAGCAGGTCCTCGCGGGCGTCGGTGAGCATGTGCCCGACCTTCGGGTGGGAGCGGGTCAGCATGGTCGCGATGACTTCGAACTGCTCGGCGACGTGGGCGGCGTCGGGTTGGGCGAAGATCGTGCGGATCGCGGCGGCGACCATCTCGGCGTTCGTCTTGGACACCGCGTCGAGGACGTTGCGGGTGAAGTGGACCCGGCAGCGTTGCCAGGACGAGCCGAGCAGGACCGAGGCGATCGCGGTCTTCAGGCCCTCGTGGGCGTCGGAGATGACCAGCGCCACACCGCCCAGCCCGCGGGCCTTGAGCGAGCGCAGGAAGCTGGTCCAGAAGGCGCCGTTCTCGGAGTCTCCGACGTCGAAGCCGAGGACCTCACGGTGCCCGTCGGCGCGGACCCCGGTGGCGATGACCACGGCCTGGGACACCACCCGGCGCCCGACCCTGGCCTTGCAGTACGTCGCGTCCAGGAACACGTAGGGGAACCCCGCGTCGGCCAGGGACCGGTCACGGAACGCCGAGACCTCCTCGTCCAGGCCCGCGCAGATCCGGGAGACCTCACTCTTGGAGATCCCGGTGTCGGCCCCCAGGGCCCTGACCAGGTCGTCGACCTTCCTGGTGCTGACCCCGTGCAGGTAGGCCTCCATCACGACCGCGAACAGTGCCTGGTCGACCCGGCGGCGCCGCTCGAGCAAGGACGGGAAGAACGACCCGGTGCGCAGCTTGGGGATCCGCAGGTCCAGGTCCCCGGCCGTGGTCGTCAACACCCGGTCCCGCGACCCGTTGCGCAACGCCGTGCGGGCCTGCGTGCGCTGCCAGGGGCCGGCGCCGATCACCGCGGTCGCCTCGGCGTCGATCAGCTCTTGATACAGGTGCTCGGTCGCGGTCCGGATCCGGTCGCTGACGTCGGTGTCCTTCAATGCGGCGAGCAGGTCGAGCAGGGCAGACTGGTCCATAGCCATCGTGCGATGTCCTTCCGTGAGTTCCCTAGTCCGGTCTCACCGACCATCGCACGATGGCCTTCTCCGTCGTGGTCACCACGACGAAGAAGATCGAGAACTACACCACCTCACGGGACGCCACCCCTCTTCTCGAACCCGGACGGGTTGTCTTCACGCCTGATGCTGACTCGGTAGACCACTACGAGGTGCGGTACGCGCGATACGTCGCAACAGCGGACTGGATGGAACAGATGCCCGCTGCACAGGAGTCCAAGCAAGACACCCGCTAAGACGCGACTGCTTGAAGACGCGAGAACGCACGCCTGACCACGGAAGGCACCGATTTCGATGTCGGTCGATGTCTCAGGACCTGTCTGCGCTCGGTGCCGTCCCATGAGGCGGTGTAGTTCCCGCTCTTGTTCGTAGCCGACGCGGTAGCGACCCGAGCCCAGTCGCTCGACACCGCCGAAGCCGGAGCGTCTGCGCATGCCCCACCTCCGCCCAGCGTCGTGGAATAACGTGGAATAGGACGCCATACGCGTCGTTCATCACCATGCCACAAGGTTCCAGGCGTATCACCAGTTCAGAGGCATAATCCGGGAACGCGAAGGCGCCCGGTTCAGCACCCCCACGGCACGGAAAGACGGTTCGAATCCCACTCGGGGCACCATTCAACTGCTCTGACCTGCAGGTTTGCTGTGGCTGATGAGCCAACCAGCGTCGGAAACTCGACCCGGTCACCGCTTACTCACCGAAAACCATCCCGGCTGACCACGGATGCTCGGGCGGTGTGGGCGCCCGGCGAGGCGAAGTCCGGGCACTGTGGCACCGCCGCCGCGCGGCGAGGCTGCCTCGCACCGAGCTTGGGGACTGGGATCACACGCAGCAGAGCGTGGTCATCCGTGCGTCGTGCCCTGCGGGCCGAGCCTGTCCAAGACGCGCGTGAAGTCCGGGGCCTCGAGGTTCTTCACGACGTAGTAGTTCTCGGTGATGGCCTCGGAGGCGTGGCCGAGCTGCGCGGCTGCGCCCTTGGAGGTGAACTCGCGCTCGATGATCGTGGCGACCGTCTTGCGGAAGGCGTGGGGCGTGACCCAGTCCAGGCCCGCCTCGTCTCGAATGGCCCGCCACTGTCGGCGCACGTTGTGGGCCGAGACCCAGGTCCCGTTGCGCGTCGCAAACACCGCATCGAGGCCGTTCGCCGGAGCCTTCGCTCGCCGGCGGCGCAGAACGTCGACGGCGAAGCCGGGCAGGAACAGTGTCCGCAGGCCGGCCGCCGATTTCGTAGAGTCCTGGCGGACGATGCCCGCGTCCTTGAGCTGCACCAACGTTCCCGTCACCGTGAGTGTCGGCCGTGGACCGTCCAGGTCCACGTCGCACCATCGGATCGCCAGGACCTCGTTGATCCGCAGACCCGTCCCCAGGGCGACGTCGATAATGTCGGCCAGATCGCCGTTCGGCCGCGGGCCGAGCGGCCGGCGGCCATCGGCGCCTTCTCCCGCCCTCCAGGCGCGGACTGCCACCCGTACCGCTTCGAGCTCGGCCTGGTCGAGCGCGCGGATGGTCCTCTTCGTCGTGCGCAGGCGGCCGACATTGCGGACCGGGTTGATCGCGATCGCGTCGTGGCGAACCGCCAACCCCATGATCTGACCGAGCACCTGCTTGACGGACTGTGCCTGTGCAGGGCTCCTAGCGGCGTAGGCCTTGAGGAAGCGGTCCGTCACCGACACCGACAGCTCCCGCACACGCAGCTCCCCTCAACGCCGGGACGATCGAGTGGTTGATGATGCCGCGGTAGCGGTCAAGGGTCTGCGGCTTGACGCGCATCTCACCTCGAGCTCCGCGGGGGCACCCACCGTCGATCACCGTGGAATCCCGGTCGCGTCGTGGCGAGCCTGCGCCACGGTCAGACTGGCCGCCATGCGGGTGGCTGCCCTCGCTGGCCTGAGGTCTCGCCGTCAGGGAGGAGTTGCCCGTCGGTGCTCGCGATACCGGCCCGTTGAGTGCGTGGGGAAGTGGATCCGGAAGGTAGCGCCAGTTCCTGGGCCCTTGCTCGAGGCGGTCAGGGTTCCACCATGGGCTTGGACAATCGCACGCGCGATGGTCAGGCCGATGCCGCTGCCCGCCGTGGTGCGAGTTCGGGACGTGTCGGCACGGTAGAACCTCTCGAAGAGCCGTTCGGCGTTCGAAGGGTCGAAGCCTTCGCCCGTGTCGATGACCTTCAGCGTGGCGCCGGTGGGCTCTGCGTCGACGACCACGCGCACCGTGCCACCGGCGGGTGTGTGGCGCAGGGCGTTATCGAGCAGGTTCGCGAGGGTTTCTGCGAGGCGTTGGCGGTCGACCAGGACGATCGGCGCTCTTCCGGCGACCTTGATGTCCAGCCGCCTTCCAGCGGCGGTGTAGCGGGCGCGGGCCGCTGCTACTGCTTCTGTAGCGAGCGCCGCGAGGTCGACGGGTTGGGGGTGCAGGTCGAGCTGGCGTTCTTCGGCTCGTGAGACGGCGCCCATGTCGGCCACGAGGTGCTGGAGTCGTAGCGTCTGCTCTCTCAACGTGGCCATCGTGGCATCGTCGGCGGGCAAGACGCCGTCCACGACGGCCTCGACTGTCGCGTCGAGCGATGCCAGTGGCGTGCGCAGCTCGTGGGCGAGGTCACCGATCAGGCGACGGCGCGTGGTCTCGGTCTCGGCCAGGCGGGCGGCCATCGCGTTGAAGGAGTCGGCGAGCTGGGTGAACTCAGGGCCGATCGCTGGCGCCTCGACACGGGCATCCAAGTTTCCTCGGGCGATCCGGTCGGCTGCCACCGCGACGGCGGCCACAGATCCTGCCAGGCGTCGAGCCACGATCCACGTGACCACGGCCGCGGTCAGAGTGGCGACCGGCATGGCGACGCCCAGCGAGACGAAGACGGCATTGGCGAACGCCTCGTTGACGTGGGTCTGCACGCCCGGTTCGATCCCGGATCCCATGGCCATCCGCAGGTGCGACTGAAAGATCGCAGGCGCGATGACCAGTGCGACGCCGAGGAGGGTCGCGCCGCCAGAGAGCACGACGAGCGCGAGGGACGCCGCGAGGCGCCACACGAAGCCGAGGGGGGCGCGCCTGCGACGTGGGGTCTTCATCCGAGTCCGATCCGGTAGCCGACGCCGCGCACCGTGCGGACGTACCGAGGTGCGGCGACGTCGTCGCCCAGCTTGTGGCGGACGTGTCCGAGGTGGATGTCCACGATTCGATCCTCGCCGAACCAGTTCGGTCCCCAGACCCGCTCGATCAGTCGGGCTCGACTGAACGCCATGCCGGGACGGGAGGACAGGGCCTCCAAGAGATCGAACTCGATGGGCGTCAGAGCAACCAGCTGGTCGCCAAGCCACACCTCGCGGGCCTCGGGGTCGATCGCCAGGTCTCCGAATCGGCGCAGCGGTTCAGCGTCTGCGGGCGCGGCTGTCCCTGCGACGGCGGTCGCGGTCCGGGGCCGGCGCATCATCGAGCGGATCCTGGCGACGAGCACCCGCGCGGAGAAGGGTTTGGACATGTAGTCGTCGGCCCCGACTGACAGCCCGACAAGGGTGTCGATCTCCTCGGTGCGCGCGGTGAGCATGATGACGTACGCGTCACTGAACGTGCGCAGCTGACGGCAGACCTCGATCCCGTCGATCCCCGGCATCATCCAGTCGAGCACGACGACGTCCGGCGTGAACTCGCGCGCGAGGCGGAGCGCTTCATTCCCCTCGGCGGCGGTGGCGACGTCGAAGCCTTCGCGCTCGAGATACGCAGCCACTACGCGGACCAACGCAGGCTCGTCATCGACCACCAGCGCCCTGACGCGCGGCACCGGCGAGGGGCCCGCGTCAGACGTGGACCCCTCACGTGTCGCCATGCTCGAAGCCTCTCCCGCATCGTCGAATCTCTAGCCGCGAGTGCAGCGCTCCCCGGGACCCTCGCCTTGCCCTACCTGGCTCAACAGCACTGGGCGACGACGTCAGGAGACGGTCAGCTCGGTAGACATCCCTGCGCCGTAGTGACCTGGAAGGTTGCAGACCAGTTCATAGCGCCCGGGCGCCAGAGTGAGCGTGACCCAACCTGAGGAACCCGGCCGGATACCGTCGCCAGCACCTGCGGCACCGCTCGCGGAAGCCTCTCCGAGGCTGGCCTCCTCGTCTATCTTGGAGTCGGCACCGATCGGGCGCGTGCCCGCCCTCTGGTTGTCACCCAGCGGGAGGATGACCAGCTCGTGCTCGATGTTGCCGAAGTTCGTGGCCACGAAGGACACGCTCCCCGCGGGCACGGTTATTCGGTCAACGCTCAGCCGCATGACACCGCCGCCCATGTGGTTGCGGCCGCCCATCATGGGGCCGCCCATCATGGGGCCGCCCATCGTGGGGCCGCCCATCATGGGTCCCCCCATGCTGGTCAGGGATACATTCACGACAGCTCCTGGCAGATCCGGAACTGCCTGAGATGTGCCGGAGAGGAAACCGGAACCGGCAGCGCCGAGCCGGGTCCTGGTGGTGGCCGCGGCGCCAGGACCGAAGGCACCGGCCCACGCCGAGGCCGCCAGCACGGAGCCGAGCAAGACCGCGACCGCGACGGTCAGTGCCGCGATCAGCCAGCCCCGCCTGACCGTCGTCGCCATCATCGGCTACCACGGGCGGCGATCAGCGCCGCGCGCTGCGCCTGGTAGGTCGCGAGGTCGATCTCACCGGCGGCGAACCTACGGTCGAGAATGTCCAGCGGCGAGTCCTTGCCCGACACCTCGTGCGGCGGTGTCGTCGTCGCACCCGAGTGCGAGCTCGACGGGAGCAGCCGGACCAGCAGCCAGATGATCGCTGCGATCAAGATGATCCAGAACAGCCCCATGAAGATCCACGCGCCGCCACCCATGCCGCCTCCATACCAACCCATCATGTCCGTCTCCTTCGCTCGTGTACGTGACTTCGGTATGCCACCAGCGTCTCGCCTCGATACGAGGAAGCCCCCGAGGAACGATGAAGTTCCCGCAAAGATCGGGCGGCACTCGGGCGCCATCGTGCCGATGTCAACGCGCTCGCCGAACTACGTGAGCGCTGAGTCAGTGCGGGTGGCGGTGCCGCGCGTCGGGGTAGTGCTCGTGCGGGTGCTCGGCGTCGTGGGTGTGCCGGCATCACGCGCCGCCTCAGTTCTCCTGGACTGCTCGGGCGAGCGCGTCCGCCGACGCGGTCACGTCACTCTCCGTCGTCCACCTGCCCAGCGTGAGCCGCAGGGCGGAGAGCCCGCGCTCGCGACTCATGCCCATCGCGCTGAGCACCGGGGACGGCTCGTAGTCCCCCGAGTGGCACGCTGACCCGGTCGATGCGGCCACCGCAGTGCACGACTCGAGGACGACGTGGCCCTCGACGCCGTGGATGCTGACATTGAGGGTCTGCGGCAGTCGCGGTGCCCGTGCGCCGTTCAGCTCGACCTGACCCGGGAGGCGCATCTCCAGCTCGTGCTCGAGCTGGTCTCGCAGCGCCTCAAGACGGATGGGCGAGCCTGCTGCCAGCTCGGCACGAGCCAGGTCGGCCGCGGTGCCGAGCGCGACGGCGCCGGCGACGTTCTCAGTCCCGGCCCGTCGGCCGCTCTCCTGCCCGCCGCCACCGACGAGAGGCTCGAGGTCGACGCCGGACCGCACGTACAGGGCAGCGATGCCCTTGGGCGCGTACATCTTGTGCCCGACGACCGTCAGCAGGTCGACGCCGAGCAGCGCGACATCGACGGGGATCTTGCCCACGCTCTGAGCGGCGTCGGTGTGGAACATCGCACCGTGATCATGCGCGACTCGTGCGAGCTCGGCGATGGGCTGGATGACACCGGTCTCGTTGTTGGCATGCATGACGGAGACCAGGACGGTCTCCGGACGCATCGCGGCCGCGAGCTCGGCCGGGTCGACCAGGCCGTCGTGATCGACGCCGATCACCGTGATCTCGGCACCGTGGTGGCGTTCTGCATAGCCGCACGCGGACAGCACCGCCGGATGCTCCGTCGACTGGGTGATGACGTGCGGGCGGGTGACCCCGGACCGGCGGGCAGCGGCCACCGTGCCCCGGATGGCCGTGGCGTCTGCCTCGGACCCGCTGCCCATGGGCACCACCTCGTCGGCACGCGCGTCGATGAGCGCGGCGATCCGCGCCCGTGCCGTGTCGAGAGCCGCGTGCGGCACCCGGCCGTAGCCGTGGGCGCTCGAGGGGTTGCCGAAATGCGTCGTCAGGTACGGCAGCATCGCCTCGACCACACGGGGGTCCACCGGGGTCGTGGCGTTGTGGTCCAGGTAGATCGGGCCCCCGCGCAGGCCCTCCGGCAGCTGCGGCGCAGTGGTCGCCCGGCTGGGCGATGCGGTCATCGGACGACCTTCCATGGTGCGTCGGTGCGGGTGGGAAGTGGGGTTGCGGTGATCTGGACTGCATACGTCGGCCTGCCTGGACCCGGCACGGCTCCGAGGTAGGTATGTCCGGTCAGCCGGCACCAGGCGGGCAGGTCGATCGGTGCCACAGGGTCCGTCGTCGTCAGGTGGATGACGGCCTCGTCCGGGAGTCCAGCAGCAAAGTCACGCAACAGCAAGAGCAGCCGTGCGCACCCGAGGGCTCCGCCGTCGAGCTGGTGCACGCCCTGCTCGCCGGGCGTGCTGCTCATGTCGTCCCCGGGCACGCGGTCACAGCCATCGGCGCATCACCTCCTGCTCGAAGGCGACCTTGCCCAGGTGCCACCGGCGGGCCGGCGGGCGGACCCGGATCGAGGGAGACGGTTCGGCGTAGAAGTCGCCCGACCCGTACCCGGCGCGTCCGTCGCCGACCTCGATGAAGCACCCGCCGCGCGCGTCGAACCGTGCTGTGGACGGCCTGCCCGTGATGCTCGAGACGATCGCGTCGGCAACCACTTTGCCCTGGCTGTGCGCGAAGATGCCCGCCCGCGGCAGCGGCTTGCCGATGCCCAAGAGCATCTGCACGTTGTCTCCGATGGCGTAGACGTTCTCATACCCGGTCCACAGCGTCTCGCGATCGACCTCGATCCACCCGCCCGGGCCGGCGAGAGCCGAGCGCGCGATCACGGCCGGTGCAGCGATCGGAGGCATGTACGCCAGCAGGTCGAACGCCTCTGTCTGGCCGTCATAGAACACCGCCTGACCAGTGTCGGCCGACGCGATCTGGTGGTTGGGCCGGTACGAGATCCCCCTGGCTGCCAAGAGACCCTTGACCGCTTCGGCGACGTTCGCTCCAGCGACACCCATCGGCATCGGTTCCGCCGCGTGCACCGCGACCTCGACGCGGTCCCGGACGCCGCGGCTGCGCAGATGCGCGTCGATGAGGAAGGCAGCCTCGTACGGAGCCGCCGGGCAGCGATAGACGGGACCCGCGGTCACCACCAGGATCCGACCGTGGTCGATCGCGTCGAGCTCGATCCCGAGCCTGCGCGCGCCTGGCAGCGTGGCAAACGTCTCCCCCGCCTCGACCATGCCAGGAATGATCTGCGGCACCTGCTCGGCTCCAAGTGCAATCACCAGATGGTCCGCCGTCAGCTCGCGCCCGTCGACAGTGGCGGTGCGAGAACGGGGCTCAATCGACTCGATGTCGCCGATGACGACCTCGATGCCGCGCCGCGTCAGCCCCTGCAGCGGGCGGGTGACCTGCCGTGGGGTGCGCTTACCAGTCATGACCCACAGGTAGGACGCAGCGAAGCTGAAGGTCGGGTCACGATCGACCAGCACGACACGGTGGCGACGATCCAGCTTGCGTCGCAGCCGGTTCGCCGTGACAACCCCGCCGATGCCACCGCCCAGCACCAGGATCGTCTGCCCAGTCGGTGCGCCGGCCATCAGAACACCAGCACCTTGTCTGCCGCCAGGGTCAGGGTCGCGAGATCCTCCATCGTGGACCGGCTGGCGTGCTCCATCAGCAGGTCCTCGCTGATGCCGCGGGCATCCATGCAGGTACCGCAGCACAGGATCTGCCCGCCGTTGCGCGGCACGATCGAGATCATGCGGTCGAGCCTGTAGTAGCCGTCCGGAGTCTTCTGGTTCTTCATCGCGACGGTGACGCCGTCGCCCATCAGGAAGACCCGCACCGTCACCTCATCGCGCTTGGCCAACGCCGCAGCCAGGCGCACCGCGTTGTAGGTGACGTCGGCACCGTAGGCCGCACCATTGATGATCATCAGAACGTTCACAGGTCTCTCCTGGTGGTGGGGTGGGCAACTGTGGAATCTGTGGGGTGGGAACCTCGGCGTCGGCGACCGGCACACGGCAGCGCGGTCACGAAGCCGCGCCGATCTCGATGGGCTGGCCCGCCCGTCGCCACTCGTCGACACCGGCGTCCAGGCGTTGCGCCGGGACGCCGACGGCACGCAGCCGGCGAACCGCAGCTGCGGACAGCACGCAGTACGGACCACGGCAGCACGCGACGACCGTCGACCCTTCCGGAAGCTCGGAGATCCGTCCGGCGAGGTCTGCCAGCGGCATGCTCAACGCACCGGCGATGTGCCCCGCCGCATACTCCTCCGGCGGACGCACGTCGACCACGACGACGTCACCGTGCGTGCGGCGCTCGAGCAGCTGGGCGATGTCGAGGGGCTCCACGCCGTCGACCTCGCCGAAGAAGGCCTCCGCGAGGTATCGCACCTCGGCGATACGCGACTCGGCGACCTGCCGCAACGACCGGTAGGCATCAAGGACGGTGGGGTCGGCCACCCGATACACCACGCGCTGCGCGTCACGCGAGGAGGTCACCAACCCCGCGTTCCGCAGAACCTGCAGGTGGCGAGACGTGTTCGCGACCGTCATCGACGTCTGCGCGGCGATCGACTCCACCGAGCGCGGTCCCTGCGCGAGCAGATCGACGACCTCGAGCCGCTTCGGGCTGGCGAACGCTGACGCCACGCGCGCGAACTGCTCGAACACCGCGTCCTTGAACTCCCTGCCCTCCACGCCACCACCCGATCTCGTATTCAATGGATCAATAGACTATACGAATCGAGCGGATTCGGTAGGACGCCTCGACCGGTCGACACGGCTAGGGGTGCCGCCGAACAGGGGCGGCCAGGGTGGAGTGCACCGGCCCGAATTCGGTCACCAGGTGGAACAGGTTGTGCGCCAGGTGCGCCGCAACGTCCAGCGCGGAGCCGAACAGGACGGGGCGCAGGCGACCCTGCGCTGGTCGACACCGGCACCATCCAGGTGCCACGTAATGGCTCTGACGGACGAGCACGCCGACTGCTGCCCTGCAGCGTCAGCTGGCGCCGACACCACCGGAGCACGCCGCGCCGGGCTCCGGCGTCTGGGGGCCATTCGCGTACTTCGCGACGAACGCCGGCAGCCGAGGATCGGATGCGCTGCTCATGGTCAGCTGCAAGCCCCACGCGCTCGCCACCACCGGTGAGCTCAGCCCCGGGAACGGACTGAGCAGGCCGTACGAGTTCTTGCCGACGACGCCGGCAAGGATCGCCACCTGGTCCGCGGGCAGGTCGGGGCTGTACGTCACCCAGACCGCGCCATGCTCGAGGGAGTGCACGGCCTGCTCGTTCTTCACCGGCGTCGTGTAGACGCCGCAGTTCGTCAGGGTCTCCGCGTGGTCGCCGCCCACGGGCGGCGTCTGGGGGTAGGTCACGGCCCCCACCACGTGGTCGCGCGCCAGGTTCGGGTACTCGGTCACGCCCGCGATGGGCGCGCTCGCGGCTGCAGCGAGCTCTGAGTTGCGTGCCTGCTGCCGGACGAGCACGGCCGCCGTGACACCGCCCAGCACCAGGACGAGGACGACCACTACGGCCGTGACTAGCGCCGTCCTGCGTCGTTCCTGACGCTTCTGCTCGGTGCGCATGGCGTTCACCAGGACTGCACGATCAGTTGCCTGCTTCGCGCGCTTGCTCACGTGACTCCTCAGATTTCGGACGGTGCGCCTCAGCGACCGCACACGAGACGACCTATCAAGGCGAGACTCGCTTCGCCCCTGCCCGGCGCCGACACACGCGTAGGCACCGACCACACTCCACCCCCAGTGTGAAGTCTCGAGCCGGAGCCGATGAAGATCCGATCAAGACCCCGTGAGCTCGGTCGCGACGGAGTCGGCCGACGCGCCTGGATCGATGACTCACGCTTGGAGGCCTGACGACCATCGCGTCCATTGACTGTGTCGAGCACGAGTCGTTGTAGCGGAGCGTTGTCGTCCCGAGCGGCGCTGTAGGGCTCATGCGACGTACGACAGGACGGTCATCATGCCGAGCTCGGCGTGGTAGGTGTTGTGGCAGTGCAGGGCCCACTGACCCGGGTTGTCGGCCTGCAGGTCGACGGCGACCGTTCCCATCGGCAGCACGTTGATGGTGTCCTTGCGGATCCCCGGGCGACCGTTCGCGCCCACGAGTGCGAACGTGTGCCCGTGGAGGTGCATGGGGTGGAACATCATGGAGGCGTTGGTCATGACCAGCCGGACGCGCTCGTCGGCACGGACCTGCAGAGCATCGTGGTCGCCGAATGGCGCGCCGTTGATGAACCACTGCCGCCCGCCGTCGACCATCTGCAGGTTGAGCTCGAGCTCGCTGTCGGGTGCCCGTGACTCGAGCGCCGCTGCCGCTGTCGGGGTGAGGTCGGCGTAGGCGAGGAGGCGACCCTCGAGCTCGGCCGGCCGGGCGTCTGCGGGCGGTGTGGGACCGGACGCGGTTCGCAGGACGGCCGCTGCTGGTGCAGCGGCTTTGCCCTCCGGCACCGCCACGATGGGGAAGGCTCCGTCGCCGGCCGTGATCACGACGTCGTAGCGCTCGCCCATGCCGAGGATCAGCGTGTCGACCTCGAGGGGGTCCACGGGGAAGCCATCGGTGTGGGTCACGGTCAGGCGGTGACCTCCGACGGCGAACCGGTAGGCGGTGTCGCTGCCGGCGTTGATGATCCGCAGCCGGATCCGCCGACCCGGTGAGGCGCTGATGACGAAGGGATCTTGCGGGGGTCTGCCGTTGATGAGATGGACCGGATAGGCGACGTCGCCGGTGTCCGCACCGAGTGGCCGATCTGCCGACGGCATGCTGTCCGACATGGACATCGAGCCCGTGTCCGACCCACCCATCGCCATGCCGTCCATCGCCATACCCGCCATCGACGAGCCCGACATCGTCATGCCGTCTCGCTTCATCCGCGCGAGGATCTGGTCCGGGGAGTCGCCCCAGCCGTCGGTCCAGTCGTCCAGCACCAGGACGACCTCCTCGTCGTAGCGTCCCGGCTCGTTGGGATCCTCGACGATGAGGGGGGCCTGGAGTCCGGTGTCGAGCTGGACCCCGACATGGGGGTGGAACCAGTAGGTCCCTGGGTGGGGAGCCACGAACGTGTAGTCGAAGGTGTCGCCGGCCGCGACCGCGTCCTGGGTGATCCCCGGGACGCCGTCCATGTCGTTGCGCAGAGAAATCCCGTGCCAGTGGACGCTGGTGGGCGCCGGCAGACCGTTGCTCAGACGGATCCGGAGTTCGTCCCCAGCCTGCACCCGCAATTCCGGGCCTGGCACTGTGCCGTCGAAGGCCCACGTCTGCACCGTCCTGCCCGCGAGGTCGATCGTGGTCGGAGCAGCCCGAAGCTCACGCCGAACGATGTTCCCCGTCGAGTGCCGAGCAGCCTCGGTCGCGGCAACGATCGCGTCGGCTGGGCCGACAGGTCTCGACGCACCGAGGAGTCGCACCCCGGCGAACGCACCAGCTCCCACGACGACGACGCCCGCGGCTCCGAGCTGCAGGAATCGGCGGCGATCGAGCCCCCTGGCCGAGCGGATCACAGACGGTCGGGACGTCGAGGCCAAGTCGGACTCCAAAGAACGGAAGGAACGCATCGGAACGCAGCACGGGCCGTGGGCTGGCGCTGTGCGGCTCCGTGAAACCTACGCAGCCGGGACTAAGGTCCTACGAAGCATCCATGAAGATTCGCTGAAGGCTCCGACCCTGAGTCGGAGCCGGCCCCGACTGGCGCGGCGCCGACGCGGGCGAGCGCACCCGTGCCCCAACCGGCGCTGTCGCGACACGCCCGAGACCGGCGCAAGAGCATGCCGGCAGGCACTGAGCTACTTCGCCGAATCTTCATCCGTTCTCAAGCGGATGGGCACGATCCTGCAGCAACCATCGAATGTGAGAACAGACGACACGGTGACACCCCCGGCCCAGGGCGCCTCGTTGGCTGACGAAGGACACCCCGAAGGCGACCAGCCCCCACGGCGCCGCACGGCATGGACCTTCTTCACAGGAGCCGTCGGCGGTGTCGTCGGGCTGGCCCCTCACGTCCTGCACCACATCGGACCGCTCATCGGCACCGCACTGGTCGCCGGTGCTGGAGGCACGGCGCTGTTCGGCGCCCTGGGTCTCCTCGCGTCCGTGCCGATGCTCATCAAGCTCAGACGAAGATTCTCCAACTGGTGGGCCCCGGCGATCGCCCTGGGCGTCTTCACGGCGATGTTCCTGATCTCCGCCTTCCTCATCGGCCCCCTCATCAGCTCGCCTGCAGGATCCGGCCCGGACGTCTCTCCGGTCGACCACGTCTCGCATCACGCGCCGTGAGGATTGCCTGCGGCAGAGCCGGACACCACCGTTCGACATTTGACGGAACCGGAATCTTCGCACCAGGCCGCGCCAGCAGGAGGTCCCCCACCTGCACGTCAGCCGTCGGGACCTCGACGGGCTCGTCGCCGTGCAGGACGAGGGCCGTCGGCGGGGCGAGCTCGAGCAACGTCCGCACCGCGTCGTTGGCCCCACCGCGGGCGCGCATCTCGAACCAGTGCCCGAGCAGCACGAATGCGGTCAGCACTGTCGCCGCCTCGTAGAAGACCTCGCCACCGCCCGTGAGCGTCACGCCCAGGCTGTAGACCCACCCGGCGCCCACGCCGACGGCGACGGCGACAGCGACGGCGACGAGCACCATCATGTCGAGCGTCCGTGCGCGCAGCGCCCGGTAGGCACCCTCGAAGAAGATCCACGCCGAGTAGAAGGTCACCGGCAGCGACAACACCAGCGCGAACACGTCGTCGCGCAGACCGAACGGCGCGGCCACTTTGAACCCGAGCACCTTCCGGCCGATCGGCGACTACAGGTCACCAACTCGACACTGCCGTGCGAGTCCAGGATCCCGTCCGAGCTCAGCTGCGGACAAGTCGTGTGATCGCGTCGGTGGCTTCCTTGAGCTTGGCGTCTCGCGCTGCTTGGTCGAGCTCGCCGTCAGCGGCAAAGCAGTGGTTCATGTGGTCAGCGAGCAGCTCCAGGGCCACGGACTGCAGGGCCCTGGAGGCCGCTGCGATCTGGGTGAGGACGTCAATGCAGTACTGGTCGTCCTCGACCATCCGTGCGATCCCTCTGACCTGACCCTCGATGCGGTGCAGTCGGTTGAGGTGTGCGCCCTTGGTCGCGCTGTACCCGGCCATCTCCTTCTCCTGTCGCGTGATGGTGGGTGATGGCCGGGCCGGCGGTCAGCGCGGCGACCTAGTGGGTGTGGGTGTGCTCACCACTCGCCAGGTACTTCCCAGGGTCGGCGGTGAAGTCCGCGTGGCAGCCGCGGGAGCAGAAGTAGTAGGTGGTGCCCTGGTGCTCGACGCTGGCGGCGGCGTGGGCAGGTTCGACGCTCATCCCGCAGACGGGATCGGTGAGGGTGGTGTGAGCGGACATGGTTTCCTCCGATTGATCATCTGTTCCGATTTCGACCACCGGTTCGGTGACCGAGACTGTGACGTCCGCAGTGATGGCGGGCGGGGTGAACCGGCGCAGCCTGTTGGCGTTGGTCACGACGGACAGGGACGACAGTGCCATCGCGGCCGCGGCGATCATCGGGCTCAACCTCAGGCCGAAGGCGGGATACAGCGCGCCCGCGGCGATGGGGATGCCCAGCCCGTTGTAGACGAAGGCGAAGACGAGGTTCTGGCGGATGTTGGTCATGGTGGCCCTGGACAGGTCAAGCGCCGTGACCAACCCCGACAACGCGCCGGAGATCAGCGTGATGTCCGAGGACTCGATGGCCACGTCGGTGCCGGTGCCGATGGCGAACCCGACATCAGCCTGTGCCAACGCAGGTGCATCGTTGATTCCGTCACCCACCATGGCCACGACGCGCCCCTCAGCCTGCAGGTGCTCGACCTCACGCGCCTTGTGCTCGGGCATGACCTCGGCGACGACCCGGCGAATACCGACCTGCCGGGCAATCGCGGCCGCGGTGGTGCGGTTGTCTCCGGTCATCATCACGACGTGAACACCACGAAGCTGGAGCGCAACCACGGCGGCTGCCGCGCCGTCCTTGACGGTGTCGGCCACGGCGATCACGCCGGCCGGACGGTCGTCGATCGCCACCAGCATCGGGGTCTTGCCGTAGGCGGCCAGACGGACCTGGTCCGGCAGCAGGATCGCGGTGTCGATCCCTGACCCCATCAGGAGCCGTGCGTTGCCCACCAGGACATGGTGGCCGCGCAGTCGTGCACCTACGCCCTGGCCGGTGACGGAGTCGAACTCGGACACGTCGTCCAGCGGCAGACCGCGCTCCTGGGCACCGGCGACGATCGCCGCGGCCAGGGGGTGCGCGGAGAAGCGCTCGACCGAGGCGACCAGCTGCAACACGTCGTCCGCCGCAAAGCCGGGGGCGGGCAGGACGTCGGTCAGGACCGGGCGTCCCTGGGTGATCGTGCCGGTCTTGTCCACCACGACCGTGTTGAGCTTGTGCGCCGTCTCGAGCGCCTCCGCGGAGCGGATCAAGATGCCCGCCGTCGCCCCCTTCCCGGTACCCACGGTGATCGACAGCGGCGTGGCAAGCCCCAACGCACACGGGCACGCGATGATCAGGACCGAGACTGCCGCGACCAGCGCGAAGACGAGGGCAGGCGGGGGGCCGACCAACGCCCAGACCACGAACGTCCAGATCGCGATGCCCATGACCGCAGGGACGAAGTAGCCCGATGCCTTGTCGGCGAGGCGCTGAATCGGTGCCTTCGAGCCCTGCGCCTGACGCACCAGGTCGATGATCTGAGCCAGCAGCGTGTCCGAGCCCACCTTGGTCGCCACGTAGCGGAACGTGCCCGTCTGGTTGATGGTCGCGCCGATGACCACGTCGCCGGCCGACTTCGTCACCGGGATCGACTCACCGGTCACCATGGACTCGTCTACGGCTGAGCGGCCCTCGAGGATCTCGCCGTCGACCGGGAGCTTCTCCCCCGGCCGCACGACCACGACGTCCCCGACCACGACCTCGTCGATCCCGATGTCCACCTCGGTGCCGGATCGCACGACGCGCGCAGTCCGCGGCGCCAGGCCGATCAAGGTCCGGATCGCTTCGCCGGTCCCGGCCTTGGCTTTCGTCTCGAACAGGCGACCGAGCAGGATCAGGGTGATGATCACGCCGACGGCCTCGTAGTACACCTCGCGGGTCTCGACGGGCAGCACACCGGGAAGGGCAGTCACCACCACGGAGTACCCGAACGCGGCAATGGTGCCCAGCGTGATCAGGGAGTTCATGTCAGCGGTGCGATGCGACATGGCCTGCCACCCGGTGCGGTGGATCGGCCAGCCCGTGTAGAACATCACCGGAGCGATCAGGGCGAGCTGGACCCAACGGTTCATCAGGACCGACGGCACCCAGTCGGCCCCGAACAGCGACACGGCCATGACGGCGACCAGGACGGCGCGGTCAGGACCGCGCCCCACACGACCCGGCGCCGCAGGTCGGCGATCTCGGCATTGCGCTCGGCCGCCTCGTCGTCCTGCGGCTCGGCGAGAGAGCTCGGCCGGCGCGGCACAGCAACGGTCACGGTGGTCTCGACATCGTCGCCAGCGGGTAGCGACCTCACACTGCTGCCCGCAGGGACGACGTGGGCCTCGGCTGGCGCGACGCCATCGACGACCTGCAGACGCCCTCGAACCATGTTCATGCCGCACGCGAACTCGAAGGAGCCCACCCGATCAGGCACCAGGTCCACCGCCGTGGTCGCGTAGGCCGGCAGCAGCTGGTTGACCCGGAAGTCGGGCATGACCACCCGGGACGTGCAGTCGCCCGACTCCTGACGGTCGAACTCCATCCGTACCGGTACACCGCGCACGACCTGGATCACGTCCGGGCTGTAGCCACCCTGGACCTTGATCTTGACGACCTGGACTCCTTGGTCGACCTGGGCCACGCGCGCCTTCTTGGGGCCGAAGAAGAACCAGCCCAGTCCGCCCGTCAGGACCACAGCCGCCACAACGATGACGATCTCGCTGCCGCTCATCAGATCACGCCTCCACAGTCATGTTGATACGCGCGGACTGGCCCAGGTCGGGGAGCAGCGCTGGGGGGGTGGTTCATGGGTGCAGCTCAGCGCCCACCGATCCGGCCCCGCCACCACGAACCCGGCACGCCTGACCGCCGCTCGAACCTCGACCGCACCGAGGACCGTGATGCTCGTCAGGGTCACGGGCGATAGCCCGCCCTTGACGAGGTCGACGGCGACGCCTGTCACGCCGTCCAGCGCGCGCAGCTCCTCAAGCACCTCGGCCAGGCACGACCCACAGGTCAGCCCCTCGACGACGAATGTCGCGACAGTCACGTGCCCACCTCTCCACACGCCCCCCGGGTACCCCCGGGGGGTATGTCCAATCTACTCCCGGGGATGTGGCGTTTCGAGGCAGCAACCATGAAGATCCGATCAAGGATCGGCGCGCCCTCCGGTTCACTCACGGATCGAGCGGCTGAACGCCCGGCCCGCGCGCCACAGCCCGTCGCCGGCGACTCCTTCCCGACGCCGGTCGGCGCCCGGTTTTCCTGATGGGGCTCACATGCTCAGCGCAAGCTCGGGATCGACGGCGGTAGGACAGCCACGCTCGAACCGCATGCGCTCGACAACTGACACCACATGCCATGGGTCCGCATCGACGGCGGCCCGCTGACCTCGGTCCGGGGGGACATCGCACGCTCTGGTCCCGAGCTCATGCCTGGGAGCGAACCTTCAGCGAATCTCCATCGACGCTGAGCAGGACGTATATGTCCGTGCAGTTGCATGACCGGTAACCGGAGGAATCTCCGGTGCGCGGCCGCGGCCGACTTGGGGCGCATAGCCCCGTCGGGTGGACGTTGCCGCGGTCGTCGTCGACACATCACGGGACGGGTAGATCATGAAGCACAGCGGCGCGGGCCACCTCAAGGGGATGGCACTGATAGCGGGCGGGGCCTTCGTTGTCCTCCTCCTGCTCGGCAAGCCGGCCGGCGAAGCCTTCAGCTACGCCCTGGCTCTCGCATGCCCGCTGATGATGGTCGGCATGATGTTTGGCGGGCACGGTGGGCACGGTGGCAGCGAGGACAACGCCGGACATGACGGTCATGCAGGTCACGGTGGCGCAAGGGGTAGCGAGACAGATCTCGGCGCGCGGCAGGCTGTCCCGGGAGACACCGGGATCATCGACGCCCCCGCGACGAGCGATCGCGCCCAGGGCCACCACCACTAGCCGCTCTGGCTCGTGACGTCGGCGACGCCTGCGTGGAGACGCTCAGGCGTTTCCACAGCGGCTGGTCGACTCATTCGACGACGCCTAGCGGCCTCGGTGTCGGAGCCGTGCGCTGGCTACCGCTGCATCTTCATTGAAGAACCATCGATCCTGTGGACGAACCTTCATTTCACCCGGCGACGATGTAGCGGGTTCGGACCTGTGCGACCGCATCAGACCCCGCCGTATACCCCCGATGATCGGAGACCTTGTGCGTCCGGTGCTGTTCTCGATCTTTGGCCTTGACTTCTCGTCCTACGGCGCAAGCAAGGCTATTGCCGCGCTTGTCGCGGCGTACCTGCTCGGCCGCGCTTTCGAGCGAGTCGGACTCCGCCGTGACTCGGCCCACTCGCTCGTGCTGTGGGCCACCGTGTGGGGCTTTGTGGGCGCGAAGATCTACTACCTCCTCGAGCACATCGACACCCTCAGCCTGCATCATTTTGGTGGGATGGGATTCACCTGGTATGGCGGCCTCATCGGCGGTGTCATCGCCGCTCTCGTCATCATCCGACGCCACCATCTTCCGCTCGGAGTTGTCGCCGGCGCCACGGCCATTCCGCTGACTCTTGCCTACGGCATCGGGCGCATCGGCTGCCTGCTCTCCGGCGACGGCACCTACGGCAAGCCGACCTCGCTGCCCTGGGCCATGACGTTCTCCAGCGGAGTTGTCCCCACGACCGTCCCCGTTCACCCCACTCCCCTGTACGAGGCCTTGGCGTCGCTCGTGATCGCCGCCGTGCTGTGGGCGCTTGCCCGACGGTGGAACCCTCCGACCATCTTCGGCGCCTACCTGATCCTCAGCGGGATCTCACGGTTCCTTGTCGAGATGCTGCGCATCAATGAACCTGCGCTCTTCGGCTTGACCCAGCCTCAGCTGTGGTCGATCGTCTCGATCGCGGCCGGCGCTCTACTGATCGCCCGCACGAACCGCTCGATCGGCGCTCGGACGACAGTCGCGGCGGGCACTGAGCCCCTGATCACCGAGAGCTCGTCAGCCTCCCGCGGATGACTGGCCCCTCGGGTCTGCGCATGGCCTTCCGGGGCGGCTGCAGGTGTGGTCCGAGGTACGGAGACCACGGGCAGGCGGGCGAGTCAGGCGTCTCGGCGATCAGGTTGGTGGCCTCGGTCCCGTCGTTGGTCACGCCGCCGGAGTCGACGTAGGCCAGGACCTGGGCCCGCCAGGCTCGTAGGGTTCGTCCGAGGCGAGCGACTCGGGGATGGGCCAACTGGGCAGGTCTGCGAAGAGGTCGGCAGCGACGCGCTCGCCGGTGGCCGCTGGTGCGCCGGCGGTGGATCAAGCCCACCGCGCTGACAGCAGCTCCCGGCGATGGTCACCCGCCGGGCCAGGCCGTCGACCTCCAGAGCTGTGGAGAGCCAGGCCGCCTGGCGTGTGCTGTCCGCTGAGCAGGTCGACGCGCTTGGTCGACCACGGCCGTTGCGAGCGTGACCACGGGTATCGCCTTCAGCACTGCGACGTTGTCTGACGTCTGGGACAGCCGCGTGACTCTCGGGCGTCGCGACGGCGCCTCGCGCATCGATGGAGATGCGGAGGCGCCCTACGAGGCATCCGGACACTCCGTGAGACAGGCGCAGCCCGTCTTCAGCAGGCTTCTGTCGCTCCCGCCCGCCGCCGTACTGGTCTGCTCACTGATGATGGTCGGGATCGTATGCATGAGCAACGGCCGACGGAATTCTGGAAAGCATGCAGGCCGTCATCGTGCTGGGCCGTCCAGGCATGCCGACGCGAGCCGATAGGCACGCGGCACACAGCTGCGCCGCCCAGCTTCAGCCGGGCGGCGCGGGTCGCAGACTGCGAGGTGTCGCTAATTGCGGACTTCTGCAACCGCAGCTTCTGTATTGTCATGTCCGCAGGCACATGCGTGGGTCGATTCGAGCTTCACCGTGCCACTCGAGCAGCACGTCGCGTCGTCCGTGCGATTGTTGCAGCAGTCATCCATGAGGGTCTCCGATTGTTGGGGAATGGTGCGCTGGACAGCTCAGAGTCGCGCCTTGACCTCGGTGAGCAGGTCGGCGGGTGCGATCCACATGGAGGGGTAGTCGGCGGACCACTTCTGGACGCCCTGGGCGTCGATGAGGACGAAGCCGTGGCCGGGCAGGCCCTCGTGCATGCCCTTGCCGAGGGTGTCGTAGGCCTTGGACGTGGTGCCGTCGTCGAGAAGGAACGGGGTCGTGACCCCGAGCCGGGTCATGTCGGGGGTGATCTGCGCGGCGGTGTTCATGACGATGGGCAGGACCTTGATGCCGGTCGCGGTGAAGGCCGGGTCGCTCTCGATCTTGGCCATCTGCACCAGGCAGGCGTCGCAGCCGGCCCCCTCGCTGAAGTACAGGAGCACGGGCGTACCGCGCAGGGACGCCAGCGAGATGCTCGTGCCGTCGGTCGCCGGGAGGGTGAACTCGGGTGCCGTGCGCGCCTCGGAGGACTGCGTCGGTCGCGCGGACACCAGCCCGGCCACGACGAGGCCGACCACCACGAGCAGTCCCGTCGTCCAGGCGATGATCGCCAGCCGTCGACGCCGCGCGGCCGCGGCCCCCTGCTGCTTCTTGGCCGCATCCAGCGCGGCCTGGCGCTCGTGCTCGCGTCTGCTGGCGGTCCCGGAGGTCATCGACCACTCCCTTGGCTTGTCGAGGTGTCGTGGCACGACGGGGCGTCGTCGCCATCTGTGGGCACATCACCCGTCGGCCGGACGGGGCGTCGGTGCCGGCCGACCAGCGTGGCCCAGACGAACACGGCCGCGAGGGCCAGCAGGGCGAGTCCCAGCACCGGCTCGGTCCACCGTTGGATCCGCAGGAAGACGTCGGCCAGGGCCTGGCCCGCGGAGGCCTGGAAGGCGGTCCCGCCGGTCATGTCGGCACTGCCGGCCAGCGCGATGATGAAGCCGCCCATGACGACGAACGCGACCGCGACCCCCACGTTGAGCGTGTTCGTCACCAGGAGCCTGGCGCCCAGGCGGATGCGGACCAGCTTCGCCCGGAACAGCTTGCGCTCCCCCAGCCGCGCCCGGTCCCACAGCAGGGCCATGACGAACAGCGGGAAGACCATGCCGAACACGAACGCCAGCCCGAGCGCGAGGCCGCCGATCGCCGACCCGGACAGCGCGGACAACGTCATCACCCCGACCAGGACGGGGGCGCAGCAGCTGGACGCGATCCCCGAGAAGACCCCGAGGGCGAAGAAGCTCGCCGAGTCCCCCCGCGTCGTGTCGGGCGTGCGCATGAC
This sequence comes from Cellulomonas sp. WB94, assembly GCF_003115775.1. Classification (NCBI taxonomy): domain Bacteria; kingdom Bacillati; phylum Actinomycetota; class Actinomycetes; order Micrococcales; family Cellulomonadaceae; genus Cellulomonas; species Cellulomonas sp. WB94. The sequence goes on from NZ_QEES01000005.1 coordinate 128,072, forward strand.
GCTGGGCAACGACCACATCTTCCCCGACAGCGCCAGGAGCGCGAGGACGATCATCAAGGTCCCGCCCGCGTAGTACAACGGCGCGTGGTAGCGGGCGATCGCCCCCGCGAGCAGGCTCATCCCCATGGTCAGCGGGACCAGGACGAGCGCCAGGCCGGCGGCGAAGATGAACGTCAGCGGCAGCAGTCGCCACAGCCGGTTCTTGACGGCACCGGCCAGGTAGCTCGGCGCGAGGAACACGATGCAGCAGGGTGCGAACAGCGCCACCCCACCGGCGAAGAACGCCGCGATGATGCTGCCGGTCGTGAGCAGGTCGGCTCCCACGACTCAGTGCCCCACCGGCGCGGCGCCCGTGACTGCGTCGAGCGCCGCCACGGACGTGCGAGCGGCGAGCAGCCGCATGAACTTCTTGCGCGGCAGGCGGCCCGAGCTGAAGTACACCCCGTCGACCAGCACCAGTGGGTTCATGGCAGGACGGTGCAGATCCACCAGGCTGCGACCCTCCGCGGAGTCGAGCGGGACCACCCGCACCGCGAGCGCGAACTGCTCGGCCAACCCGGCGAGCTCACGCTCGGCCTCGTCGCAGAAGTGGCACGCCTCGGCGTGGACCACGGTCACCGGGATCGGTGACGTGTCGAGCTGAACCACCACGAGAGCCTCCTGCGCGCGTCGGTCGGACACCCCACCTTCGACCCGCACCCCTGCTCAACCGATCGACGTTCGATCAAGATCCGATGAAGACTTCCTGTGGCACCCAGCGCGGATCGCACGGCGCACGTCGCACGAGGACGCACTCGGACTCGGACCGGGACTGTCGGACTTAGATCGACGTGCGGGCGGGACGGTCCAGCTCGGACCGGATCCGCTCGTAGGTCGCCAGGTCGATCGTCCCGGCCGCGAGGCGGGCGTCGAGCACAGTGAATGAATCGTCGTCCGCTCGCGCTGGGAAGAGATGAGCGACCCCCCACACCACCAGACCCACCACGAGGACCCAGAGGGCGACCATCGCGATCCAGCCACCCACGCCCGTCTGCGCGCACCACAGGCTCACAGCCGTCTCCCCACCGTCGCAACCGGTACCCAGCGGCACCTGACACCCACGGTCCGGGCCCGCCATCAACAACTGACCCACGAACGATGAAGAGTTGCTGAAGATCCTCGCCTAAGCGCTCCACATCGCCGGCGGTGCGTCCCGGCGGGCCTACCGTCGAAAGGCGGCGCGAGGATCCGTGGCGATGCACCGCGAGACCGCCCGCGCCAGCCGACCGAAATGGAGTCCAACTGTGACGACTGCCACGACCTACGACGTCGCCGGGATGACCTGCGAGCACTGCGTGCGCGCCATCACGACCGAGGTCAGCGCCCTCGGATCTGTGGACGACGTTGCGGTCGACCTGCCACAAGGACGCGTCACGGTGATCTCGACGGCACCGTTGGAGCTGGCGACGGTGCGGGCAGCGATCGACGCCGCCGGCTACGAGCTGACCGGCGTCCACGCGTGACGCGCGCCGCGATCGGGACGCTTGTTCTCTATGCCCTTGCCCTCGCTGCCGCCTTCACGCTTGCGTACGTCCTCGGCGTCGCACTGCGGCCTTGAGGAGGCGACACGATGGCAGAGATCGAGACGGCCGCCGTGACCGCCGCCCGCTCCGTGGAGCTGACGATCGGTGGGATGACCTGCGCGTCGTGCGCCGCTAGGATCGAGAAGAAGCTCAACAAGGTGGTCGGCGTCTCCGCGACGGTGAACTTCGCCATGGAATCGGCGAAGGTGAGCTACGCCGATCACGTCACCATCGCCGACCTCGTCGCCGCCGTCGAGGAGGTCGGCTATACCGCAGCTCCTCCGGCCGCTCCAGAAGCGCGCACTGCGGGCGAACCGGACGCGCCCGTCCACGACGCGGTGGACGCCCTGCGTGATCGGCTGACGATCTCCGCAGTGCTGACCGCACCGGTCTTGGCGCTGGCGATGGTGCCCGCGCTTCAGTTCGACAACTGGCAATGGCTATCTCTCACGTTGACGGCGCCTGTCGTCGTCTGGGGCGCCCTGCCCTTCCATCGTGCGGCTCTCAAGAACTTGCGCCACGCCAGCGCCACGATGGACACGCTCATCTCGATGGGAGTGACTGCCGCGTTCGGCTGGTCGCTGTGGGCTCTGTTCGTGGGCGACGCGGGGACACCGAGCATGCGGATGGGCTTCACGCTCATCCCCCAAGCCGGGTCGGGGACCAGTGAGATCTACCTCGAGATCGCTGCTGGACTGACCGTGTTCATCCTGCTGGGCAGGTATTTCGAGGCCCACGCCAAGCGTCGGTCCGGTGCGGCCCTTCATACGCTCCTCGAGATGGGCGCCAAGGACGTCGCGGTGCTTCGCGCGACTCCTGACGGCGACACTGAGCACCGCATCCCGATCGAAGAGCTCGGCGTCGGCGACCGATTCGTCGTTCGACCCGGCGAGAAGGTCGCGACGGACGGCGTTGTCGTCGAAGGCACTTCTGCCATCGATGCCGCTCTCTTGACGGGAGAATCGGTACCGGTCGAGGTCGCACCCGGCGACACAGTGACCGGGGCAACCGTGAACGCCGGCGGACGCTTGGTTGTCCGGGCGACTCGTGTCGGAGCGGACACCCAGCTGGCCCAGATCGCGCGACTCGTCGTGGATGCCCAGTCCGGCAAGGCGGCAGTCCAGCGTCTGGCAGATCGCCTGTCAGCAGTCTTCGTGCCGATCGTGATCGGCCTCGCAGTCGTCACGCTCGGGTTCTGGCTCGGTCGAAGCGGTGAACCAGCAATTGCGTTCACCGCAGCCGTGGCAGTCCTGATCATCGCGTGCCCATGCGCGCTGGGACTCGCGACACCTACCGCACTTCTCGTCGGCACGGGTCGCGGAGCCCAGCTCGGGATCTTGATCAAGGGCCCAGAGGTGCTCGAGTCCACCCGCAAGGTCGACACGATCGTTCTGGACAAGACGGGAACGGTGACGACGGGGAAGATGTCGCTCGTGCACGTCGTGCCCGCGACCGGTGTCGACGCCACCGAGGCACTCCAGCTCGCGGCAGCACTTGAAGATGCATCTGAGCACCCCATTGCCGCTGCGATCGTCGCGGCAGCGCGGGAGGCAGGGATTGCTGTCCCTGCCGTGGAGGGATTCCTGTCGACACCCGGCCAGGGAGTGCGCGGATCCATCGGCGGACGCGAGGTACTCGCCGGCCGAGCCACGTGGCTCATCAGTCAGGGTTCTCCGGTGCCAGTCGAGCTCGTCGCTGCGCTGGACGAGGCCGAGCAGGCCGGGCGCACAGCGGTGCTGACCGGCTGGGATGGCGCGGCGCGCGCAGTGCTTGTCGTTGCGGACACCATCAAGCCCACGTCCGCCGAGGCGATCGCACAGCTCAGAGCCCTGGGGCTCAAGCCTGTGCTTCTGACCGGGGACAACGATCGCGCGGCCCGCGCCGTGGCCGGCCAGCTGGGGATCGACGACGTCTTCGCGGAAGTCCTCCCCGAGGACAAGGTGGCTGTCATCACACGGCTGCAGGGAGAGGGACGCGTCGTCGCCATGGTGGGCGACGGGGTCAACGACGCCGCCGCATTGGCTCAGGCAGACCTCGGCCTGTCGATGGGAACCGGAACCGATGCCGCCATCGAGGCATCCGATCTGACCCTGGTGCGTGGAGACCTACGGACAGCTGCGGACGCCATCCGTCTGGCTCGACGCACCCTCGCCACCATCAAGGGCAACCTGTTCTGGGCGCTCGCCTACAACGTCGCTGCACTTCCCCTGGCGGCCTCGGGTCGACTCAATCCGCTGCTTGCTGGCGCCGCCATGGCCTTCTCCAGTGTCTTTGTCGTGTCCAACTCCCTGCGCCTGCGACGCTTTGCGGCCTGGTCCACCCTGGACGCCCAGACCGCCGACTCGCCTGTTCCCCACGCGTGAGGCCATCGCGACGCACCGAGCGCACGACGTTCATCCGAAGTGGCATTGCCGAGAATGGACTCAACAGTGACCTGTCTCCCTGACGTGCGAGTCAACGCCAGTATTCGACCGCACGGGTCGGCACAATGGGCCCCATGACGCCGGCGCCCGCCGCGGGGCCCGCTGCCCATCGCGCTCTCGTCGTCGACGACGAGGAGCCGCTGGCCCGGTTGGTGGCCGGCTACCTGGAACGTGACGGGTTCGAGGTGCACGTGGCGTTCGACGGTCTCGATGCCCTGGAGCTGGCCAGGTCGGTCGACCCGGACGTCGTCGTCCTGGACCTCGGCCTGCCGGGCATGGACGGCGTCGAGGTCTGCCGCGAGCTGCGGACCTTCTCCGACTGCTACGTGGTGATGCTCACGGCACGCGCGGACGAGGTCGACACCCTCATCGGGCTCGCGGTGGGTGCCGACGACTACGTGACCAAGCCGTTCAGCCCGCGTGAGCTGACGGCGCGCGTCGGCGTGATGCTGCGCCGGCCCCGACGGTCGACGGCAGGTACCCCAGGCCCCGAGAGCGCGCCGCCCGCACCACCGCTCGTGATCGGATCTGTCTCTATCGACACCGTTGCTCGCGAGGTGCACGTCGACGGGACCCTCGCTGACCTGACCCGCACCGAGTTCGACGTCCTTGCAGCCCTCGCGAGCCGACCTCACATGGCCTTCAGTCGACGCGCGCTGATCGAGGCGGTCTGGGGTGACCACTGGGTCGGCGACGAGCACCTCGTCGACGTCCACGTCCTGCACGTCCGGCGCAAGCTCGGGGACACCGCCGAAGAGCAGCGCTTCGTGCGGACCGTGCGCGGGGTGGGTTACCGCATGGGTCAGGGCTGATGGTCGCCCCGGACCCGCGACGAGGCCGGTCCGGGCTGGCCTCCCGGCTCCTGGCAGCCATCGCGCTCGTGGTGGTCACCGCCGGCGTCACCGCCTGGCTGGTTGCCGGGGCGATCGGACCTGCGACGTTCCACAGCCACATGCTCCAAGCCGGTGCGAGCCACGACCCGGTCGCGGTGCTGCACGCCGAGGAGGCGTTCCGGTCGGCCAGCGCCCTCTCGCTGACCGTGGCCCTCGCGGCGGCGGTCCTGGCCGCGCTCGCCGTCAGCCTGTTCCTGACCCGGCGCATCGGCAGGTCCCTGGCGGCCTTGTCGACCGCCGCCGCGCGGGTGGCCGGTGGGCGGTTCGACGCCCACGTCACCAACCCCCACCTGGGGGTCGAGTTCGACGAGCTCGCCGATGCGTTCAATGCCATGTCGGCGCGCCTCCACGACTCCGAGGCGCTCCGGCAGCGCCTGCTCGCCGACGTCGCCCACGAGCTCCGCACCCCGGTGGCGACCCTCACGGCCTACCTGGAGGGACTGGAAGACGGTGTCGAGTCGCTGACTCCGGCGACGGTCGCGGTCCTGCGCGCGCAAGCCTCTCGCCTGACCCTGCTCGCCCACGATCTCGCCGCCGTCACTCAGGCCGAGAGCGGCGAGCTCGTGCTGCAGCGCGCGCTCGTCACCCCGCAGGAGATCGTCGCAGCGGCCACCCTGTCCGCCGGCGACCGGTTCGCGGCACGCGGCGTGGAGCTCACCAACAGTGTCGACCCCGACCTGTCGCCGCTCGACGTAGACCGCGACCGCATGGGACAGGTGCTCGGCAACCTCCTCGACAACGCACTGCGACACACACCCCCCGGAGGGGTCGTGACTGTCAGCGCCCGATCCGTCGACCCCGGGGCGGTGCGGATCGTCGTCGAGGACACCGGGGAGGGCATCGACCCCCAGCACCTTCCCCACCTCTTCGAACGCTTCTACCGGGTCGACACCGCCCGCGACCGCACCCACGGCGGCTCGGGCATCGGGCTCGCGATCACCAAGGCGCTCGTCGAAGCCCACGGCGGAACCATCACTGCCACCAGCGCCGGACCCGGCCACGGCAGCCGCTTCGAGATCCTCCTCCTGGCAGCCAACGCCGCCAGCTGAGGCGGACGGGTCGAGAAGGTGCGGCCCACCGTCGCAAGCCGCTCCTCGACGTGTTTACAGGTGCGCATCCCCTGGTCCGCCGCCTTCTTGATCGAACCTTCATCGCAAGTTGATCGGAAGCGATTCGTCGATGCCGATCCTTGATAGGAGGTCACGCAGGACGATTCACGATGGCGGTCGACACCGCGTCGAGGCGATGCCGTTGCTCGCCGTTCAGTCGCTGCACGACAAGGCCGACAGGACGGAGCAGAGTCATCGAATCGCAGCCCTCCTCCCCGGATGGTCCACATCGAACATGCCCGGTCGAGCCCGGTGAGGCAACCCTTACGCGACGCTCCCTGCGCGAGGCGTCGCGGTCGCCGGGTGGTCACGCACAGCGCTCGTCAGGCGTTGACCCTGACCACTCGGGAATGCGAGACAGGACCGGCCCTCAGCGAGCGGGCCGCGGCCTTGGCCGCTTGGGGCGGGGCTCCGCGCGCACGGTCCTGCTGCTGGCCCTGGTGATCTCGATCTCCGGCACCGCCTACCGGGTTGGCACTGCTCCGGCGGCGGCTCAGCCGCAGGCCCGCGCAACAATCAGCACCGTTGACGCCCTCTCGGTCCAACTCGCATTCACTCCACCGTCCTCGCTCGCCGCTCCGAGCCCCGGACCATCAGCGGTCGAACGAGCGTCGCGCGGCGTCGAGCGAAGCGCGATTCCCGGCTGCGACGGGATAGCGACCGGCAAGGGCACCAATGGTCGGCTCCCACCGTCCGAGCTGTGCGACCTCTGCATGCCCCATACAAGGCCCGCGCTGACGCCGCAGTCACCCTGATCGCACTCAACGGCGCCTACTTCGCACGGTTCGGTACCGACATCTGCTTGAGCTCCGGATACCGAACGTTTGAACAACAACTCGCGCTTCGCGCTGCCAAGGGCGCAATCGCGGCGGGCGCAGGTCAGAGCAACCACGGCTGGGGGCTCGCCGTCGACCTGTGCCCTGCCGCCTACGCGGGCACCCGAGGCGTGTGGCTCCACGACGTGGGCCGGGCATATGGATGGGCGAATCCGGCCTGGGCCCATCGCGGCGGCGGCGGATCCTATGAACCGTGGCACTGGGAGTACGTCCCGGGAGTTGACGCCCTCACGGCCGGTGGCGGCGCAGACTCCTGACCGGAAGGCGCGGCTGGGCTGCTATCGCCGTACGACCGACAGGGGGCAGGGGGCCGCCGACGCGGAGCAGATATCAGTGCGTGGGCCTCGGGCCAGAGGCGCTGACTCTCGGCCCAGTAGCGCGGCTGACATGCGCTGGATTCACTGAACGCCCGCGCTCCTGGAATCGAGCATCCTGGTGATCGTGACCTCGGCACACCCCGCGCCGTGGAATAACGTGGAATAGGCCACCCTACGCGGCGTTCACCACCACGCCACAGCGTGCCGGGTCTACGGGGCTTGACCCCGGTGGTGGACACGCGGTGGGTTTCACGCGGCGGTGGCCAGCGTAGCCGCGTAGTGGGTGTTCTCGTAGGTGATGGGGCTGAGGTAGTCGCAGTAGGAGTGGCGGCGGCGGGTGTTGTAGCGGGTGATCCACGCGAACACGACCCGACGTGCGGTGGTCGCGTCGGGCCACCCGTGGGAGCCGGCGAGGGTCTCGCGCTTGAGGGAGGCGTTGAAGGACTCGGCCATTGCGTTGTCCGCAGAGGTCCCCACGGCGCCCATGGAGCGGGTCACGCCCAGCCGCTCGCAGAGCGCGGTGTAGTCCTTGGCGACGTACTGACCGCCGTGGTCGCTGTGAAAGATCGCCCCGGCCAGCGACCCGCGTTCTCGGGCGGCTGCGCGCAGGGCGTCGGCGACCAGGTCGGTGCGCATGTGGTCGGCGATCGACCAGCCGACCAGGCGCCGGGAGTAGCAGTCGATCACGGTGGCCAGGTAGAGGAACTGCCCGGCCCCGCAGGGCAGGTAGGTGATGTCCCCGACGTACTTCGTGTTCGGTGCGTGGGCCGTGAAGTCACGCTCGAGCAGGTCCGGGACCAGCTGGCCGTCCGGGTCGGGCACGGTGGTGCGCACCCGTCGGCGCAGCCGGATCCCGGCGATGTGATGGGCGCGCATCACCCGGGCGACGCGCTTGTGGTTGACACGCTCCTGCTCGCCGGCGCCGTCGTTGAGCTCGGCGGTGATCCGCGGCGCCCCGCACGCACTGTCGGTGGCGTGCACCGCGGCGATCCGCGCGGCCAGGGCCGCATCGGCCGTCTGGCGTGCCGCGCGGGCCGGGGCTGCGGACAGCCATTTGTAGAACGAGGACCGTGCGACCTGAACGACCTGGCACAACCGCTTCACCTCGAAGGTGGACTGGTGGTCGGCGACGAACTGGAAGCGGCTCACCAGTTCGTCTCCCCGGCGAAATACTTCGCCGCCGCGCGCAAGATCTCCCGCTCGGTGCTCAGCTTGCGCTCGGAGTCCTCCAGCTCACGCACCCGCGAGCGAAGTCGCACGAGCTCCTGCTCGGGTGTCTCACCCGGCGGCGGGGCCGTCGATGCCGGCCGGGACTGCCCGCGGATCGCCACCCCAGCGGCCTTGATCCAACCCGACAGGGTCGTGTCCATGATCCCCAGATCAGCCGCGATCCCCGCGACCGTCGCTGTCGGCGTCGAGCGGTACAGCTCGACCGCATCGCGGCGGAACTCCGCCGAGTACGTCTTCCTCGCCATGATCAGATCTTCTCGCTTCCTCCAGGCCAGACCTGGAATCAGCGTGTCCACCCTCAGGGGTCAAGGCCCTACCACCTGATCAGAGGCACAATCGGCGAACGTGAAGCCGTTCCATTCCGCACCCCTACAGCACTGAAAGACGGTTCGAATCCCACTCGGGGCACCATCTCAACGCTCTGACCTGCAGGTTTGCTGTGGCTAACCCGGATCTTTCATGGAGCTCGGTCGGTCTGGAGCGCGGCGTCGTTGTCGGCGTTCGGTGCTGATTGTGGCATCGGGGTGCGACGAAGGGCCGCGTGTCGTCGCGGTGGGCGCCGGTTCCGGCCGGTCGTGCGGGTGCTGGTGGCGGTCAGAGACGAGGTCGACGGCTCAGGGCGGGGCGGGTAGGGCGGTCAGTCGTTGGTGACCGGTGGTCAGGACCTCGGCCCAGGGGTGGGTGTCCTTGACGTGCAGGATCAGGGTGCGGGCGTGCCGGGCCAGCGTCGCGGGCACGTGCAGGAGCCGGGTTCGTAGGCGTTTGGGTTCCCAGCGGCGGGCCGCGGTGGTGGCGAACGCGAGCAGCTGGGTCCAGGCCGTCAGGTCCGAGGCCAGTGCCACGATCGCGCACCAGATCTGGTTGGCGCCGAAGTTCTTCAGCGGCAGGTTCCGCAGTCCTGTGTCTTTGGCGGCGCGGATCCGGTCCTCGCAGCGGGCGCGGCGGCGGTGCCGCAGCTCCAGGTCCTGCAGCTGCCCGGTCGTGGTGTTCGTGACGAACGCGGTCAGCCGGTAGCCGCCCGCGTCGTCCAGGCGCCCCTGGGACACCCCGGCTCCGGGGTGGGGTCGTTCGCGGCGCACGATCACGCGCATGTGGGCCGGCCATCCGCCCAGGTGGCCGCCGGCGGCGAGCAGGTCGGTGATGTCGGCGACGTCCGCGCCGTCGCGGGCCGCACCGTCGCCGTTGAGGGCCGCCGTCCAGGCCGCCGGGGGGATCTGGGCGTAGATGCCCTGCATGTGGGCCCACGGCAGGGTCCACCCGATCGAGTAGGAGACCCCGCGGCCGGCCAGCCAGGTGACGTAGTCCTTCGTCCCGCCACCGCCGTCGGTGCGGATCAGGACCTTGCGACCTGGGCGGGAGGGGTTGATCCCGGGGACAGCGGCCAGCGCGGCGCGGGTGACCTCGATGTGGTCCGCGGCGGTGTTCGAGCCCGCGTTGCCCGCCCGCAGGCTCATCGCCAGCAGCTCGCCGGTTCCCTCGGCGCCGTGGTCGGCGAACGCGCACAGCGGGTGGAACCCGAAGCCCCGCTTGAACGTCGGGGCGGCTTGATCCTTCTCCGAGTGGGCGGTGATCAGCGTGGCGTCCAGGTCGATCACCAACGGCGCGGCAGCGCTGATCTGGTGCGTCGGGGCGTGCTCGCCGGCCGCGGCCCAGACCGCGGCCCGGGCCTGCTTCCTGGCCCGGGCGATCTGGGCCAGGACCTTGTCCGCATCGACCCCCAGCGCCGCCACCGCCCGGGAGACCGTCGCCTCGGAGGCCACCGACCCGAACAGCTCTGCCTCGCCGCGCAGCAGCGCGGCGTCGGCCAGGCAGTCCCCGCCCAGCACCAGCGCCACCGCGAGATCAGTCAGGACCTTCGCGGGGTCGTGCACCGCGAACGGTGAGCGCCACCGGTCCAACGCCTGCGACAGCGCGACGTCCAGACCCGCGGCCCGCACCGTCTGGGTCAGCAGCACCCCGCCGGCCGATCCGGCCGCGGCCACCGGCGCAGCATCGACTCGGACACGCGGGTAGAACCCGATAGCGTTCACCTGGAAGGTGCTCCTCGAACTGGTCTGATCTGTCCCTCGCAAGACACATCATCCCAGGTCAGGAGCACTTTCCTCGTCTACGCCACGACCGCGCCGTGAAATCTCCAGGCTAATGAGCCGTCCAGCGTCCGAGACTTGATCCGGTCACCGCTCACTCACCGAAAACCATCCCGGCTGACCACCGACGCTCGGGCGGGCCACACCGACCGGGTCACCGACGGGACCGTCGCCCCCACCGGCATCACGACCGCGTCCGGGGCGCTGATCGGTGCCGGGGACCGGGTCCTGACCCGGCAGAACGCCCGCCGCCTACGCACGAGCGGCGGCACGTACGTACGCAACGGCGACCTCTGGGACGTGGTCGCCACCCACCCCGACGGGTCCCTCACCGTGCTCCGGGCACACCGATCTGGCTCCGGCCCCGCCGGCAACGACGAGCGGTCGGGCACGCTGCGGCTGGCGCCCGACTACGTGGCCGAATACGTCGACCTTGGGTACGCCACCACCACTCACCGCGCCCAGGGCATTACCGTCGATCAGGCCCACGTCCTGCCCGCACCAGGAATGACCCGGGAGAACCTCTACGTGGCCATGACCCGCGGGAGCACGCGGAACCACGCCTACGTGGCCATCGACGGCGTCGACGCGGCGTGCGACCGGCTGCCCGACCCCGCCGGAGACTCCCCCGGCCGCGACATCCTCACCCGCATCCTGGCCACCGAAGGCGCCGAACTGTCCGCCACCCAGACCCTGGCCCGCGCCCTGGACGACGCCGAATCCCTGCACCACCTCGAACCCATCCGCCAAACCCTCGCCACCGACGCCGCCACCCGCCGCTGGCACACCCTACTGCCCGCCTGCCACCTCGACCCCAAGCAGATCGCCGCGATCTCGGGCCGGGTGAATCGCTCACAGCCGCCCTCAGGGAGCTGGGCTGTGAGGTGTGGGTCGCCGAAGCGGTCCAGCGCATCCACGAGCGCACTGGTCACCCGGCCGTCGAGATCTTCCCGGTCCCGGTCGCGGTCTAGCCGCTGGATGTCAGGGCTGGCACCTCGTTCGTGCGGGGACGTCAGTCGCTGCCCGGGGCCAGGCTGGCACCTTTCGGTTGAACTTGAGATCGCAACGTGCGCTCACGGGCGACGGAGTCAGCGCCGCCCGTGAGCGCTGCCTCACCGCGAGCTAAAGGCGGCGTCAAACGCGGCCGTCGGCGCGTCGAAGGCCAGCTTCCGGACGAAGTCCAACGCCTCGGGTGCACCGATCAGCCGGTCCATGCCGGCGTCCTCCCACTCGATCGACAATGGACCGTCATAGCCGATCGTGGCGAGCATGCGGAACGCGTCCTCCCACGGCACGTCTCCATGGCCCGTGGAGATGAAGTCCCAACCCCGACGGGGGTCGGCCCACGCCAGGTGGGAGCTGAGCCGGCCATTGCGACCGTTCGTCATGCGCTTCTTCGTGTCCTTGCAGTCGACGTGATAGATCCGGTCCTTGAAGTCCCACAGGAAGCTGACCGGGTCGAGGTCTTGCCACACGAAGTGGCTCGGATCCCAGTTGAGCCCGAACGCCTCGCGGTGCCCGATCGCCTCGAGCGCGCGCGTCGTGGTCCAGTAGTCGTAGGCGATCTCGCTCGGGTGGACCTCGTGCGCGAATCTGACTCCAACCTCGTCGAACACGTCGAGGATGGGGTTCCACCGGTCGGCAAAGTCGCGGTATCCGGCGTCCACGAGCTCCTGGGACACCGGCGGGAACATCGCGATGTACTTCCAGATCGACGAGCCCGTGAAGCCGATCACCGTCTTGACCCCGAGCCGTGCCGCGGTGCGCGCGGTGAGCTTCATCTCCTCGGCGGCGCGCTGCCGCACGCCTTCGGGGTCGCCGTCGCCCCACACGATGTCGGGCAGCATGTCACGGTGCCGTTGGTCGATCGGGTCGTCGCAGACCGCTTGGCCCTTCAGGTGGTTCGAGATCGCGTAGACCTTCAGGTTGTACTTCTCCAGAATGTCGAGCTTGCCCTGGATGTAGGCGTCGTCGTCGGCGCCCCGCCATGGGTCGAGGTGATCGCCCCAGCAGGCGATCTCCAGGCCGTCGTAGCCCCAGCCCGACGCGAGACGGGCAACCTCCTCGAAGGGGAGGTCCGCCCACTGCCCGGTGAAGAGGGTGATCGGTCGTGACATGTCGTTGCTCCTCAGTGCGTTGTGACGGGTTGACCGTGCTCGACAGCGGTCCAGGCGCTGTTGGCCGTGCTGCTGTCCTCGACGGCGGCCAGCACGCGTTGCACCTGGAGACCGTCCGCGAACGTCGGCGCGGGGTTCTCGTGGGTAGCGATCCCGCGCACGAGGTCCACGACCTGATGGGTGAAGGCATGCTCGTAGCCGAGGCCGTGGCCGGCGGGCCACCAGGACGCGATGTAGGCGTGGGCAGGGTCGGTGACGACGACGCGGCGGAACCCTGCCTCGGCCGCCGGGTCAGCGGCGTCGAAGAAGTGCAGGACGTTCATGTCTTCAAAATCGAAGGCCACTGACCCGCGCGAGCCGTTGACCTCAATCCGGATTGCATTCTTACGTCCCCAGGCGAACCGGGTCGCCTCGAACGAGGCCAGTCCCCCGCCGCTCATGCGCCCGACGAAGATCGCTGCGTCGTCGACCGTGACCGGTCCGCGAGCCGACCCCGCTGTGCCGTGCAGGCCGGAGAACTCTGCCGCGACGGGCCGCTCGTGCACGAACGTCTCGAGGATGGCGGCGACGCCGGTGACCGACTCACCGGTGATGAACTGCGCAAGGTCGATGACGTGCGCTCCGATGTCGCCGAGCGCGCCCGATCCGGCCTTCTGTTTGTCGAGCCGCCACGACAGGGGAGCTTCGGGGTCGGCGAGCCAGTCCTGCAGATACTGGGCCCTCACGTGGTGCACGGTGCCGACGCGACCATCAGCAACGAGCTGACGGGCGAGCTGGATCGCTGGAACCCGACGGTAGGTGAAGCCCACCATGGCCACCACGCCGCGGGCGGCGGCCCTCTCGGCGGCCGCGGCCATCAGCTCGGCCTCGGCCACCGAGTTGGCCAGCGGCTTCTCGCACAGCACGTGCTTGCCTGCCTCGAGCGCGGTGATCGCCATCTCGGCGTGTGTGTCGCCCGGGGAGCAGATGTCGACGAGGTCGACGTCGTCGCGCTCGACCAGCCGGCGCCATTCGGTCTCGACCCCGTCCCAGCCGAGCGTCTGTGCGGCTGCGCGGGCGGCGGACTCGTGGCGGCCCGCCAGGACTGTCATCTCCGGGTGCAGGGGTAGCTCGAAGAACCGCGGGGCTGTCCGCCAGGCGTGCGAGTGCGCCTTGCCCATGAACGCGTAGCCGATCATGCCCACGCCGAGGCGAGGCGGTAGGTCGTGTGCCATCAGTGGCTTCCTCACTGTGTGCGCCCGGATCCGCTGCCTGGTGCAGGAACCCGGGGGTGCGGTGCGGGACCGTTCCCCGCACCGCACCGGGGTTGATCAGGACTCGAACGCGGACCCGAGGTACTGGTCGACGTTGTCCTTGGTGACAACGGGCGCATACAGCTGCACCACGCGCGGCACCTGTGCCTCGACAAGGTCGCCCAGCGCCTTGCCCTGGGCGAGCAGCCGGGCGAGTCGGATGCCGTCGGCGGCCTGCGTGGACGGGTAGATGACGGTCGCCTTGAGAACGGAGTCGCCGGCCTTGATCGACCGCATGACGTTCGCCGAGCCGGCGCCGCCGACCATGAAGAACTCGCTGCGGTTCGCTGCCTGGATGGCGGCGAGGACTCCGACGCCCTGGTCGTCGTCGTGGTTCCAGATGGCGTCGATCTTCGGTGCCGCCTGGAGCAGGTTGGCCGTGGCAGCCTCGCCGCCCTGGATCGTGAAGTCGGCGGCGACCCGGTTGTTGACCTTCAGCCCGCAGGCCGCGAGGGACTCGGCGAAGCCCTTGCTGCGCGCCTGTGTCAGGGGCAGGGAGTCGATGCCTGCGATCTCTGCGACGACGGCGTCCTTCTTGTCCTTGAGCTGGGTGCAGATGTACGTGCCCGCGCTGACGCCCATGCCGTAGTTGTCGCCCAGGATCGTCGTGCGGGCGCCGAACGTGCTGGAGAACTCACGGTCGACGTTGATCACCGGGATCCCTGCGTTCATCGCCTTGATCGCAACGTCGGTCAGTGCGGCGCCGTCGGTCGGCAGGAGAACGATCGCGTCGACCTTGTCATTGATGAACGTCTCGACCTGGCTGATCTGCAGGTTCGCGTCGTTGGTGCCCTCGGCGACCTTGAGGTCGATGTCGGAGTACTTGGCGGCCTCAGCGAGCGCAGCCTTGTTGATCGCACCCATCCAGCCATGGTCGGCGGCGGGTCCCGAGAAGCCGATGACGACCTTCTCTCCGAGAGTGTCGTTGCCGCCGGCCACGGCCACCGTGCCGCCGGCGGGCGCGCTGGTTGTCGCGGGAGCGGGCGTGTTCGAGGTGCACCCGGATGCGAGCAGTGCGACAGCGGCTGCAGATCCGGCGACGATCGCGAACCTGCGGCGCAGAGTCGATGATGCGGACATGACGATCCTCCTTGATCGGGTGGTGCGGTGTGCTGGGGGTGGCGCTGGTGACCCGGAGCCGACCGGTCCGGGAGTGCGGTCGCGTCAGGTGACGCTGCGGCTGCGGGACGCGATCTGCTGCTGGAGCAGCACGGCGGCGACGATGATGACGCCCTTGGCGACGGCCTGTGCCGAGGTGGACAGGTTGTTCTGCGTGAACACGTTCGTCAGGGTGGAGAAGATCAGGACGCCGAAGACGGTTCCGACGATGGTTCCGCGCCCACCGATCAGCAGGGTCCCGCCGACGACGACGGCGGCGATGGCGTCCATCTCGTAGAGCTGACCGTGCGTCGATGTCCCCGCAGTCGTCCGGGCGAGCATCATGACACCGCCGATCCCGGCGGTCAGGCCCGCCAGGCCATACAGGTACACCATGTGGCGACGGACGTTGATGCCGGCGAGTCGTGCGGCTTCAGGGTTGCCGCCGACGGCGACTGTGCGTCGACCGAACGTCGTCCGGTTGAGCAGGACCCACCCGGCGACGGCGACGACGGCGAACATCCAGATCAGGATGGGTACACCGAGAAGGTCGGAGCGGAAGAAGTCGAGGAAGCCCTGCACCTTGACGATCTGCGTCTGGCGGTTGGAGATCATCTCGGCCAGTCCGCGGGCTCCGACCATCATCGCGAGCGTGGCCATGAACGCGACGACCTTGCCGTACGCGATGAGCGCCCCGTTCACGAGCCCGCACACCGTTCCGACAGCGAGAGCGGCGCCCACCATGACGATCCAGCTCGTGTCTTGCGCCATGGTCTGCGTCGCGAGGGTCGTGGCCCAGACGGACGAGAGGCCCACCACGGCACCGACCGACAGGTCGATGCCGCCGGCGGTGATGACAAAGGTCATCCCGACGCTCAGCACACCGATGACGGCGGCCAGGCGCAGGATCGTCATGATGTTGTCAACGCTGGCGAACCGGTCGCCAGCGGTGGCGATGCCGACGACGCACAGGGCGATGAAGGCGATCACCAGGCCGAGGTTGCGACCCACCGATCCGCCGAAGATCTTGTGGAAGCGGGTGGTCGTCGTCGCCGTCGCCTTGCGTGCGGCGTGTTCCGGGGCGATCCCCTGGGTGACGCTCTGGTCGCTCACGCGGCACTTCCTTCCATCACGAGGTCGAGTACTCGGTGCTCGTCGATATCGGCCGCAGGCCCGGAGTGCACGACCCGGCCCTCCGAGACGACGAGCACCGTGTCGGACAGGCCGAGCACCTCCTCGATCTCACTCGACACGACGACGACCGCCGCGCCGGCGGCCGACAGGTCACGGATCAGCGCATAGATCTCGGACCTCGCGCCGACGTCGACGCCGCGGGTGGGTTCGTCGAGGAGCAGCACACGGCACCCGTGCACGAGCCAGCGCGCGAGCAGGACTTTCTGCTGGTTGCCGCCCGAGAGCGTCCGCGCGGGGCGGTCCGGGTCCGCCGGTCGCAGGTCGAGCGCCGCGATCTGCATGCTCGCTGCGGCACGCTCGGCTCGCTCGTCGAGCAGCGCGGCGTGCGCAAACCTGGCGAACGTGGACAAGGTGACGTTCCGATAGATCGGCTCGTCGAGCAGGAGTCCCTGACTCTTGCGTTCTTCGGGGCACAGCCCGATGCCAGCGCGGACCGCCGTGGGGACCGAGCCCGAGCGGAGCGAGGCGTCGTCGACCTCGACCCGGCCGGACGTCGCACGGCGAGCTCCGAAGATCGTCTCGAGGATCTCCGAGCGTCCCGACCCCACCAGACCTGCCAGGCCGACGACCTCGCCGGGCCGCACCTCGAAGGACACGTCCGAGAAGACTCCGCGCAGCCCAAGGCCCTCCACGCGGAGCACGGGGCGCCGGTCAGCGGAGATCGCTGGGCGCGCCGGGAAGGCGTGCTCGAGCGTGCGCCCGGTCATGAGCCTGATCAGGTCCGACGTCGACGTGCCAGCGACCGGGAGCCCGCTCGCCACGGTGCGCCCGTCCTTCAGCACCGTGATCCGGTCACCGATCTGACGGATCTCCTCGAGCCGGTGCGAGATGTACACCACCGCCACGCCTGCGGCAGCGAGCTCGCGCACGACCCGGAACAGGTTGGCCACCTCCTTGGAGTCCAGCACCGCCGACGGCTCGTCCATCACGATGACTCGAGCGTCATGCGACAGCGCGCGCGCCATGCTCACCACCTGCTTGCCGGCGGCGGACAGACGTCCCACCTCCTGGTGAGGCGAGATGTCGCCGTGCCCGAGCCGGCTCAGGAGGTTGTGGGTGTGCTGGCGCGCCGCGCGCCGCTGGGAGAAACCCCCCGTGGCGAGCTCGTGGCCCAGGAAGATGTTCTCGGCCACGGTCAAACCGTCCACCACATCAAGCTCTTGGTACATCGTGGCCACGCCGTGTCGGAGCGCTGCGACCGGGTTCGGCAGGGTCACGAGCACGCCGTCGATCAGGATCTCGCCCGCGTCGGGCTGGTGCGCACCGGCGAGCACCTTGATCAGCGTCGACTTCCCCGCACCATTCTGACCAAGCAGGCAGTGCACCTCGCCGGACCGGATGTCGAGGTCGACACCGTCCAGAGCGCGAGCGCCCGGGAACACCTTCACGATGCCGCGCATCTGCAGGAAGGGGTGAGCGGGGTCTGCTGTGACCATGCGGAGCAACCTACGGAGACTTCTGTCGGGTGTCAATCAAAAGCCGCGCACCGAACGTCACAGTTGCGTAACTGTGAACGACGGAAGCCGACGTGGTTCACTGACCCCTATGGCCGAGGAGAACGTGAAGTTCGCGACCCGCCCGACCGGCGTGGGCGAGATGTTCCAGCTGCTGCGCGACGGGCAGCCACGCACGCGGGCCGACCTTGCCGCTACGACCGGACAGGCTCGCTCGACCATCGCCGCGCGAGTCGACCTTCTCCTCGCAGCGGGCCTCGTGACCCCGACCGGCGAGGCCGCCTCGACCGGCGGCCGCCCCCCCGCGACCTTCGCGTTCAATCCCGGCGCACGGGTCGTACTCGCCGTCGACCTGGGTGCGACGCACGTACGGCTCGCCGTCACAGACCTGGCCGGCACCGTGCTGTCCGAGCACCACGAACCCCTCGCGATCGCGGACGGGCCGGACATCGTGCTCGACCGCGTCGCGACGATCGCGCTCAGACTGATCGGCAACGCGGGGCGCCGCGTGGCTGATCTCGCCGGCGTCGGAGTCGGGCTTCCCGGCCCCGTTGAGCACTCCAGCGGGCGCCCGATCAACCCACCGATCATGCCCGGCTGGGACGACGCCGACGTCCCCGGTCACCTGGGTCAACTGCTGGGCGTCCCCGTACTGGTGGACAACGACGTCAACATCATGGCGCTCGGCGAGCACGCCACCGAATATCCCCTGGTCGACCACCTGCTCTTCGTCAAGGTCGCCACCGGGATCGGCGCGGGGATCATCAGCGACGGCCACATCCTGCGCGGCGCGCAGGGAGCAGCCGGGGACCTCGGGCACATCGCCGCCCCCGGCGGATCGGATGTGCCGTGTAGATGCGGCAACGCTGGCTGCCTCGAGGCGGTAGCGAGCGGACAGGCCGTTGCCACGAGCCTGCGAGCACAGGGCTTCGAGGTCGCCAACAGCGTCGACGTCGTCGCCCTGGTCCGCGGCGGGAACCTCGTCGCCAGCCAAGCCGTCCGCGAGGCCGGCCGCGAGATCGGTGGCGTCCTCGCAGCGTGCGTCAGCATGCTCAACCCGTCGATGATCGTCATCGGCGGCGTCCTCGCCGAGGCCGGGGAGCACCTCCTGGCCGGCATCCGCGAGGTCATCTACACCCGATCGCTGCCCCTCGCGACGCAACACCTGCGCATCGTGGCGAGCCACACCAAGGGCCGGGCCGGCGTCCTCGGGGCGAGCGCCATGGCCGCCGAGCACTTCCTGTCATCCGAGGCGATCGACAACCTCATCAACTGACCTGCAGTGGTACGGACTAACACCGAGCGCAGCGCGCCATTCACGACGGATGAGAGATCGCCTGTGCGACCGCGGCAGGTCCTGGGCACTCGCGCGCAACGCGCCAGTTGCGGCACGCGTCCGGTCCGCGGCATTCACCCGATCATCGACGCCTGCCAGCGCGTCGTTGATCTGTCGCACGGTCCCGAGGACCTGGGCCGCGGTGTGCCTGATCCCCGTGACGTCGTCGGGCAGCCACGCCGCGATGTAGGGCACCGAGTAGCTCGGTGACTCAAGCCCGGCAGCGGATGTCACGAGGTAGGCGATGGACTCGGCCTCGATCTCGGCCTGCCCCGACAGGCGCGATCAGTGGCGTAGTCGGGGAAGCGGTTCTCGTGATCGGCGTGGATGTGGCCGATCTCGTGGGCGAGTGTCTTGACCGCTTGGGCTGGGTCCACGTCGTCGCGGATCCGCACCAATCGCTGCGCGAACGAGGTGTACCCATTGGCGCCTCCGCACGGCCCTCGTTCGATCCGATAGCCGTCGGCCTCGGCCAGACAAGCGAGGCGTTCCCACAGGTGGTCCGGTGCCGGGCCGACGAGGAGTTCAGGGGGAACCTCTGGTAGGGGTTCCCAGTCGGTCTGGGTGACGTCTTCTCTCGAGATTTCGTGGTCTTGGTCTGAGGTTCCCGTGGACGCGGGGTTGTTCGTAGCGTCCGGCGTCGAGTAGGAACGGTCATGACCATCGAGTTCGGTGTACCGGCACAGGTTGTCGAGGAGTTCTTGGAGCATCTGGCCCGCCGGGGCCGCGGGTCGTACACGACCCGCGCGTACCGACTGGGCTTGCAGGACTTCGGTTGCTGGCTTACTGAGCGTGAGCAGTCGCTGGAGGGTGTCTCCCGCGCAGATGTGGAGGCCTACGTCGATGCGTTCGCCCGCGGCCACCGCACCGGTGGGCGACCGCCACGCGAGCAGCGCACGTCGGTCGTCGAGCTGAGGTCCAAGCAGCCCAGGGGTTCCGATGGACGGCGCGCGCCCCGCACGGTGAACCATCGGCTGAGCGTGTTGGGGTCGTTCTTCGGCTACCTGATCGACCGCGACACCGAGGCGGGTGAGGGCACCTGGGCTGACAGGGTCAGCCCGGTGCCGCAGGCCCCGGCTGTCGGTCCACGGCACGGGCGTCCGGGTGGCGGTGACGCACCGGTACGTGGTCGCGCTGAGCTGCGTCGGCGCGAGCCCCGCAAGTTGCCACGTGATCTGGACCCGGCGGACGTGCAACGACTGATCGACGCGGCGCCATCCGCGCGTGACCGGGCGTTGTTGATCCTGTTGTCGCGCACCGGTCAGCGGATCGGTGACTGGAGCACCGAGCACGGCCGGCACGGTGTGCTCGGGATGACCCTGGCCGATCTGGACCGGCGCACCTCGACCGTGACCGTGCTGTTGAAGGGTGCGCGCGATGAGCATCGCGTTCCGGTCACCGCACCGTTCTGGGTCGCGTTCGACCGTTACCTGACCGACGAGCGCGGCGACCCACCCACCCAGGCGGTGTGGGTCGGTGCGCGACGTGGCCGTGGTCGGCCGTTGTCGTATGGGGCGTTCGAGGCCGGGCTGCGGCACCTGGGCGGCAAGGTCGGGATCCCGGTGACAGCGCACATGTTCCGTCACACCGTCGCGACTGCTCTGGTGGAGCACTCCGGTGTCGCGGTCGCCCAAGCCGTCCTGGGACATCGTCACGTCGGGACCACTGTCGATGTCTATGCCCACGTCGACCGCAACAGTCTCGTCGAGGCCGTGTCGGCGTTTGAGCAGCGGCCGGTGATCGATCGCGCGAGAAGCCACGCAGGCCACGAGAAGTACGCGTTCCATTACGACCTTCGCACGATCGAGGAACTCGACGCACTCGCCCATCCGCGACTGGTCAACAAGGAGCAGCGATGACCGGGCGCGCCGCGCAGCTGGCCGCCGCCCGGCAACTCGCCGTGGCTCCCTACGACCGCGCTGGCGTGCTCGCGCACCTGGGTGCGGAGGTCGCCGGCTACCGGTTTCGTCATCGGTCTGAGGGGCAGCGGATGCTGCGCGCGACCGGGTTCACCCTGGACGCGCTCGACCGGCTGCCCGGCGAGCGGCTGGCCGATCGCTGGGAGGCGTTCGAGGCGCAGGTTTGGCCGCGGTGGCTCACCGGTGACGGGAGGCCGCCGGTGCACGACACCTGGACGTGGGGGATGTGGGCGTTGGTGACCTCGCGGCTGGTCCGACCGTCGTGGCCGTTCCTCACCTGGACCCGCACCACGCAGTGGGTCGCACGTCTTCCTTTTGACGACCCCATGACCAGCGCGCATGAGCAGCTGGTGACCGCAACGGCGGCGTTGCCGTTCGGGACACCGATGTACGCGATGAACGCTGTCAATCGCGGACTGCGGGCGCTGCTCCGCTGCGGTGTTGATGAGCTGTCGGGGCTGACTGAGGCGGATCTGCGCGCCGCCGGTCGGGGCAAAGGCGCCGACGTCCTGGACGCTGCGCTCTGCCAGCTCGGGGTGTTCACCCGGACCCCGCAGCGCGGCACCTTGCGCTGGAGAAGCGTTGGACGGCGCGAGCCAGCAGACCTCGCTGGTGTCGCGGGCGTCCCGGAGATGTTCCGGCAGGTCGCTGGTCTGTACTTGGAGCACTACTCCCGGCGGCTGTCGGACAACTACGCGACGTTGCAGCACAAGGCCCGGGCCTTGGCGCACTTCTTCACCTACCTTCAGGCCACCCATCCGCAGGTGACGTCGTGCGCGCAGATCACCCCGGCACAGGCGCGTGGCTTCGTCGGCCATGCGGTGGAGCAGGCCAGGACCGTGCAACGCGGACGGCACAAGGGCAGCGGGGACACCACCAGCGCCCACGCCTGGCTGGTCGATGTCCGGTGCTTCTTCGCCGACCTGTGCACCTGGGCCACCGAAGCTGACTCGCCGTTCGCCGCGCACTGCCCGAGCGTGGTCCCGCTGACCCGCCACGACCTGCTCGACAGCGGCTTCGCCGACGCCCGCAAGCGCACCGAAGCCCGGCTCACCCGGACCGTGCTGGACCTGGAACGGGAGATCCCGAACATCCGGGCGTTCGCGTTGCGTCGCTGGCATGAGACCCAGCAGGCCCTGACGCTCGACGAGAGCGGCGAGGGGTTGCAGCGTGCGGAACGGATCGCGTTCTGGGACTGGGCGCTGCTGGAGTTGCTGCTGACCAGCGGGCTGCGGATCGAGGAGGCCTGCGAGCTGACCACCTTCGACATCCTCAAGCGGGCGCTGCCCGACGGCAGGTTGTACTACCTGCTGCACGTCAAACCCTCGAAGTTCGACCGGGCCCGGGTGATCCCGATCGGAGACCAGCTCGGCCGGGTGATCGCCGAGATCATCCGGCACGTGCGTGGCTTCTACGGCAGCGACCACGTCCCGGCCTGCGACCGCAGGGATGAGCACGAGAAGCGGGCACTGGCGTGCGCGCCCTACCTGCTGCAGGGCCGAACCCACCCGAGCACGCTGAACAGCCAGACCATCCGGGGCCGGTTGAGCGCCCTGTCGCTGGCCGCCGGCGCCACCCACAGCGACGGTCGGCCGCTGGCCCTGACCCCGCACGACTGCCGGCGGGTGTTCGCCTCCGAACACCTCAACAGCAACACCCCGGTACACGTCATCCAGGCGCTGCTCGGACACGCCACGGTGAACACCGTGATGATCTACGCCAAGCTCTACCCGACCCAGCTCGTCGAGGAGTACCGCCGCGCGATGCGGGGCCTGTACGGCGATGTCTACGGACCCGAGGCCAGCCGTGCGCCGACAGACCAGGAGTGGGCGGTGTTCACCGCGAACTGCTCGATGCGTGACATGGGCACCCACATGTGTGCGCTGCCGACCGGTGAGCACTGCCCGCGCGGGCTGGTCTGCCTGGGTTGCGGGCACGCCCAGCCGAAGAAGAGCGCCACCCCGATCTTCCGGCGGATGCTCCTGTCCCACACGCGCGCGCTCGAGCGGGCCCGCGAGGCCGGTGAACCCGCCGGACAGCTCGCTGCCCGCGAACTGGAGGTCGAGCGGATCAGCAGTGCGCTCCAGCGCGCCCAGGAGCTCACCGCAGACGCGGCTGCGGCGTTGGAAGCCGCCGCGGTCTGACACGATCAGAACGTGAGCAGCACCTGGTTGTCGATCCGCGTCGACCTCGTCTCCGGTCGCGCCGATGAGTTGTGGCCCCGACCGGGACGGATCTTCGCTGCCGCCCGCAGCCACACGTTCAACCAGCTCGCCACGGCGATCGATGACGCGTTCGCCCGCTGGGACCGCTCGCATCTGCACCAGTTCTACCTCGCCGACGGTCCCCGGATTGGTGACCCGCAGTGGGCTGACGACGTCGACGACGAGGTCCTCGACGGGGCACGGCTGACCCTCGGTCGGCTCAAGGCGGGCGATAAGTTCGTCTACGAGTTCGACCTCGGTGACAGCTGGCTGCACCTGTGCACCGTCGCCCCGCGGCGCATCGACCCGGCCGAGCAGCTCGGCATCGTCCCGACCCGGCCGTTGCCCTACTGGGGCTGGGGATCCATCCCCGACCAGTACGGCCGAGCCTGGGACGGGGACGACGGCGAAGACCCCACGCCCAAGAACACCAAGGGTGTCGACCTGCCCAGCATCGGACCATGGCAGCGGCAGCGGTGACAACGGGCCATGACCATGCAGATCCGTCGCTACCAACACTCTGATCACGACCAGGTCATCAACCTGCACAAGGTCGTGCTCGAAGCCGTCGGCGCTGATGCCGGGGCCTGGCACGAACCCCACCCTGGCGCCAGGGACATGCAGACCACCCAGAACGTGTTACGGATGGCGTGCCGGGCGCTGGGGGCGCCCGAGCTGGAGCCACATCACGCCCCCGACCACGTTGAAGAACACCAGCACGACCATCCACATCGGCTTGGTAAAGGTGCGCATCCGTTGCTCGTCGGTCCGGGTGAAGTCGACCAGGCAGTAGGCCCACAACGCGACCAGGGGGAGGACCACCACGACCCCGGCGAGTACCGAGGCTTCGCTGCTCGCCATGACCATCCCGTCCTCGGACACGAACCCGCGGCTGGCGGCCGCCCCAATCTGCCGGGTGCACGTCTCCCGACCGGGCACCGCACCGCACTGCACTGCACTGCACTGCATCAGAGCCTAGGTCTGCTCTCGCCGAGATGTCAGCCCGCGCTCGATGCGCCGGCGTCGCCGTTGCCGACCTCGGGGTGCTCCGGGTCGCTCGGGGTCCAGGGGTGCAGCCGAGGATGCCAGGCGGGCACCGCGCGACGGTAGGCCTCGTAGTCCGCACCGAACCGGGCGGCCAGCGCGGGTTCTTCGTACCAGCGCACGAAGGCTGCCGCCCCGACCCACACCGCGATCGCGTAGATGACCAGGCTGAGCTGTCCGAGCAGCAGCGCCTCCCCGATGAAGACGGTCATCGCTGCCAGGTAGATCGGGTTGCGCACGTACCGGTTGAAGCCCGTCACCACCAGGTGCTCGGTCATCGCGCCGGGCAGCGGTGTCCCGCCCGCCCGCACGAACGCAATGAACACGCCCGCTGCCACGACCAGACCCGCGAGGATCAGCACGACGCCCACCGCCTCGGCCGTCGACCACCAGGCCAGCGGGCGCAGCACCTGCCAACCGGTCAGCCACCACGGCACCAGCACGGCACCGACCCCGCCAGTGACCACGAACCACGCCGCGCTCGTGATCGCAGCCGCGGACCTTCCCATGGCCGCTCCTCCTGTCGGCTGGACCGTCGGTGCGGACAGTCGGCGGCTGCCTGGGCGGTAGGCCCAGGAGGTGAGGGCGATGACAGCGAAGACCAGGGGCGGTACGTAGTCCCCGGGGCCGTTGCCGACAGCGATCTGCGAGGCCGCTGCGCCGAGCATGTTGATCAGGATGCCCGCGTAGGCCCATTCCTTGAGCCGGGGCAGGCGGGGAAGGCTCAGGGTGAGGCCGGCGAGGATCTTGGCGCTTCCGAGGATGGTGGCCAGGTACGCCGGGTAGCCGAGCGGGGCCAGCATCGCGAAGAACGGGTCGAGGCGAAACAGGTCGTAGGTGCCGCCGACGAGGGACTCTGTCACGAGGAGCACGGTCGCGGTCCAGTACGCGATGGCGCGCCGGCGCGAGTGCCCCTTCACGGGGGCGACGAGCTGGGTGGCGGTCATGAATTCTGATGGCTGATGGCCGGGGCAGGGACGGCGCAGGCAGCGCCGGCGCTGAACCCGGCGGCGCCGATCGCCAGGGCCAGGTTGAAGCGGCCACGATGGTTCTCCAGAGCGATGACGTGGGTGAGCTCAAGGAGCTGGGCGTCGTCGAGGTGCTCACGTAAGGCCGTGAAGAGCTCGTCGGGCACGACGACAGGGGTGCTGCTCATCGCTGTGGCGTAGTCGAGGACAACCTTCTCGAGGCCGCTGAACAACGGGCTTGACCGGTAGGTCGCCAGGGCGAGGATCTCCTCATCGGTCAGGCCCCACCGCCGCGCGACCTGGGAGCCGAGGTCGATGCAGAACGGGCACGCGATCATCGTTGCGGCCCGTAGCTCGGCAAGGGCCCGTAGCCGTTTGGGCAGGGCGTGGAGCCCGGCTGTGGCGCGTTCGATCGCGGCATACCCGCGCAGCAGCCGAGGATTACGGGCATAGACCTGGATCGGTTCAATCATCGCCTCCAGCCGCCGGTCGGTGAGCCGTTCGATGGCCCGGGCGGTGAACCAGTAGGTGATCCGAAGCCATCCCT
Organism: Cellulomonas sp. WB94; assembly: GCF_003115775.1. Lineage (NCBI taxonomy): Bacteria > Bacillati > Actinomycetota > Actinomycetes > Micrococcales > Cellulomonadaceae > Cellulomonas > Cellulomonas sp. WB94. The sequence continues at coordinate 153,702 of NZ_QEES01000005.1, forward strand.
TGGCGGTGGCGGTGCGGACGGGTGCGAGGCGGGTCATGGCATCTTCCCAGCGCTAACGATACGATTGCGTTTCGATCATGACTGTACGCCCGCGTGCCGATGAAAGGTCAACCATGGCGGCGACTTCTGCTCCAGGCATGGCGAGTCTCACCCCTCCCACGCTCGTGCCGGGCGAGGTCCGACCCGAGCCGACCGGCCGGGGTGAGCATGCCCGCCGTCGCGTCATGGCCGCCGCCTTGGAGCAGCTCGCCGAGGAAGGTTCAGCCGGGTTCACCATGGAGGCCATCGCCCGCCGGGCCGGCGCCAGCAAAGCGACCCTGTACCGGCACTGGCCCTCGGCATCCGCGCTGCTCGTCGACGCGATGACCACGACGTTCGCCACACTCCCGGTTCCGAACACGGGAGCCTTCCGCACCGATGTCGTTGCGCTGCTCCAGATGGCAGCGGCGCTCCTTGAGGGCCCGCGCTTTCCCCGGCTCATGGCGGCGGTCGTCGATCTCGCCGAGCGCGACCCCGCGCTGGCCGGTCTGCATGTCGACCTCACCTCGAGCCGGCGCGGCCCAGTCCTCGAGGTGCTCCGACGCGGCCGGGACATCGGCGAAATCTCCCCGCAAGCCGACCTCGAGGTTCTCGTCGACCTGCTCACCGCGCCGTTCTTCTACCGGCGGCTGATCGCCCACCGGCCCATCCCACCGTCCCTCCCCGAGGCCATCGTCAACCAGGTCTTCCCCCCCAAGCTGACCGCCCGAGCCCGGCGCTGATCGATTGGCTCGATGCCACTATTCCTCGCCAGGACACGCTCAACCGCGTCTCCGACCAACCATGCGCACGCCACACCGGGGTGGGGCGCCACTTGGCACTGTGGTCCCGAGACCGGACGAGGACAACTTGCCAGTTCGCCGACCCTGTTCTTCCGCAGACCCCTTGCTCCTGCGATAATCGAGAGCGCACTCGCCGGCGTGGTGAATGGCAGACCGGGAACGACATTCTCGGGATAACGGGTCGAAGACGTGCACCACGCGGAACCCGCGCAGCTCCCGACGTGTCGTCGCATCGTCGAGACCGGCGCGCGCGTCGGCGCCGTTCTCGACGAGCTGTGCGCCCTCAGGAGCCGCCCGGTCCGGAGTCGGTCCCTCGACGGCCCTACCGTTTGACCCGTGGTGACAACCGACGTCGTGCGCGCCGCGAAGGCTGAGGCGCAGCGCCTCCTGAGCATGGACGATCAGCGCTTGGCTCAGCTTGACGACGACCTGGAACCCCGACGGGGTCCGTTCCACCGCTTCAACCGTCGTGGTGCGTCGCACCTCGATCCCGGCCGCGGCGCTCCGCGCGACCAGGATCCCGACGAGATCGGGGTCGAAGGCTCTCAGCGGGCGAGGGACCTCGGTCGATGATGACCACTGAGCTGCCGGCACGTGCTGCGATGTGGCGAACTCGAACGAGATGAATCCGCCACCGACGAAGAGGATCCGAGACGGGAGAGCCTCGAGGTCGAGGAACTGGGTGCTGTCGATCAGGTGGTCGTGCCCGGGGAAGTCGAGGGCGCGCGCGCTGGCACCGGTGGCGATCAGGAAGTGCTTCGCGTTGTGGCTCTCACCGTTGATCTCGAGGCGGTTCGTGCCCGTGAACCTTGCGTCACCGTGCAAGGTCTCCACGCCGTTGCGCGCAAGACCCGCCTCTATGCTGCCCGGCACCGGATCGGTAAAGGACCACCCGGATCGACGCGACCCGCGTGATGACCCGCAACACCCACGGCACCGGATGCACCTTCTCGGCAGCGATCGCTGCCCTCCGCCCGGGCCGACCAGATCCCGGAACGTCTGCTGATGTCCTCGGGCTCGGGCACATGAGTCGAGCAGGTGCGTTCGCGGTCGACAGGTGCGCATGCCCGGGGTCGTGCGCCATGCGACGCGATCATGTCGCGGAACGGCTCAGAGTCTCAGCAGGTCCCGAACCGTCGGGTCGAGAAGGTCCGCGGCTGCGCGGCGTGCCTCGACGGCCGAGTCTGATGCGAGCGCGGCGTCCGCCATCTGGCGGCACACGGCCAGCGTGTGACGACGAAGTGCGTGCCGGACGGCCGGAACCGCAGCGCCCGCCATCGACAGGCTGGTGACGCCCAGACCGGTCAGGACGAGGGCCATCAGGGGGTCCGACGCGGACTCTCCGCAGATGCCGACAGGCTTGCCGGCCTCGACGCCCGCGCGGGCCGTCGCAGCGACAAGGTCGAGGACGGCGGGCTGCCACGGGTCGAGCAGGTCGGCGAGCTCGCCGCGCAGCCGGTCCGTCGCCATCGTGTATTGAGCGAGGTCGTTCGTGCCGAGCGAGACGAAGTCGACCTCGGCGAGGATCTCCCGAGCTCGCAGTGCTGCCGCCGGAACTTCCACCATGACCCCGACAGTCGCGACGCCGTGGGTGCGCGCCGCCGTCGCGAACGCCCGGGCCTCACCCGGTGTGGCGATCATCGGCGCCATCACCCACGGGGCCACGCCGGTGTCCCGCTGCGCACGGGCGAGCGCGGCGAGCTGGGTGTCGAGGAGCTCGGGGTGCGTGCGCGCCAGGCGATAGCCGCGCACGCCCAGCGCGGGGTTCTCCTCATCTGGCTGTGTCGCGAAGCCCAGGGGCTTGTCGGCGCCGGCGTCGAGCGTCCGCACGACGACCTTGCGTCCCCCGAGGGCACGCAGCGCCTGGGCGTAGACCTGCGCCTGCTCGGACTCGGTCGGGGCGGTGGCCCGTTCGAGGAACAGCACCTCGGTGCGGAACAGCCCGACGCCCTCCACCGCGCCGGCGGCGACACGCTCGGCGTCGGCGGCCGTCCCGATGTTGGCGAGCAGCGCGACCGCGTGCCCGTCGGCGGTTCCACCGGCCGCGATGTCCTCGGCGAGGGCATGCTCCGCCGTCGCGCGCCGAGAGATCTCTGTGCGCAGATCCTCGTCGGGCCAGGTCGTCACTGTGCCGGCGGACGCGTCGACGGCGACCTCGACTCCCTCTGGCAGCTCCGTCGCGCCTGCGACCCGCACAATGCACGGCAGCCCGAGCTGCCCCGCGATGATCGCGGTGTGCCCGGTCGGGCCGCCGAGCTCGGTGACGATCGCGAGGACGTGGTCGAGGTCGAGCGCTGCAGTGTCCGCCGGCGCGAGGTCCCGGGCGACCACGACAGACGGCACCAGCAGCTCCGGAACACCCGGGTCCGGCAGGCTCAGTGCACGGGCGACCACCCGGTCACGCACGCTGAGCAGGTCCGTCACCCGTTCGGCAAGATATCCGCCGGCCTGCTCGAACATCGCAGCGAAGGTCGCCACCACGGCGTCGATCGCCGCGACCGGCGGCTCCCCCGCCTCGACGCGGGTGAGCACCTGACCAAGCCACGCACGATCGGCGGCCATCTGTGCGGTCGCGGCGAGCACGTCGCGGATCGTGCCCGTCGCACGGTCCGACTGCGACTGCAGGTCGGCAGCGACGCCCGTGAAGGCTGCCTCGAGCGTCGCCCGGGTCGTCGCCGCATCCGCCGGTACCCCGTCGACCAGCACGCGGGCGTCGGGCGACACGGCCGGCGCCTGCCGCGCGTGGGCGACGGGTCCGACGACGCCGCCACGCCCGACCCCGACGCCGTGCAGGACCTGGCTGCTGGTGGCAGCCGGCGGCGGGGTCACGACACGACCGCCGATTGCCCGCCACCTGCCTGCGGGGCACCCGAACTGTCTGGCGCGTCGAGGTCGGTCGCGAGCAGCGCCACCAGCTCGGCGAGAACACCCTCGGCCCCCGGCCCGTCGGCGGTCAGCGTGACCTCCTCGCCGTTCGGCACGCCGAGCGACATGACGAACATGATGCTGGCCGCGTCGACGGGCTCACCGCCGGGACGGGCGATCGTGACGGCGAGCCCGCTTGCTGCGGCAGCCTGAGTGAAGAGCATCGCGGGGCGGGCGTGCAGCCCGACCCGGGACGCGACGATGACGGTGCGCTCGACCATGACAGGGGTCCTTCCGATGCGCGTGACGCGCTGAGGTGCAGGGACATTGAGGATGTGCACGGTGCCCGACGGCGCAGAGCCGCCGGGCACCGTGCGGGTCAGGCGACGGCGCCCATGGTGGCCGGGACTGCGGCATCCACGGTCGGGCTGCGGCGCGCGCCCTTGACGATGACCACCGCGGCCGCCGTGACGACGGTGCCGATGAGGACAGCCGCCAGGAACCCGAGCGGCTGACCGATAAGCGGCGAGACCCAGACACCACCGTGCGGCGCCCTCAGGGTCGATCCGAAGGCCATCACGAGACCGCCGGTGAGACCCGAGCCGAGCATCAGGGACGGGATGACGCGCAGCGGGTCGGCGGCCGCAAACGGGATCGCTCCCTCGGTGATGAACGACGCCCCGAGCAGCCAGGCGGCCTTGCCGTTCTCCCGCTCCTCCTCGGTGAACAGCGCACCGCGCACGGAGGTCGCCAGCGCGAGGCCGAGCGGCGGCGTCATGCCGGCAGCCATGACTGCCGCCATGATCTTGAACTGCGTCGCGTCGGTCGTCGGGTTGGCGAGCACTGCCTGGAGACCGGTCGTGGCGAACACGTATGCCACCTTGTTGAGCGGGCCGCCCATGTCAAACGCCATCATCAGCCCGAGGATCACTCCGAGAATGACGATGTTGGCGCCGCTCATCCCGTTGAGCCAGCTGCTCAGCGCCTCCATCAGAGCGGCGATCGGACGTCCGAGGACGAGGTACATCATCAGGGCCGTCCCGACCACGGCAAGAAGGGGAGTGACGACCACCGGCATGATGCCGCGCACGCCCTTCGGGACCTTCCAGCGGGAGATCCAGAGTGCGAGGAACCCGGCGATGAATCCGGAGGCCAGACCACCGAGGAACCCGGCGCCAACAGTCGCCGAGATAAGACCGCCGACGAACCCGGGGGTGATTCCAGGTCGGTCGGCGATCGCGTAGGCGATGTATCCCGACAGAGCGGGCACCAGGAAGAAGAAAGCCGCCTTGCCGGCCCAGAACAGCAGGGCGCCCCAGGCCATCTTCGAGGTCGGGCTGAAGTCACCGTTGAACAGGCTCGTCTCGGCGAACTCGTAGACCTTGTAGCCGCCGAGCATGAAGCCCAGGCCGATCAAGATCCCACCCGCAGCGACGAACGGGATCATGTGCGAGACACCGGTCATCAGGTACTGGCGAATCCGAGTGCCGACGCCGATCTTGCGTGCCGCCGGCGCCGGTGCGGGCGCAGCAGCTGCTCCCGCGACCTTCTTGGGCGCGGCCTCGACCGCGGCGACAGCCATGGCGATCACCTCGACGGGGTCGTGGACGGCCTTCTTGACGCCGACGTCGATCGTGGGCTTGCCGGCGAACCGACCCTTGTCCTTGACCTCGAGGTCCGCCGCGTAGATGACGCCGTCGGCGTCGGCGATGATCTGCGGATCCAACGGCGTCGAGCCGGCGGCTCCCTGGGTCTCGACGAAGACCTCGTGGCCGGCTGCCTTGCCGGCCTGTTCGAGTGCCTCAGCGGCCATGTAGGTGTGGGCGATCCCCGTGGGGCACGAGGAGACGGCGACGAACTTCATGAGGGGACGACCTCTCGGGTGATGATGTCGGCGACTGTGCCGGCGTCGGTGGCCTGGTGCAGGGATGTCCGGAACGACTCGTGGACAAGACGCCGCGCGAGAGCGGCGAGGATCTGGAGGTGGTCGCTGTCCCCCGCGGCGGGAGCCGCGATCAGGAACACGAGCGTGGCCGGGCCGTCAGGGGCGCCGAAGTCGACACCCGCCGGGACCTTGGCGACGGCCAGGCTCGGCACGGTGACGAAGGCCGAGCGCGCATGCGGCAGCCCGATCCCGCCGGGCATGCCGGTGGCCATCTGGGCCTCGCGGGCACGCACGTCGGCGTGGAATCCCTCGGCGTCCGTCACCCGACCGGCGGCGACGAGCAGATCGATGAGCCGACGAGTGACCTCATCGCGGTCTGTGGCGACGACGTCGACGGCGACGAGGTCGGCGGTGATGAGCGGGGTGTTCATGTCACAGCTCCTTCAGGGTGAGACGCGGATCGGGGGTGTCGATGACTCGGACGGTCCCGGCATCGATGTCTGTGGGCGAGGGCACCGCGCTGCCGGGCAGCTGGACGGCTGCGCGGCCCCAGGCGACGGCGGTACGGAGGCGCTCTGCGGGCGACCCGGTGGCACCGAGGTAGCCCGCGAGGGTCGTGTCCCCCGCACCGACCGTCGAGACCGCTGCAAGCGGCGGGCCGCCGGCCCACCAGGTCCCGGTGACGGTCACGAGCAGCGCACCGTGCGCACCGAGGCTCACGAGAACGTCGCCGTTGCCGGCCGCGATCACTTCGCGAGCCGCCTCGACGACGTGGCCGACGGTCGTAAGCTCACCGCCGGCGAGCTCGGCAAGCTCGTCGTCGTTGGGCTTGACGACGCGCAAGCCCCCGGCGCGGACGGCACGCACGAGCGGCACACCCGAGGTGTCGAGCGCAAGGGGCACGCCGTACCGGTCGGCGAGCCCGGCGGCCCGGACGAAGAACGCGTCGCCAGTACCGGGCGGAAGGCTGCCTGCGGCGACGAGCCAACGCGGCCCCCCCGCGAGCTGCTCCTCGACGGCCGCCAGCAGCGCATCGATCTCTTCGAGACCCAGGGACGTTCCCGGAGCGTTGATCTTGGTCGTCACCCCCGCGTGCTCGACGACGGTGATGTTCGTCCGGGTCGGGCCGACCACCGGGACGGGCACGGTCCGGACGCCCTGCTCCGCTAGCAGGGTGACGAGCTGCTCGCCCGGCGCGCCGCCGACCGGCAGGACCGCGAGCGAGGCGATTCCCTGCGCGACCAGTGCACGCGAGACGTTGATTCCCTTGCCGCCCGGGTGAACGTGCACGGCAGCGGCCCGGTTCACCTCGCCCAGGGCGAGGCGATCGAGGTCGAGCGCCCGGTCGAGGCTCGGGTTGGGGGTGAGCGTGACGATCATGCGCGCACCACCCGCGGCCCCGCCGTCTCGATCTCCTCGACGAGCTCAGGAGCCACCCCGGTGTCGGTGATCACGGTGTCGACGTCCGAGAGGGGCGCGACGCACGCGAAGTCGGCTCGGCCCATCTTCGTGTGGTCGGCGAGGACGACGACGCGCCGGGCTGCGGCGACGAGCGCGCGTTTGACCGCGGCCTCCGCGAGGTCCGGCGTCGTCAGTCCGTGCTCGACCGTCAGACCGTTCGTGCCGAGAAAGACGACGTCCGCCTGGATGTCCGCGAGGTCGCGCAGCGCCCAGGAGCCGACTGCGGCGAGCGTCCGCCCGCGCACGGAGCCGCCGACAAGGTGCAGCGCGATGCCCGGCCTGGTCGCCAGGACGATCGCGACAGGCAGCGCGTGAGTGACGACCGTCAGCTCGCGGTCGGTCGGCAGCATCTCCGCGAGCCGGACCGTCGTTGTGCCCGCGTCGAGGATGATCGAGCCGCCGTCCGGCAGCTCGTCGAGCGCGGCCTTGGCGATGAGCTCCTTCTCGACCGAGAGCAGACCCTCGCGATCGGCGAGGCCGGGCTCGAAGCCGAGGCGCTCGACGGGGATGGCACCGCCGTGGACGCGGTGCACGAGGCCATGACGCTCCAGCGTCGAGAGGTCGCGCCGGACGGTCTCCGGTGTGACCTCGAGCTCGTGGGCTAGGGCGCTGACATCGACCCGACCGTCGGCGCGGGCGCGTCCCAGGATCTGCTGGTACCGCTCGGTTGCGAACACATCAACTCCGTCGTCTGTGTCGTCGGTGCTCCCACCGGCGTCGCGTAACGGAAACGGTGACGCAAATCCCGACCGATGTCAACTCATTCGGACACATGCGGGGGCAAACAAACCTTCGAACGGGCATCTGCGCAGGTGAACGCACCACCGGGACAGACGAGTGCCCCGCCCTTCAGCGGGCATGCCTGCTGCAGGGCGGGGCAACGGTCGTTCCGTGACAGCCGGGCGCTCGCCCGCTGCTCGCGTCAGACAGGCCGGTTGAGCGGCTGGTACGGCGAGACGACGACCTCGACGCGCTGGAACTCCTTGAGGTCGGAGTAGCCGGTCGTGGCCATGGCCCGTCGCAGGGCGCCGATGAGGTTGAGCGTGCCGTCGGCCGTCCGGCCCGGGCCGAACAGGATCTCCGAGAGCGTGCCGGCCGTCCCCACGCGCACGCGCTCGCCGCGGGGCAGCTTCGGGTGGTGCGCCTCGGGGCCCCAGTGCCCGCCGCTGATCTCGAGGCGGTTCGTGCCCGTGAACCTTGCGTCGCCGTGCAAGGTCTCCACGCCGTTGCGCGCAAGACCCGCCTCCATGCTGCCCGGCACCGGATCGGTAAAGCGGTGCTTGTGTTTCATCAGGTCGGCCCAGCTGATCGCCAGCCCCGCGTCCTCGATCCCCTTGCCGCGCATGAGTCGGGCGGCGTCGATGATCTCAGCGCCGCGGCGCAGGATCTTCTTCGGGTCACAACCGCGCAGCGCGCACGTCCCGCCGTACCGCGTCGACGATCGCGACATCCCAGCCTTGCGTCGCGCACTTGTTGGCTGCCGTCACGCCGGCCATGCCGGCGCCGATCACGATCAGGTCGCGAGCCGTGGTCATCTCAATGTGTCCTCTCAGGAGGGTTCGGTCGCGCCCGGGGCCGCGCCGGCCGCGATGCCGTAGCCGATGTGCCCGGCGTCAGGCACCGCCTCACGGAGCTGTTCGAGCGTCGGTGCACCCGCCAGGCCCTCCGGCGTGGCGTAGAGGCGGCACGCGAGGCCGACCCCGGCAACGGGACCCGCGAACGCGTCGACTCCGTTGACCAGGATGCTCGGCGACCCATGAAATCCGGTCCGTTCGGCTTCCTCCGTGGTCTCCACCCGATGCCGGGTCACGGTGACGCTGGGACGTTCCGAGGCGATCTGAGCGAGCCGCTGGTCGGCGATCTCCCAGTTGGGGCAGCCATCGAAATACAGCAAAGTGATCTCCATGCCCGGACGCTAGACCTTGATCCGTGCTACAAGGTCAATGGGTACATTGGACCGATGCTGATCGGAGCGCTCGCACAGACCGTCGGTCTGCCTAGCCAGACCATCCGCTTCTACGAGCGACGAGGCCTCCTTCATCCGCCTATACGTGGCGGCAACGGATACCGCTGCTACGACGACGCCGCCATCACGCGGCTGGACCTCATCCGCGCCGCCCAGGCCGCCGGACTCACCCTCGCCCAGATCCGCGGCATCGTCGATCTCCGAGACCACGGCGAGGCCCCATGCACCCACGTGGCTGAGCTCATCGACAGCAAGCTCGTCGACGTCCGACGGCGCCTCAGCGAGCTCACAGCCTTGGAGGCAGAGCTCGAACAGCTCCGCGAACGCGGCCGACGACTCGATCCGGCCGACTGCACCAACACCGACGTCTGCCACATCCTCGCCCGCCACGGCTAGACCGGGCGCACACCCGACAAGCAGAAGGGTCACGCCTCGTGCGCATTGACTTGGGTCAAGCCCCTGGCGGTTCGGCATCGGCGTTGTCGATCCAGACCCGTAGTCGGGCTTCCATGTCGGCTACCAGCGCTGCTCGGGCGTCGTCGAGCGCGGCGGGCGCGTCTTCGCCGAGCCGGCGCAGGACCTCGGCCAACTGGTCGTCGGGTGTGGTGCTGGTCCACGCCGGGTCGTGTTGCACATCGGCGATTGCTTGAGCTAGGCGCAGTCCAAGCAACCCACTGCCTTCGTCCATACTGCTAGTGTCCCGTCTCTGAAGTGGTTGGACGCTTGGCCTTCTTGAGGATCTGGTCGGCGGGTTTGGTCCAGGTGAACGGTTCGCAGTCGGTGTTGTAGTGGTCGATGAACCTGCGGATCGTGGTCGTGAGCTCGCGGACCGAGCGGAACGTGCCGCGTCGGATGGCTTGGCGTTCGGCGATGCCGAAGAAGATCTCGACCATGTTCATCCACGAGGCGTGGGTGGGGGTGAAGTGGGCGTGGATCCGCGGGTTGTCGGCGAGCCAGTCCTTGACGGCGGGGTGCTTGTGGGTGGCGTAGTTGTCCATCACCAGGTGCAGCTCGACGCCCGGGTAGGCGCGGGCGACCTGGCGGCAGAACACCAGGAACTCCTGGTGGCGGTGGCGTGGCTGACAGCGGGCGGTGATCTTTCCGGTCGCGGTGTTCAGCGCCGCGAACAGCGTCGTGGTCCCGTTGCGGACGTAGTCCGGTGAGCGGCGCTCGATCAGGTGCGGGGCCATCGGCAGCACCGGAGCAGTGCGGTCCAGAGCCTGGATCTGCGACTTCTCATCGACGCAGAGCACGACGGCATTCTGCGGCGGGTCCAAGTACAGGCCCACGACGTCGATGACCTTGGCCTCGAGCTCGGGGTCGGTGCAGAACCGGAACCCCTCCGACCGCCACGGCTGGATGCCATGCTCACGCCAGATCCGCGCGACCGTGGCGTTGCCGATCTTCAGCTTCTTCGCCAGCTCGCGCGACGACCAATGTGTCAGCCCGGTCGACTTCGCCGGCGGCGTCAACGTCGCAGTGATGACCTTGCGCGCGTCCACCTCCCGCGGACGACCCGAACGTTCCCGATCACCCAGGCCGGCCAACCCGGACTGGGCGTACCGCGACCGCCAGGACAGCACGCTCTGGCGCGCCACGCCGACCCGCTCGGCGATCTCGGTGTTCGCCATCCCCTCGGACGCGAGCAGCACGATCCGTGCCCGCTGCGCGAGCCCGGCCCGCACCGCCGAGGACCGCACCCAGCGTCTCAGCTCGTCCTCGTCGCCCTCACGAAGGACCAGCGCAGGAGCCGGAGCATGTGCCATACCCCATTCTTGCGAACCACCAACTGTCTAACCACTAACGACACGCAACACTAGATGCTCCTCCATGCGTCGAACAAGCCGGTTGTCTGCATCTGCTGATCGATCGTGACAGCTCAGAATTGCCTCAGTCGGTTGAATGAGCGGGGCGAGCGTTCAGCCGGTGGTGCCTGTGTTCGTCTTGATCAGCGGTGGTGGGCAGGGCCGTCCGAGATGGTAGCCCTGGCCGTAGCTGCAGCCCAGGGCCCGCAGAGTTTCGAGCTGTGCGGGGCGTTCGATACCCTCCGCGATGGTCGATGCTCCGAGCGCCCGGGCTAGCTGGATGATTCCCGCGACGAGAGTAGCGCTCTTCTGATCGGTATCGACGGTACTGATGAACGATAGGTCGATCTTGAGGACGTCGACGGGAAAGTCTTGCAGGTAGGCAAGTGAGGCTTGTCCGGTCCCGAAGTCGTCAAGGGCAATGCAGACGCCCATGTCGTGCAGGGCGTTGATGTGTTGCAGCGCTGTGGGTCGGTCGCGGACTATCGCGGTCTCAGTGATCTCGATGCACAGCTGCGAAGGCCTGAGGCCGGCGTCGTGGAGCACGTCGCGGACTTGCGTGAAGAAGTCCGGTTGGCTCAGCTGGTGAGCGGAGACGTTGACGGCGACGATCAGGTCACCGACCCCGTCCGCCTCCCACGTGGCGCATTGCTGGGCGGCCTCTCGAAGCACGAATGCACCGATCGGGATGATTGTGCCGGTGCGTTCGGCGAGTGGAATGAACGCCGAGGGCGGGACGGTCCCGCGGGCCGGATCCTGCCACCGGCAGAGCGCCTCGAACCCCGTGGTGCGCCCCGTTCGCAAGTTGACTATGGGCTGGTAGTGGACGTCGAACTCGAACCGGTCGAGGGCGCGGCGCAGGTTGTGGGCCCCGCGTGCGTCGAGCGCGGAGCTGATGATCGAGTCGCTCGACTCCCCCGAGAGCCACGCCACCAGCAGACCAATCGTCAGGAACATGAGGAGTCGTGCAGCCCACGCGGCAACGGATTGCGGGGTGCCAGCGATGACATCGAGTGGCATCACCGGTCCGGCCAGCACACCCGCAACGACCGCGGTGACAAGGGTGCCTCGCCAGCCGAAGCGGCTCGCCGCGAAGACAATCGGCAGGTAGAACAGTTGTGGGAGGACGGTCTTGGTTCCCCCCGCCTCATACGTGCCGAGCCAGGCGGCCGCGACCCCGAGAACCACGAGAGCCGTCGCAAAGCTGGCGCCCGTTCTCAATGAGGTATCGAATCCTCGACCAATACGCTCGCGGACTCGCGATGTTGTCTGAGGGCGAGCGGCCTCCGTCAATTTCTGGGTTGGCATGCGTATCCCCTCGGTGCCACGGGGACTGGGTCCACAGCTGAATTGGGATTCGCGAGCCTGCCACGAGCCGACGACCACGGAGAGTGTGCAACGCGGCACGGCGAGGGCTGCGTGGAGGTGCACCGCGTGGTTCCGGCGCACGATTCGAGGCCAACCGCAGCCACATGCGTAGTCACGAGCGTCGCCGCCAGCCCCGCTTCGACGGGGCCACAGGCGCAGCCGGGTCCTCCTGCTCGAAACGTTCCCGTTCGCGGGCCGGAACACGGAGTGCACTGTCGCCGTGACCCGGACCGGGCACCCGGCGGATCAGGTGGTGCGCGATGACGTGGACAAGTTCTGGATCCTGGGTGACGGTCACGTCAAAGAACCCATCGGACGAGCTTCGTGCCAGAACGGCGATCGGCGCCTGGTCGCTGAGGATGATGAGGAATCTCTCGTCGGCGAGCGGGTCCTGCGGGTCGACATGAACGATGCGCACGCCCGGTGCCGGCTCGCTGAGAGGGCCAGCACCGAAGATCACACACAGCGGGGCCTGGCTGCGTCCCATCGCGCGCTCGGCCATGGCCTGGCTGAGCTCATGGTCCCGGCCGACGCAGCCGAGGACGACCGGCCAGGCGCCCGTGAGGCCGCGGCCGGGTGGAGCGATCACCTGCGCCAGCTGGCGCAGGTGTTCCCCGTCCATCCGTTCGTGGACACGATCCGCCACCAGCTCAAAGGGTGAACCGACCCGGGGGTCTGCCCAGGCGACCTGGATCAGGGGCACAGGAGCCCGTGGCGGGAGGTACTGGTCGTCCAGCGGCGCGGGAGCGCCCAGGTAGATCCCTTGGCCGTAGCTGGCGCCCAGCGTGCGCGCCCACTGGGCGTCGCTCTCGCTCTCGATGCCCTCGACCAGCAACGATGCGCCGGTCCTCTCCACGTGGCGCAGCACACTGGTGATGACTGCCGCGGAGTCCTCGGCGCTTGCCTCGTTCAGAAGCCTCAGGTCGAGCTTGACGAGATCAGCGTGCACGATCGGCAGCATGGCCAAGCGCGCACGGCTGGCGCCGACGTCGTCGAGGATGATCCCCCAACCCGTCTGACGCGCCCGGTCGACCGCTGCCAGGACGCCACCAGGATCGGCTGTCAGTGCCCGGTCGTTGACCTCGACGAACACGCGGAGCACGGATTCGGCTCGAGCCACGAGGTGCACGAGATCTGGGGGGCACTCGTTCGCGAACGCTTCCGGTTCGATGTTGACGAAAAGGGACATCGCCGGCGGAATGTCCGCCGCCAAGAACGCGTGGTAGGCGGCGGCGCGACAAACCCAATCGAGCTCTGCCACCCGATCGCACCGACGCGCCGCATCGAACAAGGCTCGCGGGGTCTCGAACGGTGATGACAGCGGTCCGCGGGCCAGCGCCTCCAACGCGACAGTCTCACCAGAGCGAAGGTCCAGCACCGGCTGAAACACGACGTGCACGTTGCGGCGCTCAAGTAAGCCAACGAACTCGTGTCCCGCCAGGTCGCCGGCGGTCTCCGCCTCATCGTCGGACGGACCGTGGGCGGTCGAAGCATCCCCATGGCCGGACATCGTTGTCCGCCTCTCCTGGTCTAGCGGGTTCTCAGCCCGATCTGCTGCCCCGAACTTGAAGACAGTGTTATGTCGCGGATGCGCAATGAGCCCGAAGTCAGCCGCGATCGAGACTAGTCGACATTGCCAGTGTTGTCGCTGGCGACGTCAAGTCGCGGAAGAAATGACACGACTTCGGAGGATTCTCGAGATTGAGTCCGAGGTTCGCGCCGTCGTTCACTTGCGGCGTCCACGGCGAGGTGCGCGCCGTGGGACGCGGGGCTGGGCGGGAGACAGCGCGAGCACCGCCGCGTGGGTGCGTTGGCGCACGGCGACGGCTTGGTCGCACGAGGCCAGCATGGCCCTGCTGACCAGGCAGCCGGCGCCGATGACGTTCGGATGCGTCAGAACGGCACGCCACAGTGCAGGATCGCGTTGGCGTGAGCGGTGGCTTCTCCGGTGCGGATGAACAGCTGTGCCGTCGCCGACTCGGCCTTGAGCTCTTCGTGCGACACGAGCTGGGGCACGCCGAAATGGTCGGTCAGAAGGGCCAGCACCGCAGGGTTGGTCACCGTCGCTTCGCGGGCGGCCGTCACGTGCTCGACGACGAGCTCTTGCGCGAGGGCTTCGATGACCTGGGCGAAGGTCGGGATCCCGAAGGTCAGCGCGAGATCGACGACGGGCACGCCGTGGGGGCGGGGCATCCCGCAGTCGGCGACGACGACGCGATGGGTGTGTCCGAGCTCGGCCAGCGCGCCGGACAGTGCGCTGTTCAGGATGCCGCGCTTCTTCATCGGTTGATCTCCTCGCGGGTGGGGTAGGACTCCTGCGCGCCGCGGCGCGTGACAGCGATAGCTGCGACGTCGTTGGCGCGGCGCACGGCTTCCTCCAGGTCCACACCGTCGGACAGGTGTGCGGCCAGTGCGCCGACGAAGGCGTCACCGGCGCCGGTGGTGTCGACGACTTCGACGGTGTGGCCCGGGACGTGGACGACGTCCTGCGAAGCGGCCACGCGCGCACTGTCGCGACCCACGGTGTCGCGCGACCGCTCGACGAGCACGGCGCCGGCGCCGCCGAGTGTGAGCACGACGGACCGTGGCCCGAGGGCCAAGAGAGCCTTCGCGACATCGCCGGGGTCCACGATCGCGGCATCGGGGGGCGCCGTGCTGGCGCGCGCCAGAAGGAAGGCTGCCTCTGACTCGTTGACGACGAGCGGATCGGCGACGCTCAGGACCCCGTCGGGCAGGACCGCGGCGGGTGCCGCGTTGAGCACGACGCGGGTGCCGGATCTGTGCGCCTCGGGGAGCAACGAGGCGATGGTCTCCAGCGGTATCTCCAGCTGGGCCACGAGCACTGAGGCGCCGGCCCACACGGGCTTCAGTTCGTCCACGAGGGCCGGGGTGAGGAAGCGGTTTGCTGCCGGCGACACGATGATCGAGTTCTCACCGTCCGGTGTGACCAAGATGATGGCATTACCGGTCGGCGCGTCCACGACGCGCACGCCGTCGAGGTCGACGCCCGCGCTTGTCAACGAGGCGCGGAGGAGCTCGCCGTGGGAGTCGGCGCCGATGCAGCCCACGAAGGCGACGTCGAACCCTAGGCGCCCGGCCGCGACGGCTTGGTTGGCACCTTTGCCACCGGCGGTCGTGACGACGTCGGAGCCGAGGACGGTCTCGCCGGCAGCAGGCCGGTGGTCGATGTCGAGCACGAGGTCAGCGTTGGCCGACCCGACGACGACGACCTTGTGCGCGCTCATGTTGAGTCTCCTTGTGATCGGATGGTTCACCGCGGGGCGTGCTCGACGCACCGCGGTGAACCACCGCGCTGAACGGCTGGGCCCGGTGGGGTCTGGACTACGCGTTGTCCTTGGTGAGGACGACGACCGGGACACCGATGGTCTTCTCGGCGGTCTTGCCGTCGATCAGGGCCAGGAGGGTGGTGACTGCGGACTTCCCCAGCTCCTCGGGCTGCTGAGCGATCGAGGCGGCCATGGTGCCCGCCTTGATCGCCGCGACCCCGTCGGCCGTGCCGTCGAACCCGACGACGAAGACGCTCTTGCCGGCGCGGTCGCCGAGGGCCTGAATCGCGCCCAAAGCCATCTCGTCGTTCTCGGCGAAGATGCCGACGGCGTCGGGCTGGGCCTGCAAGAGGTTGGTGGCGACGTCGAGCCCCTTGGTGCGGTCGAAGTCGGCGGGCTGGGTCGCGACCACCTGGATGTTCGGGTGCTTCTTGATGCCGTCAGTGAACCCCTTGCCGCGGTCGCGCGAGGCCGAGGTTCCCGCGACGCCCTGGAGGACGATGACCTTGCCCTTGTCCCCGATCGCCTTGGCCAGTGCGTCGGCGGCCAGAGCGCCACCGGCGACGTTGTCCGAGGCGATGAAGGAGTCGACCGTCGCGCCGTTGACCGCGCGGTCCACCGCGACGACCGGCGTCTTGGCTGCGATCAGCGGCGCGACGATGGGACCGGCGGCGTCAGAGTCGACCGCATTGATGATGACACCGCTGAGCTTCTGGGCCTGGAAGTTCTGCACCTGGTTCGCCTGCTGGGTGGCGTCGTCGCGGGCGTCGGTCACGACAAGCTTGACGCCGGCGGCGTCGGCCGCCGCCTGTGCGCCGTCCCGCAACGACACGAAGAACGGGTTGTTGAGGGTGGACAGCGCCAGACCGATGCTGACGTCGGAGGACTTGCTGCCGGCGGATGCACCGCCGGTGGCAGTAGAGCTGCCGGTGGTCGAACCTGAACCGCATGCGGCGAGCAGCAGCGCGCTGACGGCGGTGAGGGTGAGGAGCTTCATGGCGGGCTTCTTCATCGAAACCTTTCCTTCCTGGTTGGTCCGGGAGTTGTTCCCGGGGTCGTGCCTGTGAGTGAGGGCAGGGGTGTCTGTGGTGTTCAGGCCCGGCGGCGGCGCAGGGTGTCGGTGAGCACCGCGAGGGCGATGACGGCACCGATGACCACCTGCTGCCAGAACGACGAGACGTTCAGGAGGTTCAGGCCGTTGCGGATCACGGCGAGCACGAGGGCTCCGACGAACGTGCCGAACGCCCGTCCGGTCCCGCCTGCCAGGCTCGCTCCACCGATGACGACGGCGGCGATCGAGTCGAGCTCGTACCCAGACGCGGCCTGCGGCTGCGCGGAGACGAGGCGGCCGGCCAGCACCAGCCCGGCAACGGCCGCGAAGAGTCCCGAGAGCGCGTAGATGATCAGCTTCTGCCGCCGCACGTTGATGCCCGACAGGCGCGCGGCTTCCTCGTTGCCGCCGATCGCGTACATGGCGCGGCCTGTGTACGTGCGCCCGAGGATGAAGGATGCGAGAACCCCGAGGACGACCATGATCACGACAGGCATCGGCAGCCATCCACCAACCGTCTTGCCGAACCAGGCCACCGCGCTCGGCTGCGCCAGAGGGACACCCTGGGACAGCACGAGGGCAAGGCCTCTGGCGATGGACAGCATCGCCATGGTGGCGATGAACGCCGGAAGCCGGCCGTAGGAGACCAAGACTCCTGAGGCCAGACCGGCCAGGATGCCGGTGATCATGCCGAACAGGATCGCGATCACGGGGTTGAGGCCCATCATCGTGGCTCCGTACCCGGTCACGACTGCTGCGAGGGCTGCGACCGAGCCCACGGACAGATCAATGCCGGCCGAGACGATCACGAACGTCTGGCCGAACGCGAGGATGGCGACCACAGCTGCCTGGATCCCGACGTTGAGCATGTTCTGTGCCGTGAAGAAGACCGGGCTGAGGAGGGACATCACGGCCCAGAGCAGGATCAGCGCCACCAAGGCGCCGTTCTGGCCGGCGATGGTCTGCACGCGCGTGAGGAGGCCACGAGTCCGCACGGACGCGGGGCGAGGGGCAGCAGTCTCAGTTGACACGGGTGGGCTCCACATCTTTGACAACCAGTGCCATGACGGCGTCCTGGGTAGCTTCCTGGTGGGTGAGCTCGCCGACGATGCGGCCCTGCGCCATGACGAGGATTCGGTCGCACATCCCGAGCACCTCGGGCAGGTCGGAGGAGACCATCAGGACGCCTCGACCCGAGCTCGTGAGCTTGTTGACGAGCTGGTAGATCTCGACCCTGGCGCCGACATCGACGCCGCGGGTCGGCTCGT
This sequence comes from Cellulomonas sp. WB94, assembly GCF_003115775.1. NCBI lineage: Bacteria > Bacillati > Actinomycetota > Actinomycetes > Micrococcales > Cellulomonadaceae > Cellulomonas > Cellulomonas sp. WB94. The sequence continues at coordinate 171,479 of NZ_QEES01000005.1, forward strand.
CGAGGAGCAGGACCGCAGGGTCGGCAGAGAGCCACTTGCCCATGACGACCTTCTGCTGGTTGCCCCCGGACAGGTTCTTGACCAGGACCTGCGTGTTCGGGGTCCGGATGCTCAGGTCATCAACGGTGTCGGCGGCCAGCTGCCACAACCAGCGCCGGTTGACGATCCCCCGCTTTGTGGCTCGGCCGAGCGCGACCAGACCAAGGTTCTCCCCCACGGAGGCGCCGAGGACGAGTCCCTGGGCCTTGCGGTCTTCAGGGACGAGCCCGAGACCCGCGCCGATGGCGGCCTGGACGTCGTGACGCGGCAGTGTCTTGCCGCGCACGGCGACGCTGCCTGCGTCGTAGGCGTCGGCGCCGAAGATCGCGCGGAGCACCTCCGTTCGCCCCGCCCCCACCAGGCCGGCGATGCCGACGACCTCACCGGCGCGGACGCTCAGCGAGATGTCGTCGAACCGGCCATGGGACGTCAGGTGCTCGACACGCAACAGCTCGTCTCCGGCGTCGCCACGCTCGCGCGGGTACTGCTGTTCGATCGACCTGCCCACCATCATCCGGACGAGCTCATCGGTGGACGTGCTGGCAGGGACCGTCCCGACCGAGTTGCCGTCCCGCAGCACCGTGACCCGGTCGCCGATGCGCCGGATCTCATCGAGGTGGTGCGAGATGAAGATCAGGCCCACACCGTGCGCCCGCAGCTCGTCCATCAGCTCGAGCAGCCGGTCCACCTCGGCATCAGTCAACGCCGCGGTCGGTTCGTCAAGGATCAAGACGCGGGCATCCAGGCTCAGAGCCTTGGCGATCTCGACGAGCTGTTGGCGAGCGACGCCCAGACCCGCGACAGGAGTGCGAGGGTCGAGATCAAGGCCGACCCAGGCCATCGCGACGCGGGCTTCGGCATACATGCGCCGCTTGTCCACGAGTCCGAGCTTGCGAGGCTGACGTCCCAGGAGCACGTTCTCGGCGATGCTGAGCTGCGGGACGAGATTGAACTCCTGGTGGATCGTGGCGATTCCCAGGGCTTCAGCGCGCGCGCTCGTCGTGATGCTCACCCGTCGGCCGTCGACGACGACCTGTCCGCCGTCCGGTTGATACACCCCGGCCAGGCACTTGATCAAGGTTGACTTGCCGGCGCCGTTCTCGCCGAGCAGCACGTGCACCTCCCCCGCGTGCAGGTCGAACGAGACCCCGCCCAACGCAACTACCCCGGGGAACTTCTTGACCAGGCCCTCGACCCGCAGGAGCTCCGGTCCAACGGGCGCGACAGTCGGGCTCTCGGTCATGAGTTCCTCCTCTGGGTGGACTCCCGCAGCTCCAGCCGGCAGGCGATGCGTTCGTCCTCGACGTCCTTGCCGCCGATCCGGTCGAGGAGCATCTGCATGGCGCGCTCGCCGAGCAGCGAGGTCGGCTGGGCGATGGCGGTGAGGGTGGGGCGGAGCAGCGTGAACCACGGCATGTCGTCGAAGACGGCCAGCGCAAGGTCGTTCGGGATCCTCACCCGCGAGGAACCTTGGTGTTCGCTGAGCAGCTGCAGTGCTCCGAGCGCCATCGGACCGTTCGCTACGAACACCGCGTCCGGGACATCCGGCAAGGCAAGCAGGGACGCCAAGGCGTCGTGCCCGGACCCGGCCCTGAAGTCACCGTGCACGACGAACGCGTCAGGGAGGTCGAAACCATGGCCCGCGAGGGCCGCGCGGAACGCGACCAACCGCTCGCGCGACGTGCCGGCCTGGTCAGGACCAGTGACGATGGCCAGGCGGCGGCGACCCGTTGCTACGAGGTGGTCGACCAGATCGTGGATAGCAGCAGAACCGTCCGCCATGACGATCGGCGCATGCACATCCGCGGCCGGTCGGTCTACGAGAACCAGCGGATGCCCCTGCTCTGCCGCCTCACGCAGCAACGGCGACGTCTCGACGGTCGGGACGACGATGAGTCCGTCCACCTGACGCTCGAGCAGGATCCGGACGTAATGGTCCTGCTGGGTCGGGTCCTCGTCGGCGTTGCCGACGATCACGGAGAACCCGGCGGCCCGTGCGGTGTCCTCGACCGCTCGGGCGAGCTCAGTGAAGAACGGGTTGAGCAGGTCCGAGACCACGAGGCCGACGGTCCGCGTGCCGGTGGTCCGCAGCGAACGCGCCACGGCGTTGGGCCGGAAGTTCAAGTCGGCTGCGGCGGCAAGCACACGCTTGCGCATGGCTTCAGACGAGCTTGGGTGCCCACTGAGCACTCGGGACACGGAAGCAGTCGAGACGTTCGCCGCCTGCGCCACGTCCTTGATCGTCGCCATCAACGTCCTTCCCTCGCGCCACACTGCGCCAGCCCTCACGGTCACGACCGTCATGCAATCGATTACATGTAATCGATTGCATGAAGATACTTCAGAGCTGCGCATCCGTCAAGCGGTCCGAGCCGCTCACGCAGATCCGATGACATCTCCATCGCAGCAGGCCGCAGCCAGCACTGGCATCAACGCCGACGATGTCTTGCAGCAGTCTCGGCGACCTGCGCGCGCAGAACGGCGCCGTAGAGGGCCGATGGTCCCGGCCCTCAGGACCGGACTGCCACTACGTTGACGAGCGCGATCAATGATGAGGGATGCGGAGAGCAACGATGACGAGCATCAAGGCCGCAGCCGAGCAGTTCCTCGCAGCCAAGCGGATCGCGGTCACCGGGGTCTCGCGCACCCCGGGAAGCCACGGCGGCAACGTCGTCTACCAGCGACTGCGAGACACCGGGTACGAGGTGTTCGCGGTCAACCCCAACGCCGACACCGTCGAGGGCGACCCCTGCTACCCGGACCTGAGTTCGATCCCCGGTGGAGTCGAAGCGGTCGTGATCGCCACCCGCCCCGCCCATACCGCAGCGACCGTCCGGGAGGCAGCAGACCTGGGCATCAAGCATGTGTGGATGCACCGCTCGGTCGACGCCGGAAGCGTCGACGCGGAGGCCACCACCTACGGCCGCGCCCACGGCGTGACGGTGATCGACGGTGGGTGTCCCCTAATGTTCGGGCCTCCATCTGACCGCACGCACCGGGTGATGTGCCGACTCATGACCTTGACAGGTCGCGTACCCCGCACCGTCTGAGGCCCGTCGGCGGCCGCCAGGCATCGCAGACCCGGCAAGCAGATCAAGAGTCACTACTTCGGACCACAACGCCAGGCGCAACGTGGTCACCGACTTCGCTCGGACCTCCGCCGTACCGCACAACCCGTCGAACGTGACCTGCTCCATACCTCGCCCGGACGCGCTCACAGCGGATGCGACGCGGACCCACGTCACAAGGTTGCCGTGCTCACGGCGGGCCAATCTCCTCGGGCCACCCGTCGACGAACGCGAGCAGGGCCTGAAGAGCTGAGCGACAACGACTCCGAAGGCCGGCGCGGTCACATCAAGGAACCATCGTCTGGGGCCCGCACAACGGACGCCGAAAACGGGCAACACCCTCGTCCGAATCGCATCCAGCGCCGCGCGGTTGGGCGCCGTTCAGGACGGTGATGAGCCCCGTTGTTCGACGTCAGGCACCGGCGTAGAGTCGAGTGGATCACTCGATCGAGGAGGCTTCTGATGGCTGGACTGGAGTCGAAGAGTTTCGATGCACCTGATGACGTTCGTCCGTTCACGGACAAGGGTGCGGCGCAGGTCGTGACGCTGGCCGGCAGCACGGTGGTCAAGGCCCGGTTTGAACCAGGCTGGCGGTGGTCAGAACACCTCCGCCCTATTGCTGGCACGGACAGCTGCCAGTCACCCCATTTCCTCTACGTGATCTCTGGGCGGATGAAGGTGGAGATGAACGACGGCACGCAAGCCGAGGCCGCGCCCAACGACGTCGTGCGCATCGAACCAGGCCACGACGCCTGGGTCATCGGTGACGAGCCCTGCATCACCGTCGACTTCGGGGCGTCCCCGGCCTACGCCACCACGCACAGCGCCTGATCAGCGGTAGAACCGACGGGAGCCGGCGCCCATCGCGGCGCCGGCCACCCGGCAGCTCCGTCGTACCCAAGCCCACGGACGTTCACCGCGGGATGCACGCGATGACCCGAAGGCCCCGAGAGTTGCGCACCAGGGAAGAGTGCCGGCCGCTTGAGCGTGTCTCCAACATGCGCGTCCAGATGATGCGGGCTGACAGCACGACGGGGCGCGGTAGGCGGGGTCGTCACCCGTCGGTGCCGCACGCCGGACACACCAGAACCTCTATCGAAGTCGACACGAGACACACCGCCGACACACGGCTCCTCGAAGCCGTGCTGGAAAGCAACACGGTGTGCACAGACAACCGCGCTCGGCCGCGCACACGCCCGGCCTGGATCCTGGCGGACAAAGGCCCACACGTCCTCAGCGAACCGCGACTGCCTGACCGGGCGCGGCTTCAAGGGCCACCATCCCCGTGCGCGCGGACCAGTAGCAGAACCGGGCCGATCGACGGGCCTCCACATCGAACACCGGCCGCACGGCAGATTAACCCCGGCTCTCCCCAGTTCTACTCCCGATCAAGCGCTGTGAACAGGGCGCACGATCGAGCTCCATGGCGCCTTTTGCGCAGCGTGTGCATGGGTCCAAACCCAACGTCGCGAGGACGCCGTGCCCTCCGCGAAGCGGCGCGCCGAACAGCGACCGCGCTCGACCAGGCTGGAAGCTGAGTCCGCTATCGGTCCCACGCCACAACGTCGATCGTCAGGACCGTCCCGGGCATGGGGATCAGCTCGACCCGAGGTGTCAACCGCGGCACGTCAGCTCCGAATGGTGGGCCGAACCGAGCACGGACGAACAGCGCCAACGTGAACCCGATCCCGTTGGTCGCGCCGGTCTACGGGCTGCTGGGCTGAGGGCTCATGGGCGGCGTCCTCCCGTCTGTGGATGCGGTTCTCGGGGCGATAGCTGACGTAGATCGTCACGTTGTCGACCGCGGGCCCGACGTCGAGCAGACGCCCATCGCTAGGTCGAGCCGTGTCGAGCGTTCCCACGACATAGCGTTTCTGAGGTTGCCCGAGTCCTTCACAAGGGCTCGGTCCAAAGGTCCAAGACGATGTCGCCATAGACGAGCATGTCAGTGGTGTAGGCGCCCGGCTGCTCGGGACGTCGAGGTCGAGGCATGAGCGCGCATACGTCCAGCTCTAGCCTCGGCCCAGCTGCCCGACCCCCTCATTTCGACGAGGGACAAACGGCGCGCACGCGGTCCCCCGCGCTGCGTTCGCCTGGATCACGTGTGACCCCATCCGCCACCGCTACTCCACCTGCGGCTACCGCAGCCCCCGTCACCGACGAGCACGCCACCGCCGCGGCTACCCTGCAGGTGGCCGCGTAACCACAAATCGCGTCTACGTCTCGGGGTCAAGCCCCCACAGCGAAATAGTCATAGTCCCGCATGGCCCCCTTCACCCGGTGATTGGCGCAATGATGACCAAAGACGAGCCCATGGACGCGGCGCTGTGCGCCGACCCGCGGCTGAGCGTGGATCTGATCTGTGCGCACAATCTCCTGGATTCCCCGTGGGCGATTATCTATTTCAAGGACCTGGAGAGCCGGTTCATCAAGGTGAGCGTGGACTGCGCCCGGGTGAACGACATGACCCAGGGCGAGATGATCGGGCTCACCGACTTCGACTTGACCGACTACGCCAACGCGAGCGCGCTCCTCGCGGACGAGCAGCGCATCATCGCCACCGGTGTGCCAATGATCGACAAGGAGGAGGTCGACCGGTTCGTCGACCAGCCAGGGACCTGGGTCGAGACGAGCAAGTTCCCGCTGCGCGACGCAGACGGAAGCATCATTGGGACCTTCGGCATCTCCCGAGACGTCACCCGGCGCGAGTTCGCCGAGCAGCAGTCGATATGGATGGCGGAGGAGGCGGCAGAGGCCCACGCCGCAGTGGCCCGCGCGGAGGCTCAGCTTCGTGCTGTCCTGGATGGCTCCACCGATGCGATCGCCAAGTACGACGAGGGGCTCCGGTACCAGTACATCAACCCCGCCGGTGAACGGCTGCGCGGTTTGTCGCTCGCCGAGCTGGAAGGTCGCACGGACCGGCAGACCGGCATGGCGGAGAGCTCGCTGTGGATATGGGAAGCGGCCTTGAATCGCGTGCTGGGGACCGGTGAGCCGAACGACGTGGAGTTCTCCTCGCCGGATGCCCCGGACGAGAGTTCGGTGTGGTTCCACGTCTCGCTGTCACCGGACCGCGACGACACCGGCGCTGTCGTCGGCGTGTTCAGCTCGACGCGCGACATCACTGATCTCAAACGCGCCGAGCATGCCTTGGCTCACCAGGCCATGCACGACTCCCTGACGGGTCTCGCGAATCGGTACCTTCTGACCGACCGTTTGAGCCACGCCCTGGAGCGCAAGGAACGATCCTCGGCCAGCGTGGCGCTGTTCTTCATCGACCTCGACCACTTCAAGGACGTCAACGACGCCTACGGCCACGAGGTCGGGGACCGCGTGCTCGTGGACGTAGCTCGACGGTTGGAACATGTCGCGCGCCGAGGTGACACCGTCGCCCGGCTCGGCGGGGATGAGTTCATCCTGCTCCTCGACGACGAGATGACCGACGACGACGTCCCCGAGATCGCCGAGCGCATCGTCGCGGCGTTTGCCCGACCCTTCTCTGATGGAGCCGTGACGTTCCAGTTATCGGCGAGCGTGGGAGCGGCGATCGCAGAGGACCCGACCATCGGCGCATCGGGGCTCCTGCAAAGAGCGGACTCCGCGATGTACCGGGCCAAAGTGGCCGGTCGCAGCCGCTTCGAGGTCTTCGACCCGAGGACACGCTCGGACTCATCTACCAGCAACGCACTCGAGGTCGAGCTCAGATCTGCCCTCGAGGCCCACGAGCTCAAGCTCCTCTACCAGCCGAGGCTCGCGCTCGGCGACCGCCAGATCCTGGGATTCGAGGCCCTGCTGCGCTGGGATCACCCCGAGCGCGGCACGCTAGGCCCCGCCGACTTCCTCGCCGCCGCGGAGTTCAGCGGACTGATCATCCCGATCGGCGCATGGGTGCTGAACACCGCGTGTGCCCAGCTTGGTGCATGGACATCTGGGCAGCACCCCGCCGCAACCACACTCGCCATGGCGGTCAACGTGTCCGGACGTCAAGTGCGCGAGCCCCACTTCGCGGAACTCGTCTCCGACACCCTCAACCACCACGGGATCGCACCCTGGCAGCTGTGCCTGGAGATCACCGAACGCGAACTGGCCATCGACAACCCGACTGCACGCGAGACCCTCACGGCTCTCGCCGCCCTCGGCGTCCAGCTCGCCGTCGACAACTTCGGTGCCACCTATACGTCGCTCTCACGGCTGCCGCAATTCCCGGTCAGCGTCGTCAAGCTCGAGAAGCTGTCCGCGAGCGCCCATGATCGCCGGATCGCCGCGATGGTCATCGCGATGGCGCACGGCCTGGGCATGAGGGTCGTCGGAGAGCGAATCGAGACGACCACCCAGCTCAACAACCTCGAAGAGCTCACCTGCGACGACGGCCAGGGCTACCTGCTCGGTCGACCGATGTCGACCGACGACGTGGACCGCATGCTGCAGGGCGAAGCCCGAACTCCCACCGCCGGCCTTGACGACGCCGTCATGCCACAGGATCCGAGCGCCTGATCGCCGGAACAGTCCTCGGCCGGACGCCCATTGAGCGGCCCCAGCCATCGAAGGAGCGTGGCTCCAGAGCCAGCGCACCCTGGCGCTCGGCGCCGACCACAACGTGCGACCCCTGCACGCGCGCAACTACTTCATGCTCAGCGCCGCCGACGTGGACGTCGCCATGTGGAACCCATCATCGCCGAAGCAACCTCACCTGCTTTCGCGCAACCGTCGTGGCCACTCGGCACAGCGTTCGGCCACTCAACTCGTCGCGGTTCCCATGCCACCTGTCGCCCCTACACGACGCGTAACCCAACCGCGTCATGGCCACCCTCATCCGGTGATGTCTGCCTGTGCCTACCGCCGACTGACCTGCACAGACGCGCACGGACGGATCTCGGCGGACGCGTTTGCCTGTGTGCCCTGACACGGCGGGGGTCGGATGCAAGATCCGGCCCCCGCCGCTCCGCGCGGTCCGGATCGGTCCGTGGAACGTGGGGTCTTCCCCCGGCCGACATCGCCGGCCACCCGCGCGGCGAGCCGCCACCCAGCGTCGGACAGCGTCTCGACGCTGTCTCCTCCGCGGCCGTGGCGCTGACCACGGCACGGCCCAGGTGCCCGTCAATGCGTTCCCACTTCAGGCGCGGCCCCCGAGCACTGACCGCACCCGTCCTGTCGCTGCCGCGGCGGCCCGGTGGCGGGCGTCGCCGCCGAGAGCCCGACGACCATCACGGTCCACCTGTCGCCGACCCGGAGGCGGCGCGACCCGGGCGGTGCGGCGCTGGTGCGCAAGTGCTGCCACGCCGTTGACGCTCCCGATCGTTTGGGACATGCGCTCCGATGACCTGGGCCGGGGCCCCATCCGACACACCGTGCCGTTGCCTACGGTTGCCTGATCATGGGAGCTGCGGACCCCTACCTCATGTCACTGGTGGAGGCTCGGGTCTCAGCCCGTCGGGCTGGCCGGGACGCGTCAGGGCACCGCGTACCCAGCGGCCCGGAACAGCTCGTACCACTCGGCCCGGGTCAGCGGCAGGTCGGACCCGGCGACCGCGTCGGCCACCCGTTGCGGTGTGGTGGTGCCGAGGACGACCTGCATGCGGGCGGGGTGGCGTGTGATCCACGCGGTGGCGATCGCGAGGGGCGGCACCCCGTAGCGGGCGGCGAGGCGGTCGATGACGGCGTTGAGCTCGGGGTACTCGGGCGAGCCGAGGAACGGTCCGGTGAAGAAGCCCGCCTGGAGCGGTGACCAGGCCTGGATGGTGATGTCGTGCAGGCGGCAGTAGTCGAGCATGCCGTTGTCACGGTCGACGGACTGGTTCAGCCCCGCCATGTTCGCCGCGACGCCGTGTGCGACGAGTGGGGCGTGGGTGATCGAGAGCTGGACCTGGTTGGCGACGATGGGCTGGCGCACGTACCGGCGGAGCAGGTCGATCTGCCCCGGGGTGTGGTTGGACACGCCGAACGCCCGCACCTTGCCGGCGGCGTGCAACGCGTCGAAGGCCTCGGCAACCTCCTCCGGCTCCACCAGGGCGTCCGGGCGATGCAGGAGCAGGATGTCGATGTAGTCGGTCCCGAGCGCGTCGAGCGACCCATCGACTGACTCGAGGATGTGCTGGGCGGAGAAGTCGAAGTACGGGCCTGAGCGAACGATCCCGCACTTGGTCTGAAGGACGATCTCCGCGCGTTGCGCCGGGCTCAACCGCGTCGCCTCAGCGAACCGGCGTTCGCAGCCGTGCTCGGGCGTGCCGTACACGTCGGCGTGGTCGAAGAAGTCGATGCCGTTGTCCAGGGCGGTGCCGACGAGGGTGCGGATCTCCTCGTCGGTCTTGTCCTGGATCCGCATCAGGCCCAGCACGACGTTGGGCACGGTCACGTCGGAGTCGGACAGTGGAACTCTGCGCACGGGTGGTGCTCCTCGATCAGGGTGGGCCGCGAAGGGCGGGCGCCCTCGGGCTGTGGTGACGGTCAGGCCTGGGAGAGCGCTGCGATCTCCGCGGGCGTCAGGCTCACGTCGGGCGCACCGGCCGAGTCGCGGATCGACTCTGGACGGGAGGCGCCCGGGATGGGGATTACCACGGGGGCCAGGGCCAGCTCCCAGGCCAGGGTCACCTGATAGACGCTGACTCCGTGGTCGGCGGCGACCCGCGCGAACGCCTGCTGCCTGGTGGCTAGCTCTGCCGAACCGGCGATGCCACCGAGGGGGCTCCATGGCAGGAACGCGATGCCGCGCCGCGCGCAGTGCTCAAGCTCGCCGAGGCTCGAGCGGAACCGCGGTGAGAACTGGTTCTGGACCGAGACCAGGCGTCCGCCGAGGATCTCGTCGGCGAGGTCGATCTGCCCGACGTCGGCGTTCGATATCCCGGCGCGGACGATGACGCCCTCGTCGAGCAGCTCGACCAGGGCTCCGACGGAGTCGGCGTAGGGCACGCGCGTGTCCGGGCGGTGGAACTGGTACAGGCCGATGGCCTCGAGCCCGAGCCTCTTCGCCGACGCCTTGGCCGCCTCCTTGAGGTAGGCCGGGTCGCCGTTCTGCGTCCACGTGCCATCGCCCGGTCGCAGGTGTCCGCCCTTGGTCGCGACGATCACGTCGGAGGTGTCGGCGCCGTACTCGCGCAGGGCGCGGGCGATCAGCTCCTCGTTGTGTCCCACCTCTCCGGCGTCGCGGTGGTAGGCGTCGGCGGTGTCGATCAGGGTGACCCCGGCGTCCAGGGCGGCGTGGATCGTCGCGATCGAGCGAGCTTCGTCGGGCCGGCCCTCGATCGACATGGGCATGCCGCCCAGGCCGATCGCCGAGACCGTCCGCTCGCCGAGGGTGCGCTGCTGCATGGGAACTTCCTCACGTCGAAACGGCTGGGGACACCCGGGTCGGGCCCACCCGTGACGTTAGGGAGAGCCAACCTAGAAGTCCAACGACTGCACCAGATAAAGCGTAGAAGCGGAGTCGATCAATCAATCGGGAGCAGATGGCACCCGAAGTCATGCCCTGGCGTCGAGAGCGGCGAGGACGGCCGTGAGGTCCTGATTCCCGTATCCCTCATCGACCGCGCGCTGCCACTGGGCCGACAGGGCCTCGAGAGTGGGGAGCGAGTCCGGTCCCGCCGCGTCGAGCGCCAGCCGGACGTCCTTGAGCGCGAGCGACAGGGCGAACTGCGCTGAGAAGTCGTCGGCGGCGATCCGGCGGAGCTTGGCGCCCTGCCATGCGCTGATGAGCGGACTGGCGTCCAGAGCCTCGAGGACCGCGCTGGTCGCCAGGCCGAGCCGGTGCGCGAGGGACAGCGACGACGCGACGGCCTCGGTGGCGAGGGCGAGCCAGGTGTTGGCGACGAGCTTCATGCGCGATCCCGCGCCCGCTTCCCCGACCCAGACCGTGCGCTCCCCCACCGCGCCGAAGAGCGGTTCGAGCGCGACGCGTGCCGAGACAGGGCCGGACGCCGACACGGTCAGGGTCCCGTTCCGCGCGGGCTCCGCGCTGCCCGAGACGGGTGCGTCGACGAACACGACGTCCGGTCGCTCGGCGGCGACGAGCTCGATCAGTCCTGCTGTGCCTGCCACACCGATCGTGCTCATCTGCACCCAGATGGCGCCGGGGGCAAGGGCCGCGAGCATGCCGTGGTCTCGCGCGATCGTGAGGACCGCGTCAGCGTCGGCGACCATTGTGACGACGATCCCCGCGCTTGCGGCCGCCCCGGCAGCGGACGGGACCGCCTGCAGACCATCGAGCACGGCAGCGGGAGGTGGCGTGCGGTTCCAGACGACCGTGGGGATCCCAGCGTTGCGGACATTGAGCGCCATGGGCAGACCCATCGTGCCAAGGCCAAGGACGGCGACCGTCGTCGGCGTGGGGTCCATGGGTGCCTCCTCCTGAACGTGTTTCGCTGTCGATGTTCGTGGGCGCAGGTCCAGCTCACACCTCGCGCGACGTCGCCCACAGGTCCACGTGGGCATCGACGGCATGCTCGTCGATGTTGGCGAGCTCCTCGGCGGTGAAGTCGAGGCGGTCGAGCGCCCCGACGTTCTGCTCGAGCTGGGCGACGCTGCTCGCCCCGACCAGGACCGAGGTCACGCGCGCGTCCCGCAACCCCCATGCGAGCGCCATCTGGGCCAGCGACTGGCCGCGACCGGCGGCGATGTCGTTGAGGGCTGCGACGTGGGCCAGGACGTCGGCGCTGAGGAACGTCGGGGACAGCGACGTCTGGCGGGCCGCGCGCGAGGTCTGTGGGATCCCGGCGAGGTACTTGTCGGTGAGCATGCCCTGGGCAAGCGGGGAGAAGGCGATGCACCCGGCGCCGACCTCGCTCAGCGCATCGAGCAGGCCCTCGGACTCGATCCACCGGTTGACCATCGAATACGACGGCTGGTGGATGAGCAGCGGAGTGCCCAGCTCACGCAAGATCCGGGCAGCCTCGCGGGTCTTGCGCGGGCTGTACGACGAGATGCCCGCATACAGCGCCCGCCCGGACCGCACCGCGGTGTCCAGGGCGCCCATCGTCTCCTCGAGCGGCGTCGTCGGGTCGAACCGGTGGGAGTAGAAGATGTCGACGTAGTCCACCCCCATCCGAGCCAACGACTGGTCGAGGCTCGCCAGCAGGTACTTGCGCGACCCACCCCCCTGGCCGTACGGCCCCGGCCACATGGCGTAGCCCGCCTTGGTGGAGATGATCAGCTCGTCACGGTGCGCGCGCAGATCCTGGGCAAGGATCCGCCCGAAGTTGCGCTCGGCTGCTCCCGCCTCAGGCCCGTAGTTGTTCGCCAGGTCGATGTGGGTGATGCCAAGATCGAAAGCCCGCCGCACAATGGCACGCTGGGTCTCGAACGGGGACAGGTCGCCGAAGTTCTGCCAGAGCCCGAGCGAGATGGCCGGCAGATCGAGGCCGGAGGCGCCCACGCGCCGGTAACGCATGGACTCGTACCGATCGGTGCGGGGCGTGAAGGTCATGCACCCATGGTGGTCTCGGCCGAGCCACACGTCCAACAGGTCAGAACTATCGGATTGTTCGATCCCATCGATGGATCTAGGCTGGCGCGATGGAGCTACGCCAGCTGGAGCACTTCGTCGCCGTGGCCGAGGAACGCCACTTCACCCACGCGGCGGAGACGCTGCGCATCTCCCAGTCGGGCCTGTCGGCCTCGATCCGCGCCCTCGAGCTCGAGCTCGGCGCCGCCCTGTTCATCCGCACCACCCGGAGCGTCGAGCTCACCGCGGCGGGGCGCGCCCTGTTGGTTGAGTCGCATCGGACCCTGGCCAGCGCCGCGGCGGCTCGCGACGCGGTCGAGGCCGTCTCGGGCGTGATGGGCGGCGCGATCGCGGTCGGCGCCGAGCAGTGCCTGGGAGCGGTCGACCTGCCCCGCGAGCTCGCGCGCTTCCGCGCCCGACACCCCGGCGTCGCCATCCGTCTCACCTTCAACGGGTCAGCGCTGCTGCTCGAGCAGGTCGGGTCCGGCCAGCTCGACCTCGCGATCGTCGCCGTCTGCGGTCCGATCCCCGCCGGCGTCCACCTCGAACCCATGGCGACCGACCGGCTCGTGGTCCTCACGCACCCCGACTCCCCCATCGCCGCCCGCGCATCGGTGGCGCTCGCCGACCTCCAGGACGAGACGTTCATCGGCTTCAAACCCGACTGGGCCGCACGGGTCCTCGCGACCCGCGCGTTCGCCGCCGCCGACCTGCCGCACCGCGTCGAGCTCGAGGTCAACGACGTCCACACGATGCTCGACCTGATCGGGCAGAACCTCGGCATCGCCATCGTGCCCGCGTCCATCGCCGCCAAGCGCCCCGACGTCTTGCACGCCACACCGCTGCACGGAGAACAGCCCGTGTGGACCGTGGCTGCAGCGGTGCCCGACCGACCAAGCCCCGCCGCCGCAGCCCTCCTCGACCTCCTGCGCGCAGGCTGAGTACCGCAACATCGCACCGACGACGGGCCCCGCGCCCTCGCCCGTGAATCTGCGACGAGCACTGAGCGAGATCCGCCAGGTCCCCACCGCGAAGTTCGCCCTGACCGCGCTCGTCCTCGCGCACGTGGCGATGGTGTCGGTCATGACGATGACGCCGGTGAGCCTCGCGATGCACGGTCACTCGATCACCATCGTCGGCATCACGATCAGCGTGCATGTCCTGGGGATGTACGCCTTCGCCCCGCTGGTCGGGTCGGCGGCGGACCGGTTCGGCCGGATGCCCGTGATCCTCGCCGGTCAGGGCGTCCTCGCGCTGTCCGCCATTCTCAACGTGGCGGCACCGTCGTCCGCCGGTGTCGTCGTCGTGGGCCTGTTCCTTCTGGGGCTCGGCTGGTCGATCGTCACCGTACCGGCCTCAACGATGCTGTCGCAGTCGGTGCCGGCGGCGTCGCGCCCATTGGTCCAGGGCGCCGGCGACTCGGCGATGAACGCCGCGGCGGCGCTCGGGGCGATCGGGTCCGGAGCGATCATGGTCTCGCTCGGCTTCGCGTGGCTCGCCGGGATCTCCGGCGCGCTGATCATCCCCGTCCTGTGGCTCGCGGCCCGGCACACACGTGGCGTCCGACGGTCAGCCAGGCTCATGCCCGTACGTCATCGCGAGGTATGAGCTCGCCCGGTTCGACCGTCCAAGGCTCGGCCGCAAGCGAGCCGTCGATCTCGCCGGTCGCGATGGCGGACGGTGAACGTGCGGGGCTTCAGGGGAGGCGCTCGCTTCAGGAATGACCACTCTGGCGGTGAGCGCGGCAGACTCCACAGGGTGATGCATGCAGAGCGCGCTCCGCTGGTCGCCCAGATCCAGCTCGCTGCGTCCCGGGAGCTGCCTGAGCCTGTATTGCGTGCTGCTCAGCAAGAGGCAGATCGCGGCCAACGCTCCGTCACGGTCGCCGAACTCGAGCCCGCGAGGATTGACCGTCTCAGCAGACTGCTCAGCCTCCGGGTTGTTTGGCCGCCTCGACCAGTTAGGTGCGGCGACGGACCTCGCAATCGGACCCCTGGAAGCACAGTCCCGGGACCTCGGCGAACCGGCGTGCTGGGAGTGCTACTCCCCACCTGGCGCTCAAGGGACCAACGGCCCGATTTGTCCGAATCCTAAGTGCCGGCACCATCGGTCGCGTCGCGCGTCCAACAGTGGAAGTCTGGCTGTCAGGACGTGAGGCGACTGGTGCGATGGCTGAGTCTGCGCGTTGTGGAGGCGCTCGAATGTCGACTCCGATGAGGCGGCCGACCCCGATCTCCCGCTCCGGCGGACCGGGGCGACGACGGTGATGGATCGCGCCACGAAGGTCAACGTTCCCCGGGTGAACGCCGCTGAGCCGGCGGACCTGGACATGTCATGGGCGTCCTTGTACCGGGCCGGCGCTCTGTCGGCGCTGCTCTATGTGCTGCTCGTGCTGGTGCCGGTCGTGCTGGTCTTCGTCGCGCCCGTCCCGCCCACTGACGGACGCGAGCTGCTCGAGTACATCGCCGCCCACAAGGTCGTCTACCTGACCGAGCTGGTGTGCTTCGTCGGGCTGAGCGTGCCCGCACTCATCGTCTTCGGCGCCCTGGCTGTGGCGCTGGGGCGGTCGAACAAGAGCATGGCGGCCATCGGCGGTCTGTTCGGGATCGCCTCGGAGGCCATCGCACTTGCCCTGGGCAGCAGCCCTCAGTCCCTGCACGGCGGGCTGGTCGTGCTCAGCGACTCCTACCTGGCGGCCGGTACGGACGCCGAACGGGCCGGCCCGGTCAGCGCGGCGGACGCACTCATCGCGGCCACCAACGCGGTGTCCTGGGCCGGGATCCTGACAGCGGCTGCGATCCTCGTCCTGTCCCTGATCATGCGGAAGGCGCACTTCGGCAGCGTGGTCGGAATCCTCGGGGTTGTCGCCGGCGCGGCCGGGATCATCTCCGAGTCGCTGCGACCCATGATCGGGTCGGCCTACCTGTTGTATGGGCTCCTGCTGCCGACCTGGTTCGCTCTGGTGGGCTGGAAGCTCCTTCGACTCGACCGTCGGCGCACCTCGTGAGCCGGGTGCGAGGAAGTCTGGACATCGCCCGCCCGGTCGAGGAGGTCTTCGACCTCGTCGCCGACCAACGCAACGAGCCGAGCTTCAACCCCAAGATGACCGAAGCGACCATGCTCACCGACGGCCCGCTCGGCGTCGGGACCCGTTTCGGTGCAAAGGTTCTCAGCCGCGGCAAGCCGCTCCCGGTGACGATCGAGTACACCGCCTTCGACCGCCCGCACCGCATCGTCAGCCGCAGCGTCATGGCAGACGCGATCGCCGAGGGGCACGTGCAGTGCGACCCGACCCCGAGCGGCACGCGGTTCTCCTGGGACTGGACCGTGACGGTCTCTGGACCCGGCCGGTTCGCCGGGCCGCTGGTCGGTGTGATCGGGCGACGCCAGGAGCGCACCATCTGGACGAGCCTCAAACACCACCTCGAGGGCCGGGACACGTAGACCCGCGGCGGCGGCCACGACGGTTCATCGAGTGCGCCGGGAATGCGCGCCGGGCGCCCGTCAGGCTCACGGGCGGTCGTCGTGACGTGGCCCACTCGGGCTGAGCGTCGGGTGCGCACACCACGAGCGGTCACCCTTGGCCCACTAGCCCATCGCGAATGGCGTGACCTCGTAGACGTCGATCCGGCCGCCCATCGCGGAGTGTGGGTGACCGGCGAGCAGAGCCAGCGCGGCGTCGTGGCTGTCGGCCTCCACGATCGAGTATCCGCCGACCGTCGGATCGGCATCCGCGCTGACCGGCGCCGTCGGATCGCCGAAGTCGACCATCGCTGACCCGACCCGGTCCCGCCACCCGAACCACGCGGCCGACATCTCCTGCATCTGCTCCGGCGTCGGCTGCGGCATCGATGCCATCGCTGCCGGGTCCGCCCGGTAGATGAGCAAGTAGTGCGACATGGCTGGCTCCTTTGCTGGTCCGCGGCCCGATGCCGACGCTTCCCAGTATGGAACGGGATGCCCGCCGCGCATCCGCGCACATGCCGATCCACCGAGCATCACCGACCCGATCGCCGCAAGGCGACACCGGCGCCGATGCGCGCGCGGGCTGCCGAACAACGTCTCGACCTCGGTGCGTTCAGCGGGTCGCACGCGTCCCTTAGGGTGACCTCGGCGTCTGAGCCCGCACGACGCTGCTCGCTTCGCCGGGAACGTCCCACGTCAGCGGTGCCAACCCCCTGCGAGGCGCGCATGTCCAGCTGGCTCCTTCGGCGCGAGGAGTCTCCCCGGGCTGCACGACGACGCGTGCTCGCCTTGGTCGCCGCGGTAGCCCTCGTGGGCAGCGCCGCGGCCGCGATCGGCCACACGGTCCGGGCTGCGGACGACTACCCGGAGTGGAACAACAGCCCTGAGGTCTTCGCTGTCGGGTCCGAGCCCGCGCACGCGACGCTGATGCCCTACGACACGGTTCGTCGGGCTCTCGCGGCCGACCGCACGGACTCGCCCTACCGGCAGAGCCTCGACGGTGACTGGAAGTTCCAGTGGTCCGAGAACCCGGCATCGCGACAGGTCGACTTCTTCTCCACCGACGTCGACGACTCCGGCTGGGACACGATCACCGTCCCGTCGAGCTGGCAGACGCAGGGCTACGACGTCCCCATCTACACGAACATCACCTACCCGTTCATGGGCGCGAACGGCGACGACGAGGACCCCGAGTTCCCGTTCGCGCCGACGCGCTACAACCCGGTGGGCCAGTACCGGACGTCGATGACCCTGCCGGAGGCCTGGGACGGGCGGCGGACCTTCCTGCACTTCGACGGCGTCGAGTCGGCCTTCTACGTGTGGGTGAACGGGGTGAAGGTGGGCTACCGGGAGTCCAGCTTCGACGCCTCCGAGTTCGACGTGACCGATCTCCTGGAACCCGGCGTGAACCAGATCGCGGTGGAGGTGTACCGGTGGTCGGACGGCTCCTGGCTCGAGGACCAGGACATGATCCGACTCGCCGGGATCTTCCGCAGCGTCTACCTCTTCTCCACCCCGCAGGTGCACCTGCGGGACTTCCGGATCCAGACGCCGCTCGGTGAGGACTACCGCTCCGCGGCGCTCGAGGTACAGGTGGCCCTGCGCGACTACGCGGGACAGGCCGCGGGCACCTACACCGTCGAGGCGATGCTCTACGACGACGACGAGCCTGTCTGGACACAGCCGCTCGCCATCCCCGTCGGTGTCGAACCGTCCGCCGCGGGGCAGGACCAGACGGGCACCGGCAGCAAGGCCATCGAGCATCCCCTGCTGTGGTCGGCCGAGCAGCCGAACCTGTACACGACGGTGCTCCAGCTCAAGAACCCCCAGGGCCAGGTGATCGAGACGATCTCGACGCGCACCGGGGTGCGGGAGGTCACGATGGACGCGGCCACCCACCTGCTGACGATCAACGGCCAGCCGGTCTCGATCCGCGGGGTCAACCGGCACGAGATGTCTGCCGTCAACGGCCGGGCGCTCACCCGGGCCGAGATGGTCGAGGACATCTCGATCATGAAGCGCAACAACATCAACGCCGTCCGCACCTCGCACTACCCGAACGACCCGCAGTGGTACGAGCTCGCCGACGAGTACGGCATCTACGTCGTGGACGAGACGAACCTCGAGACGCACGGCGCGTCGACCCAGATCCCGGTGGACCGGCCCGAGCTCACCCAGGCCGTCCTCGCTCGCATCCAGGACATGGTGCACCGGGACAAGAACCACGCGAGCGTCATCATGTGGTCGCTGGGCAACGAGGCCGGCTACGGCACGAACCAGGACGCCATGTACGACTGGGTCACGTCCTACGACCCCCAGCGTCCCGTCCAGTACGAGGGCGGCGGGAGCCCGGCACGGGTGTCCGACGTGATGAGCCAGATGTACACGACGGCCGACGCCATGGAGGCCTACGCCGAGACCAGCGCCGACCCGCGGCCGTTCGTGCTGATCGAGTACTCCCACGCCATGGGCAACAGCAACGGCAACCTCGCGGACTACTGGGACGTCATCCGCGCCCACCCGGACCGCCTCCAGGGCGGGTTCATCTGGGTGTTCGCCGACCAGTCGCTGTGGACCGACGTGCCTGCGACGCGGACCCTGCAGGAGGCCGGGCCCGGGCTGCTCACCGCGACGGTCGACCCGGACGCGATGATCGAGCCGTCCGGCCTGCGTGGCACGGCGACGTTCGGCGTCGAGGCCGTGGTCGGGCTCGCCGGGCCGCTGACCCTTGAGGCCGTGGTCACACCCGAGACGGTGTCGACGTACTCGGACGCGATCGTGGGCACGGGTGACCGTCAGCTCGAGCTCGCGCACGACGACGAGGAGGTCTCGTTCTCCGTCTACTCCACCGACGGGCAGCGGACCATGGTGTCGGCCGCGACGCCCACCGACTGGACGGGGACCGAGCACCGCGTGACCGGCGTGTACGACCCGGCTGCGGGCACGCCGAGCGTCTACCTCGACGGCCAGGCGGCCGAGAGCGCGCTGGTGGCTGGGCCCGTCGGCCCCACCTCGGCACCGTTCATGATCGGCGGCAACGCCGACAATGCCGACCGGGACTTCCTCGGTGACATCGCCGCTGTGCGGCTCTACGACCGGGCGCTCACCGCGACCGAGGTCGCCGACGGCGCTCGCACGGTCCAGGATCCCGCCGTGCGCCTGTGGTTCGACGCGTCGCAGTCCACCATCACGCAGGCCGCAGCCTCGGGCGAGACGTTCCTCGCGCGCGGCGGCGACTGGGGTGACGACCCGAACGACGGCGGCTTCATCGGCAACGGGATCCTCCTCGCCGACCGGACCGAGACGCCCAAGACGGCCGAGGTCAAGCAGGTCTACCAGCCGGTGCAGGTCACGGGCGCCGACGTCGCCCGCGGCACGATCGAGATCACGAACGAGAACCTGTTCACCAACGTGAGCTCCTACGACGTGACGTGGCAGCTCAAGCAGGACGACGAGGTCATCGAGGCCGGCGAGCTCTCCGCGCCCGCCACGGACATCGGACCCGGTGAGAGCAAGGTCGTGACGCTGCCGACGTTCAGCGCCCCGGCCACCCTGCAGGCCGGCAGCGAGTACTGGCTCGACGTGCAGTTCCGCCTGCGCCGGGACGAGCTGTGGGCGGAGAAGGGCTTCGTCCAGGCGAAGGCACAGCTCGAGGTGCCGTTCGGAGCGCCCGACCTCGAGCCCGCTGCCCTGTCCACGGTGCCGTCGCTGACCACGGTCGACGACGACGCCGAGGTCCAGGTGACCGGCGCCGGTTTCACCGTCACCATCGACAAGGAGCAGGGGACGGTCAGCTCGCTCACGCGGAACGGCCAGGAGCTCATCACGTCCGGCCCGCGCCCGAACTACTGGCGAGCCCCGACCGACAACGACATCGGCAACAGCATGCCGACCGTCGCCCGCACGTGGCGCCACGCCGGCCGGGACTGGCGGATCAACGACGTGCAGGTGACCCCCCTGCTCGACAAGGCGGTCCGCGTGACGTTCACCGGGACGGTGCCCACGACGACGCCGTCGCAGGTCACGATGACCTACACCGTCTTCGGCAACGGGCAGGTCCGGGTGGACAGCACCCTGCAGCCGGGCGCGAGCGACCTGCCGTACATCCCGGAGGTCGGGACCGTGCTCACCGTGCCGAGCGAGCTCGAGACGCTCACCTGGTACGGCCGCGGACCGGGCGAGTCGATGCTCGACCGCACGTCGGCCACCGACGTCGGCCTCTACAGCGGGGCAGTGAGCGACCAGGTGACCAGGTACCTCCGGCCGCAGGAGTCCGGCAACAAGACCGACGTGCGCTGGGCGACCCTGACGGACGCGGAGGGCAACGGCCTGCTCGTCTCCTCCGACACCCCGCTCGAGGTGAACGCGTCCCACTACGCGCCGGAGGACCTGTCCCAGGTGATCAGCCGCAACGGGCAGCACTGGTACGACACCCCGCCACGGGCCGAGGTCGTGCTGCGCGTCAACGCCCATCAGATGGGCGTCGGCGGCGACGACAGCTGGGGCGCACCGGTGCACGACGAGTACACGCTGTTCGCCGATCACGCCTACGCCTACAGCTACAACCTCACGCCGTTCACCGCCGGCGAGGACCCGATGATCCTCGCGCGGCAACAGGTCGCCGCTGGCGTCGTCACCGACTCGCCGGTCGACTAGCGGTTGCGTGAGCTCGCGCGCATCGCAGCGATCGGCGTGGCGGGGTGTCCCTCCGCAGCAGCGGGCGTGGAGCGGCGACACCCGTCGGAGCGGGTCGACCGGACGGCGCTCACCCGTCACAGGGACAGGCAGGCGCTCCGGAGCCGCGGTTGTCGTCGAGCATCCGCCCGGCCCGTTCTACACTTCAGACGCGGCAGGACCGTGCGAACGGTATGCCGCTCCGCCAGCCAGCGGCCTGACCGGGACGTCGCACGCGATCGATGTCCCGGAAGACTCGATCGCGGTGTCCGGCGGGAAGCTCCAGGTTCTCCGGCGATCGCGCGGGGCCACGGCCGTGCCCCGCGGTGGTTGACCGAGACGCCCGCACCATCGGCGTGAGCACGGGCCGACGGGCGGCGCGGGCGGGGACGCTGCGCGGTGACGTGGCGCCCGATCTCCGCACCCTGGCGCGGACTGCACGGAGCACGAGGCACGGGGCCGACGCCCGGTCGGTCCCGTGCGAGCACGGTACGTCGCGCTGCGCCGCAGACGCGGTGCGGGTGTGCGAGAAGGAGGAGATGTGGCACGACCTGGCCAACGCCGGTCCGGTGGCACGCGCACTGATCCCGGTGCTCAGCGACGCCGCGCCTCGCGTCCCACCGAGCAGGGGATCATCCCGGTCCTCGCCGAGGTCGCCCGCGAGGTCGACAGCGCTGTGCAGCGACCCCCGACACGCCCGGCGGTGCGCACGAAGTTCCAGGTCGTGGCATTGCTCGTGCGCGAGGAGCGGGCCCGGGTGAAGGCCGACGGCGCTCTGACGGAGCCTGCGCGAACCAAGGAGCTCAAGCGGCTCGACGGGGTGGCGACGCTGCTGGCCAGGACCGCTGCCCGCGACACCTCGTTGCTCGCGCTGCTCGCCGAGGACGCGCGGGTCTCCGACGCGGCGCGCGCCTTCAAGGCGTCCGTGATGCGCGCCGGCGGGCTGGAGCCACCCGAGGAGCCCGCGCACGCCGCGCCGGTCGCACCGGTGCCCGGCACCGAGAACCGGGTGGTGCCCCGGTCCGTCATCTCGCGCCAGCTCGCCAACCCGTTCCTCGCCCCGGACTACGAGGGCGCGGCCGAGCGGATCGCTTCACGGGCCCGTCGGCTGGCCGGCTGGGAGCTGCTCGAACCGCTCTTCAGGTCGTTCGAGAAGGCCGCACCCGGTGCACCCGCCTGCATGCCGCTACCCGAGGCCCGCTCGGTGTCCGTTCCACCCGGCCGGGAGCTGATGCCGCACCAGGCCCAGGTCGTCACGGCCACTGCCCGCGGCCATCGCACGTTCCTGCTCGCCGACGAGCCAGGGCTCGGCAAGACCGCCCAGGCGCTGCTCGCGGCCCAGGTGGCCGGCGCCTACCCGCTGCTGGTCGTGGTGCCCAACGTGGTGAAGACGAACTGGGCGCACGAGGTCGAGATGTGGACGCCGTCGCGCCGTTCCACGGTGGTCCACGGTGACGGTGACCGGGTCGACGCGTTCGCGGACGTCGTGATCGTGAACTACGAGCTCCTGGACCGGCACGTCGGCTGGCTCGGCGACCTCGGCTTCCGCGGCATGGTCGTCGACGAGGCGCACTTCATCAAGAACAAGACGTCCCAGCGCTCCCAGCACGTCCTCGCACTCTCGGAGCGGATCCGCGCCCGCACATCCCGGCCGCTGCTGATGGCGCTCACCGGCACCCCGCTGATCAACGACATCGAGGACTTCCGAGCGATCTGGCAGCTCCTCGGCTGGATCGACGACACCAAGCCGCTCGGCGCGCTGCAGACCGCGCTCGAGGAGACCGGGCTCACCCCGGCCGACCCGGGCTTCTCCGCCGCCGCGCGGGCCAGCGTGATCGACATGGGCATCGTGCGTCGCCGCAAGGCCGACGTCGTCGCCGACATCCCCGCCCGCCGGGTGGCGGACCTGCCGGTCGAGCTCGACGGCGCGGCCGGCCGCTCGATCCGCGCCGCCGAGGCCGCGCTCGCCCGCGAGCTGGTCAGGCGCTACCGGTCCGCCATGGAGGTGCGTACCGGCGGTGGCGGGGCGGTGGTGGACGGGATCGACCACGAGCTCGCTCGCCGGGTGGCGGCGGCGGAGCTCAAGGACTCGAGCTCGCAGACCGGTGGCGAGAACGTGTTCACGATGGTCCGCCGGATCGGCCAGGCCAAGGCCGGGCTGGCCGCCGACTACGCCGCACAGCTCGCCCGCAACGTCGGCAAGGTGGTGTTCTTCGCCAAGCACGTCGACGTGATGGATCTGGCCGAGAAGACCTTCGCCGAACGGGGAATCCGCTACGCCTCGATCCGCGGCGACCAGACGCCCAAGGTGCGCGAGAAGAACATCGCCGCGTTCGTGAACGACCCCGACGTGTCGATCGTGGTGTGCTCCCTCATGGCCGCGGGTGTGGGGCTGAACCTCCAGGTCGCCTCCAACCTGGTGCTGGCCGAGCTGTCCTGGACCGACGCCGAGCAGACCCAGGCCATCGACCGGATCCACCGGATCGGCCAGTCCGAGCCCGTCACCGCGTGGCGGATCATCGCCGCGCAGACCATCGACGCCAAGATCGCGAAGCTGATCGACAGCAAATCGGGGCTGGCCGCCCGCGCGCTGGACGGAGCAGCGGACGAGGACGTCTCCTCGTCCACGGACGTTCAGCTCGAGGCCCTGGTCGGTCTGCTCACCGACGCGCTCGCCGCCGAGGGCGTGGGCTGAGCCACCGGACGACCCAGTCGAGCCGTGCAACCCCGTCGGGCCCTGTCGAGCAGCCGGGCCGGACGGTGCTGTCGAGCTCTTGACGCGACACTTGCTATTTGCAAGTGTGGGTACCGCCACATACCGGGCCCACGAGACGGAGAGCATGATGACTTCGATGTTCGTCAACCTGCCGGTGACCGACCTCGAACGCGCGAAGGCGTTCTACACGGCGATCGGATTCACCATCAACCCGGCCTTCAGCGACCACAACGCGGCCTGCGTCGTCGTCGAGGAGGACCACAGCTACTTCATGATCCTGACGCGCGAGTACTTCCAGACCTTCACCGAGCTGCCGATCGGCGACCCCGCAGTGAACCCGTCGGCGTCGACGGCGATCTTCCTCGACAGCCGCGAGGCCGTCGACAAGGCTGTCGCCGACGGCCTCGCAGCGGGCGGCTCGGAGCCGCAACCCGCCACCGACTACGGCTTCATGTACCAGCGCCAGCTCACCGACCCCGACGGCAACGCCCTCGAGTTCGGCTGGATGGACCCGGTCGCCGCCGCGCAGGGCCCCGAGGCCTACATGAACCAGCAGGCCTGAGGTCGATGGCCGCACGCGAGTACGGGCAGTACTGCGGCGTCACGCGAGCCCTCGAGCTCGTGGGCGAGCGCTGGGCACTGCTCATCGTTCGCGACCTGCTCGTCGGGCCGCGCCGCTACGGCGAGCTCGCCGCGGGGCTCCCCCGCATCCCGAGCAACATCCTGGCGGCGCGGCTCAAGGAGCTGCAGGCAGCCGGCATCATCCGCCGGGTACCGCACTCGCGCGTCATCGTCTACGAGCTGACGCCCTACGGCCGCGAGCTCGAGCCCGTCGTGCTCGCGTTCGGCGCCTGGGGCTTCAAGGCGATGGGCGAGCCGCGGGAGGAGCAGATCATCACCCCCGACTCGATGACCATGGCCCTGCGCACTGCCTTCCGGCCGCAGGTGGCGGCGAACCTGCCCGCGACCGCCTACGCGGCGCGCTTCGGTCCCGCCGAGCTGCTCATCCGGGTGGCCGGCCCCACCCTGGACGTGACGCGCGGGATGGACCGGTCGACCTCGCCTTTGCCGCGGGTCCGGGCATCCGCCGGGTCATCTCCGGCGAGCTCGCCCCGGATCGCGCGATCGCAACCGGCGTGGTGGAGGTGCTGCGCGGGCGCGGCGACCTCCTCGACCGCTTCGCGAGCACGTTCCACCTGGCCGCCTGAGCCGAGCCACGAACGCGCGCGGCGACTCGCGACGCGGTTCTGACCGCCGCTTGGTCGCTGGGAACGACGTCCCTGTACGGGCAGTAGCGAGCGGCGCAGGATGAAGACATGAGGCGTCGTCGGGCGTCGGTCGTCGTCGTGCTGGCCTTCCTGCTGCTCGCGGCGGGCTGTGGCGGCCCTGACGAGGCTCCGCGCCCCACGACTGCCTCCCCGACCTCGACCGTGGCACCGTCGCCACGTCCGTCGGCCTCCGACGACGAACCTGCTTCGCCACCGGCCGCAGCGACCACACCGGCCGCCACCAGAACCGCCGCGCCACCCTCGACGGCTCAGCCCTCTGTCCCCGCCCCCGCCCCACCGGCGCCCGCGCCGGCCCCAGCAACCCCGTCTCCCCCCGCACCCGACACTCACGTCCCGACGGCTCTCCTCGGGACCGACTGGGAACGCCTGCCGACCACAGACCGCGTCGTCGCGCTGACGTTCGACAGCGGATCGAGCGACTCAGCGGTGGCGAGCATCCTGTCGACCCTGGCGACCGAGCACGTCTCTGCGACCTTCTTCGTGACCGGCGACTTCGCCCGGCGCTACCCCGGCCAGGTCGCCGCGATCGCGTCGGCCGGTCACCGCGTGGGGAACCACAGCGACAGCCACGAGCACTACCCGGCCCTCACGGATGCGCAGATCTCTGACGACCTCGGACACGCCGAGGCGGCGATCGTCGCTGCCGGCGCGACTGCGGCGCCGTGGTTCCGGTTCCCGTACGGCGACCGCACGTCCGGGGACATCCGGGCGGTCAACGCCGCGGGCTACGTCCCGGTGCCATGGACGGTGGACACCCTCGGCTGGAAGGGCACCAGCGGCGGTCAGACGAAAGCAACCGTGGTGCAGCGCACCCTGGGCGCCGCCCAGCCGGGTGAGATCGTCCTGATGCACGTCGGCGCGAACCCGGACGACGGGACGATCCTGGACGCCCATGCCCTTCCGGAAGTCATCGCGCGCCTGCGGGCCGCGGGGTACAGCTTCGTCACCGTGGACCGGTTGCGCGGCTGAGTCGGCGCGACGGCTGCGGCCCGCGTTGCCCGTCAAGCTCACTCGCGAACCTCGACGCTGTGCCGGACTGGCGACGCGGCGTTGCGTTGGACGTGGGGCATTCGTGCCACGCGCGAAAGGGCCGTGACCGGAGGACCGCCCGGACGCGAAGAAGCAATCCCCGCCAGGCTCACCGGAGGCCGTCCAGACGAACCATCGAAAGCGCGGTCAGTAGTGCCCCGTCACCAGCAGGTCGGGCTGATGGCCGGAGCTCGGGATCCGCGCTGACGCTGCGCACGACGGGGTGGTCTCTCCCCCGAGTGGTGACGCCGACGCACACAATTGTCGCCGGGTTGCCGCACGCCAGGGACGACCGGGACCTATGACCCTTCGCACAGTCCTCGCGCCAGCGGGACGATTCAGGTGCCGCCCTCGGGGCGTGACGCGATGGGCGGGTAGGAGAACAAGCGAAGCGGTTTCCCACCGAAGGAAGCGCCGAGATGAACCCTCAGAACTATGCCGCCCGCAGTGCCCGACCAGAAGAGCAGACCTCCGGGACGACGACGACCAGGCGGTACCGAGACGTCCCCGTCGATGTCAAGCTCGTTCTTTGTGCGCTGTGGATCGCGATGCTGTTCGTGTTCGCCTACGTCGACATCTTCGGGTTCTATCGCGCTGACGTTCTCAACGCAGCGCTGGACGGCAAGGTGGCGACCACGGGATTCACGATCGACCAGACATTCCTGAGCCTCACCCTGGTCTACATCCTGATCGCCGCTCTGATGGTGGTCCTGTCGCTCGTTCTCCCACCACGCGTCAACCGGATCGTCAACATCGTCGTCAGCCTCGTCTACATCGTCACCATCATCGGGTCGGCCGTCGGCGAGACGTGGATCTACTACTTCCTCGGAAGCATCGTTGAAGTGATGCTCCTCGCCGCCGTCGCCCGGACCGCCTGGACGTGGCCGGCACCTCAGATCGCACCCGCGCTGCCATAGGCAAGCGAGGACAGCCCTCGCTGGGGCGCTTGTTGGTCGCGGAACCGGGGGCACGCACAAGGGCGCGCCTCGGCAGCCTTCGGGTCGACTGAGCTTCCGCCTCGTCCGCACGACCGCTCCCGAGTCCGGCGCCCGTGAGACGTTTCAGACTTCACCCCGTCAGAACGCGGTCGGCACCCGTTCGGCCCATGCCCGCTTTGCCTGGTTCGTGCCACTGTGCGAGCTATGGGGGACCCGAGTCTTCCTGGTCCGATGAGGAGGATTCCCGTGAAGCTCAGCTGGAGAGTCGGCGCCACGATGCTGGCAGTGGCCGCTGTCGTGGCCGTGCCGGTGCCTGCCTTGGCTGACACCGTCGCCGTGACGAACGCGGTCGTCGCTGGAGACGGGTCAAAGAGTGTCCGGACTGACACGGGGGTAGGGGTTACCGTCAGCTACACGCTCACCGCAGAGAACAACCCGGTCGGCGACCTGCAGGGCTGCAATGCGCAGACGAAGCCGGGCGGCGGTGTCACGGTCACGATCCTGCCGGCGGCGAACGTGACGGCCTCCCCGTCGGCCCTGATCTTCACCGACTGCAGCACCGCGCAGTCCGTCACCTTCTCGGCATCGTCACCCGGCGACTACTCGGTCACGTCCTCCGCGACCGGAGGCAAGACCGGTTCGCTCTTCACGACGACGGCCTCGAACTTCACCCTGCACGTCGTCAGTCCAAACCAGCCGCCCACGGTGACCGTCAGCGGCGTCCTGCAGGGCGCCAGCTATGAGCACGGTTCGGTGCCGGCGGCGATGTGCAACGTGACCGATGACCACGACGTGGCGCGCACCTTCGCCGCCACGCTCAGTGCCATCACCGGCACGCTGACGAGCTACGGCCTCGGCGGCCGGACCGCCACCTGCGCCGCCACCGACACGGGCGGACTCACCTCGACGACCGCAGCCTCCTACACGATCGTGGACACCACGAGGCCGATCCTGACGGTGCCGGGTGATCTCACCGCGGAGGCGACGAGCAGCTCGGGCGCTGTGGTGACCTGGAGCGCATCAGCCACCGACGCGGTCGACGGCTCACCCGCCGTTGCGTGCTCCGGAGCCGGTGGGCTCACGTCCGGCGCCACGTTCCCCCTGGGCGCGACCTTGGTGGGGTGCACCGCCACGGACGTCGCGGGCAACCAGGCCACCCAGCAGTTCCAGGTCACAGTCCAGGACACGACCCCACCGCTGTTGACGCTGCCTGCCAGCTCGACGACAGAAGCGACCGGTCCCAGCGGTGCGTCCGTGACGTACTCCGCGTCGGCCACCGACAGTGTCGACGGCGACCTCACCCCGACCTGCACCCCGGCCTCGGCGACCACCTTCGGGATCACCACGACGACTGTCGACTGCACGGCAACCGACGCCCATGCCAACCACGCGCAGGGCCTGTTCAGCGTGACCGTCCAGGACACGACCCCGCCAACCCTCACGCTGCCAACCGTGGCGCCTCGTGAGGCGACCGGCCCCAGCGGGGCGACCGTCACGTACGCGGCGACGGCGTCCGACGTCGTGGACCTCACCGTCCCGGTGACGTGCGACTACCCGACCGGCAGCGTCTTCCAGGTCGGCGACACCACGGTCAGCTGCACAGCCACTGACTCCCACGGCAACACCACCCCGGGCCACTTCACCGTCACGGTCACGGACACGACGGGACCCGTGCTGACGCTGCCCGGCAACATCAGCGAGGAGGCCACCAAGTCCACCGGCAGCGACATCGCCTACAGCGTGCTCGCCAGCGACCTGGTCGACGGCACCGTCGCCACCTCGTGCGACCCTGCCAACGGGACCTTCGCGATCGGCACCACCACGGTGACCTGCACGGCCACCGATGCCCACGCCAACACCACGACGGGCAGCTTCACCGTCACCGTCGTCGACACCACCGCGCCCGTCTTCAGTGCCGGCCCTGGTGACCAGACCCTCGAAGCCGCCGGCGCCGACGGAACCGTCGCCACGTTCGCGTCACCGACGGCCGTCGACCTCGTCGATGGCGATCGCGCGGTCTTGTGCGTGTCGAGCTCTGGACTCGGCTCGGGCAGCACGTTCCCGCTCGGCACCACGACGGTCACCTGCGTCGCCTCCGACACTCGGGGCAACGTCAGTGACCAGACGTTCACCGTGAAGGTCAGTGACACGATCGCTCCGCTGGTCGGCGTTCTGGAGAACCTCACCCCGGAGGCCACCGGCCCGGACGGCGCGGTCGTCAGCTTCACGGCACCGACCGCCACAGACGCCGTCAGCGGCTCCCCCGCGGTCACTTGTGACCCGGCCTCCGGGTCGACCTTCGCCATCGACACCGTGGCCACGATCACCTGCTCGGCCACGGACTCCTCCCGTAACACCGGCAGCTCGACCTTCACCGTCGTCGTGCACGACAGCACCGGTCCGGCGCTGGCCGTCCCGGCCAACATCACCGAGGAAGCCACCAGCCCCGACGGCGCGGCAGCGTCCTGGACCGACGCCAGCGCGACCGACCTGGTCGACGGACCGCTCCCGGCCACCTGCGACCCAGCCTCCGGGAGCGTCTTCCCCCTCGGCAACGCGACCGCGGTCACCTGCACCGCCTACGACGTCCGCCACAACAAGGGCGTCGGCGGCTTCACCGTCACCGTCCTCGACCGCACCGCACCGACCTTGGCTGTCTCCGGTGACAGCGCCCTCGAGGCCACCGCCCCCAGCGGTGCACCGGCCACCTTCACCGCGACCGCTACCGACCTCGTCGACGGCGTCGTCACCCCGACCTGCACGGCAGGTGGTGACCCGGTCGCCAGCGGCGCCACCTTCCCCCTCGGGACCACCACGGTCACGTGCTCGGCGACCGACTCTCACGGCAACAACGCGCCGTCCCAGTCGTTCACGATCACCGTGCAGGACACGACGCGGCCATCCGTCACTGTGCCAGCCACCATGACGCTGGAAGCCACCAGCGCCAACGGGGCTCCGGGCACCTTCGCCTCGAGCGCCACCGATCTCGTCGACGGCACACTCACCCCCACCTGCACGCCGGCCAGCGGCGCCACCTTCCCGCTCGGGGCCACCACGGTGACCTGCAGCGCCACCGACGCCCACGCCAACACGGCCACCGGCAGCTTCGCCGTCACCGTCGTCGACACCACAGCGCCCGTGGTCAGCGTGCCGGCGAACGTCGCCACGTTCGCGACGTCGGCGGCCGGAGCAGTGGTCACGTTCGCCGCGCCGACCGCCTCCGACGCCGTCGGAGGCAACAGCCTGGCTGTCTGCACCCCACCGTCGGGCAGTCTGTTCAAGCCGGGCGACACAGTGGTGTCCTGCACGGCGACCGACGCGGCCGGCAACTCCGCCTCGCGGACCTTCAAGGTCATCGTGCGCTTCGACTGGACGGGCTTCTTCGCCCCTGTGGACAACGCGATCCTCAACGGGATGAAGGCTGGCTCGACGGCACCGATCAAGTGGCAGGTCTCGAACCAGGGCGGCGGCTACGTCCCGGACCTGACCATCGTGAGCAAGACCACCTCCGGCATCGCGATCTGCGCGACCGGTGCCCTGGTGGATGACCTGGAGGCGTATTCCACCGGCGGTACCCAGCTGCGCTACGACTCCACCGCACACCAGTTCATCTACAACTGGCAGTCCCCGAAGAAGCCGGGGACCTGCTACACCATCATCATCGGCCTGACAGATGGGACGTCCCACTCCGCGACCTTCCAGCTGAAGTAGCGAGGGATACCGCTCTCCGTGGGGAGGCCAGCCAGAACGGTCTCCCCACGGAGGGTCCCGCTCGTCCGACGGAACGATCGACGCGCGGGTTCGGCGCGCGAGTCGCGTCTCAAGGAATCTCGACGACCGCGCGCACGGCCCACGCGATCGCGTCGACCACGAACGGACCCGCGGGCAGGATCGCGCGACACCGCGCGCGGACGTCCTCCCGCCGGCCAGGGTCGAGGGCGGCCAGCTGGGCGCCGGCTGGTCCGGCGCCGAGCGTGAACGGCTCCCACCACTCGTCGAACGAGGCGAACGGCACCGTGACATGCAACGCCTGCGCCACGGTTCCCGTGAGACCTGCAGCCTCGTAGACGGCCTCCAGGTCGCCTTCGCGGACACCGACGAGGCCTCGCTCGGTGTCGACGTCGGGCACGACCTCGGCGAACCCCCGGTAGAAGGCCTGCAAGGGGCCGGCGTCTGACGCCTCATCCCAGACGCAGGCCGCGACGACCCCGCCCGGCCGCGTCACCCGTGCCATCTCCCGGACGCCCGCGACGGGGTCGTTCATGAAGTGCACGACCAGCTGGGCGAGCGTCCGGTCGAAGGAGGCGTCGGGGTGCGGCAGGTGCTCAGCCACCGCCGAGGCGACCTGCACGCCCGGGAATCGCTCGGCGAGTGCGGCGACGAAGGGCGCTGACGGATCCACTGCGGCGACCGCACCGGCCCCCAGACGCCTGACGAGCTCGCCGGTCAGCGCTCCGGGCCCGCAGCCCACGTCGAGGGCGCGCTGGCCCGGCCGTACGTCGGCGAAGTCGGCGAGCACGGGGGCGAGCGGGCGGGAGAACCGGCCCATGAACCGGTCGTAGGACTCGGCAGCGACGTCGAAGCTCATCGCTCAGCCGTTGATCACCGAGACGATCATTTTCGGCCCCTTGTCGTCGTCGCGGTCGGCACCCAGCTGCCCGGCTGGTGATCTCCTGACGCTACCCGGGGGCACCGGGCATCGACAGATCCCGAGGATCGGTGCCCGAGAAGCCCGACGCCGACCGGCCCGACGCCGACTACAGGAAGGTGCCCTGCTGCGACGTGAGGTCGTGACCGGCGCTGCGGCCGCGCTCGATGTCTCGGGAGATCTGCGCCAGCGCCTCGGCACGAGCGGTATCCTCACCGCTCGAGTCGGGACGTGGGCGGTCCGCCCTGCGCCGCACTGAGCGAAGCGCGAGCCCCGCCACGGCGAGCACAAGGGTGGCGACGACGATCCACGCCAGCGGAGTCATGGGCTATGCCGCCGAGGTGTCGGGCTGGTGGATGCCGAACGTGTTGCCCTCGGTGTCGAGGTAGTAGCCCTGCCACGCCATGCCGGTCAGCGCCATCTTCGGCATCGCGACCTGGCCGCCCGCCGCGAGGATGC
This sequence comes from Cellulomonas sp. WB94, assembly GCF_003115775.1. NCBI lineage: Bacteria > Bacillati > Actinomycetota > Actinomycetes > Micrococcales > Cellulomonadaceae > Cellulomonas > Cellulomonas sp. WB94. Next base: position 203,237 of record NZ_QEES01000005.1, read on the forward strand.
GCCGCTCCGTCTCGTCGTAGTCGCCGACGCCCATCGTGCAGACGAACGCGTTGGTGCCCTGGCCCGCTCCCGGTGCGGGCGCGGGCCGCTGGAGCAGTCCGCCGTTGATGCCGGGCTCGTCCTCCGGGCCAGTCGTGATGCCCCAGTAGGCCGAGCCGGCCATCTGGCCGTAGTCCTCGAACGACCAGTCGAACACCGCCGCGTAGAACGACTTGGCGCGCTCCACGTCGTCGGCCTGGATCTCGAAGTGCACGACACGGGACATGGTGATCTCCTTCGCTGGAAGACCTCACCGAGTCTGGCACGGACGTGCTCCCGCGACCGGGTGATGCTGCCGCCGGGGGCCAGATGACGGCAGTCTCACGTTGTAGAGTTTCGCGCCGGACCTGCTCGGATCGATTCGATCCACGCCCCGCGGCGGTCGACGCGCCGCGCCTCCTGATCGGACTATCCCATGACCTCACTGCTCCCCTACTGGGACCCCGCCCTTGCGGTAGCGGACCGCGTCGCCGATCTCGTCGGGCGCATGACGCTCGAGGAGAAGGTCGGGCAGATGCTGCAGCTCAACTCCCAGGACGGGGTCGAGCACCTGGTGATGGACCTGCACGTCGGCTCGATCCTGCACACGTCCTGCGAGCGCGTCCGCCAGGGCCACGAGCTGACCGCGCGAACCCGCCTGCAGATCCCGCTGCTCGTCGCGGACGACTGCATCCACGGCCACTCGTTCTGGGAGGGTGCGACGATCTTCCCCACCCAGCTCGGCATGGCGGCGACGTGGGATGCGGGCCTGCTGCAGCAGGTGGCTCGTGCGACGGCGGTCGAGGTGGCCGCGACGGGCCTCCACTGGACGTTCTCGCCCGTGCTGTGCATCACGCGTGACCTGCGCTGGGGGCGGGTGAGCGAGACGTTCGGCGAGGACCCGTTCCTGATCGGGGAGCTCGCCTCGGCGATGGTCCGCGGGTACCAGGGGGGCGGACTCGACGACCCGACGGCGATCCTCGCGACCGCCAAGCACTTCGCCGGGTACTCCGAGACGCAGGGCGGGCGCGACGCCAGCGAGGCGGACCTCTCCCGGCGCAAGCTGCGCTCCTGGTTCCTGCCGCCGTTCGAGCGGGTCGCGAGGGAGGGCTGCCGGACGTTCATGCTCGGGTACCAGTCGATGGACGGGGTACCGATCACGGTCAACGACTGGCTGCTGAACGACGTCCTGCGTGGCGAGTGGGGCTACACCGGCACGCTCGTGACCGACTGGGACAACGTGGGTCGCATGGTCTGGGAGCAGCACACCCAGCCCGACTACGCGCACGCCGCCGCGGCGGCGGTCCGAGCGGGCAACGACATGATCATGACGACACCCCGCTTCTTCGAGGGCGCGCTCGAGGCAGTGCGCCTGGGCATGCTCGACGAGGCGCTCATCGATGCGGCGGTCGGGCGGATCCTGACCCTGAAGCTCGAGCTCGGCCTCTTCGAGAACCCGCGCCACCCCGACGCCGCCCGCCAGGCCGCCGTCATCGGCTGCCGGCAGCACGCCGACCTCAACCTCGAGGTCGCGCGTCGCTCGCTCGTGCTCCTGACGAACGACGGAACGCTCCCCTCGGCCGCGACCTCGTGGCCGACGCCGACGGACGGGCGAGCGGTGGCGACGGCGCCGCCCGCACGATCGCCGTCGTCGGCCCCAACGCCGACGACCCGGACACCCAGCTCGGGGACTGGGCGGGCAACAGCGGCCAGGTGGGCTGGCTGCCCGACGGCCAGCCGCGCGCGATGACCCAGACCGTCCTCGACGGGTTCCGCGCCCACGCCCCCACCGGCTGGACGGTCACGCACGCCCGCGGCGCCGACATCGTCACGAGCGGCACCCACCCTGACGGCGAGTTCTTCCCCGACGGGCAGCCGCGACCCCCGTTCGCTCTCCCCGCCGCGGTGGACGACGCCCTGATCGCCGACGCCGTGGCCGCCGCGCAGGCGGCCGACTGGGTCGTCGCCGTCGTGGGTGACCGCATCGAGCTCGTCGGCGAGGGCAGGTCCACCGCGACCCTCGACCTCCTCGGCGGTCAGGTCGCCCTGCTCGACGCCCTCGCGGCGACCGGCACACCGATGGTGGTCGTCGTCATCGCCTCCAAGCCGCTCGTCCTCCCGCCGTCGGCCCGCGGCGCGGCCGCGATCGTGTGGGCAGCCAACCCGGGCATGCGCGGCGGACGGGCGCTCGCCGAGCTGGTCCTCGGGTTGATCGAGCCGTCCGGTCGGCTGCCCGTGTCGTTCGCGGAGCATGTCGGCCAGCTGCCGGTCTACTACAACCAGGTCGCGGGCCAGCACGGGAGCCGGTACGCCGACCTCACCCAGCGTGCGCCGTTCGCCTTCGGCGAGGGGCTCAGCTACACGAGCGTCGAGTACGCCGACCTGCGGGTCACGAACCCGGCGGTCGGCCCCGACGACACCGTGCACGCCCAGGTCACGGTGCACAACACCGGCACGCGCCCCACGCGCGAGACCGTCCAGGTCTACGTCCACGACACGGTCACCTCGGTCACCTGGGCCGAGAAGGAGCTCAAGGCCTACCGCCACGTCGACCTCGCCCCCGGCCAGCGACGCACGGTCGACCTCGAGCTCCCCGTCGCCGACTGCAGCCTCGTCGATGCCGACGGTCGGCGCGTCGTCGAGCCTGGCCGGTTCGAGCTTCTCGTCGGACCGTCCTCCCGCGACGAGGTGTTGCTGCGCGCCCCGTTCGACGTGCTGGGCTGACCTCGAACTGGCACCATTCTGGCGGTGCGTGCGATGGCCGTACGCGCTCAATGTGGCGCCGTCGCGCGTCGATAGAACGACGACGGCCTCGACGCCGGCGCGGTCCGGCAGCTCCGCCTCCGTGCCACGCAGGCCATCGACACAGCGGACCCAGCGATAGGGAGGGGCAACGGCATGGGCAGCGCACCGGTCCAGGTGAGCACCTGCCGCGCGCTCGCCAGCCTCTCGGAGTTCGGCCCGTTCGACCTCTTGTCGGACATCGCCCACCGGTACTACGTCGACGGATTCTCGGAGCAGGCGATCTCGGCGTGCGAACGGTGGCTGCCGTTGACGGTGGCGGCCGGCGACGTGATCACGACTCGATACCTCCTCTACATCGAAGCCATCGCGCTCGAGGATCGCGGGCTCAACGACGAGGCGATCTCCGTGGCCCGGGCTCTCCTCACCAACCTCGGTGACGACCTGGAGCCGATGTGGCGGGCCAAGGCCTTGTCGGTCGTCGCCGAGTCGAGCACCAGGCTGGGCCGGCACGGTGATGCGATCGCCGCCCTCGCTGAGGCCGACTGGCTGCTGCAAGCGATCCCGACGGACACCTACGGGCATCTCTCCGCGAGCATGGCGGTCGCGCTCGCCCTGCGGTCGCTCAGCCTCCTGGAGCAGGCGGATGCGGCGCTCTCACACATCCGAGGCGGCCAGGACGCCGCGGCCGACATCTACGTGATGCAGGAGCTGGCACTGCTGAGCACCTACTGGGGTGCCGCACTCCTGCTGATCGGCTACGACCGCGAGGCCGCCGGGCACTTCGTGGTCGGCGCGTCCCGGGCGCGTGCGATGGTGCGGCTCGCCGCCGCTGAGGGCGACAGTCAGATGGTCGCGCGCGGCGAGGTGATCGAGGCCTACACGGCCATGCACCTCGGAGAGCTCGCGTTGGCTGCCGCCCGCGTGCGAGCCGCGGCCCAGCAGTTCGTGGCCCGTCCGGAGCTCGTGGAGACGCTCCTCATGCAGCTGGTGCTCGCCCAGGAGGCCACCACGGCCGGGAGCTTCACCGACGCGCAGGAGCGCCTGACGTCGCTGATCTCCCACACCGAGATCGCCTCACGCGAGGTGTGGTCCGCCACGGCGCGGGCTTCGCTCGCCGAGGTGTTCGAGGCTCAGCTCGGCCCGCACCCGGGCCTGGACGAGTGGCGGACCGTCGCACGCAACGCGCTCATCCGGGTGTGGTCGGAACGTGAGACGCGGTTCGCCGCCCTGCGCGACCACGACCACCTGCGTGAGCTCGCCGCCGAGACCGACCGTGTCGGCCAGGCCGCGATGCAGGACCCACTGACCGGGTTGGGCAACCGTCGCGTCCTCGACGACTTCGTCGACCAGACCCCCGGGCGCGCCTGGGCCGTGTTCGTCGACGTCGACGACTTCAAGCACATCAACGACACCTACTCCCATGCCGCCGGCGATCGCGTGCTCATCGCCCTCGCCGACATCCTGCGAGCGCAGTCCCGCGACGCCGACCTCCTCGTCCGCTATGGCGGAGACGAGTTCCTCATCCTTCCCGCGGGCGGGGAGGATGCCGCCGTCGCGGTCGCGCACCGCGTGCACGAGGCGGTCGCCGCAGGGCCCTGGAGCTCTATCGCCGACGGGCTGGGCGTCACCGTCTCGATCGGCGTGGGCCAGGCCGTCGACTCCTCACCCGACCCGCTCACGGCCGCCGACGTCGCGCTCCTGTCCGCGAAGCGCAACGGCCGCAACCGCATCGTCATCGCCCGGTGACCGGCTTGACGCCCATCCCCTGCTGACGGCAGTGTGACGTGGACCACCCGCGCGCAGTGATGTCCGAGGAGGCAGTGCCATGGCGACACGTCTGAACCCCTACCTCACCTTCCGGGACACGGCGAGGCAGGCGATGGAGTTCTACCAGTCGGTGTTCGGCGGCGAGCTCACGGTCAGCACCTTCGCGGAGTTCCACGCGAGCGAGGACCCCGCCGAGCAGGACAAGGTCATGCACTCGCAGCTGACGACCGACAACGGTCTGGTGCTCATGGGCGCCGACACCCCGAACACCATGGACTACACCGTCGGCTCCAACTACTCGGTCTCGCTGAGCGGGGAGGACGACGCCGAGCTGCGCGGGTACTGGGACAAGCTCACCGTCGGCGCGACGATCGGCGAGCCGCTGACGACGGCACCCTGGGGCGACGCCTTCGGCATGTTCACCGACAAGTTCGGCGTGAGCTGGCTCGTCAACATCTCCGGTTCGCAGCCGTAGGCCGCCGGCCGAGGTGAAGCCGTTCCTGCTGCTCGCCACGCGCCCGGAGGACGACGTCGCGGACGCCGAGTACGAAGCGTTCGTCCGGTTCGGCGGGCTCGCGGACGGCGAGCTGAGGCGGGTGCGGTTGGAGGCGGCCCCGCTGCCCGACCTCGACCTGGACGACTGGTCCGGGATCGTCGTGGGCGGCAGCCCGTTCACCTCGAGCGACCCCGACCCGGACAAGACCCCCGTGCAGCGACGGGTCGAGGCGGAGCTCGACGCCCTCGTCGCGGAGGTCGTGCGGCGTGATGTGCCGTTCCTGGGCGCCTGCTACGGCGTCGGGACGCTCAGCCGCTACCAGGGCGGCGTCGTCGACGGCACCTACGCCGAGCCCGTCGGCCCGGTCGACGTGAACCTCACCCCGGAGGGCCTCTCCGATCCACTCCTCGAGGGCGTCCCACCGACGTTCACCGCATTCGTGGGGCACAAGGAGGCGTGCCGCACCCTGCCGCCGGGGACGACGCTGCTCGCGTCCTCGGCGGCGTGCCCGGTCCAGATGTTCCGCGTGCGCACCAACGTCTACGCCACGCAGTTCCACCCCGAGCTCGACCTGCCCGGGATCCTTCACCGCGTCGCCGCCTACCGCTACGCCGGCTACTTCGCCCCCGACGAGCTCGACGACGTCGTCGCACGGCTCGGCACCGTTCCCGTCGAGCAGCCGCACCAGATCCTCGCGAACTTCGTGCGCCGGTACGCGCGCTGACGCATCCGGGTCATATCCCTCATGTCGCCCCCGCGTCGGCCGATGCGTGCGGTGAGCGAGGTGACGCACCGATGGAGATGTTCGAAGGCTCGAAGGAGAGCGTCGACAGCCTCACGCCCGCAGACGCTTCCGCGTTCGACGACCTGTACAGCCGCAACCTCCTGAATGCCGCTGAGGAGGTCATCTACTTCAAGGACCTCGAGAGCCGGTTCGTTCGCGTCAGCCTCGGCTGCGCCCAGCTCCATCGCCGCACGCAGGACGAGATGATCGGGCTCACGGACTTCGACCTCTTCGACGTCTCCCACGCGCGCGCGGCCTTCGCGGACGAGCAGGAGATCATCCGGACGGGCGAGGCGGTCGTCAACAAGGAGGAGCGGGAGCGGTGGAGCGGGCGGCCCGACACGTGGGTCGCCAGCAGCAAGTTCCCGTTCCGTGACCCCGACGGCACGATCACCGGGACGTTCGGGATCTCCCGCGACGTGACCCGCCGCGTCCTCGCGGAGCAGGAGAGCGCCCGGCTGGCGCTGGCCACGCAGGCGACCAACAGGCGGCTCAAGGAGGTCGAGGCGCAGCTCCGTTCAGTCCTCGACGGGTCGACGGACACGATCGCGCGCTACGACCTGGCGCTGCGGTACCGGTACATCAACCCGGCCGGTGAGCGGTTGCGCGGCCTGCGGCTCGACCAGCTGCGCCGTCGCACCGACCGCGAGATCGGCATGCAGGAGCACGCGCTCGCCCTGTGGGAGCCGGCTCTGCGGCGCGTCATCGCGACCGGGCGGCCGGAGCAGGTGGAGTTCTGGCTCACGGACGAGAGCAGCGAGGGCCAGCGGTGGCACCACACCACCCTCGCCGCCGACCGGGAGCCCGGAGGCGCCGTCGTGGGTGTGCTCGCGTCGACCCGCGACATCACCGAGCTCAAGCTCGCCGAGCAAGCCCTCGCCCACCAGGCCATGCACGACCACCTCACCGGCCTGGCGAACCGGCACCTGCTCATGAAGACGATCGAGCAGGCCCTCGAACGACTCCACCGCGCCCCACGCCAGCACGTGCTCTTCTTCGTCGACGTGGACAACTTCAAGTCGATCAACGACACCTACGGCCACGACCGGGGCGACAAGGTGCTCGTCCAGCTCGCCGATCGCCTGACCGGCCTCGCCCGCCGCGACGACACGGTGGCGCGGCTCGGTGGCGACGAGTTCGTCGTCCTCTGCGAGGGCGTGTCGAACCTCGCCCATGTCCGCGACATCGGCGACCGCTTCGTCGCAGCGCTCTCTGAGCCCTACCGCGACGGGACGACGACGATCGAGGTGTCGGCGAGCGTCGGCGCCGCCATGACGGACGACCCGGCGTCGAGCCCTTCGGACCTGCTCAGCCGGGCCGACGGAGCGATGTACCTCGCGAAGACGAACGGCCGGAACCAGTTCCACCTCAGGGACGGCTGATCGTCCGTCCCTGAGATGTCACCGTGCCGGTCAGCGGCCGGTCAGCGGCCGCTCAGAGGGCGGCGCGCAGCCCGTCGACGAGCGGCGTCGTGGGCCTGCCGATCAGCCGGGCGAGGTCACCAGTCGTCTCTGCCAGCAGACCGTCCCTCGTGTTGCCCTCGAGCGCGACCACGAACTGCGCGGTCCCCTCGTCCAGGCCCGCGGCGAGCAGCCCTGCGAGCCGCTCGGCGGGCGTGACCGAGCGGTAGACGACGTCACGGCCGATGACCTGGGAGATCGCGGCGGCCAGCTCGGCGAAGTCCCACGCCGTGTCACCTGACAGCTCGTAGACGGCGCCGTCGTGGCCCGTCCCGGTCAGCACCGCGGCCGCGGCGGCGGCATAGTCGGCCCGCGACGCGCTCGCGACCCGCCCCTCGCCGACGCTCGAGAGGACCTCTCCGGTGCTGCGCGCCTGCTCGAGGTCACCGAGGTAGTTCTCGGTGTACCAGCTGTTGCGCAGGAACGTGAAGGGCAGGCCCGAGGCGCGGATCAGCTCCTCGGTGGCCTTGTGCTCCGGCGCGAGGATGAGCGACGTGGTGTCGGCGTGCGGGGCGCTCGTGTACGCCAGGTGCCTGACGCCGGCGGCCTGGGCGGCATCGATCACCTGAGCGTGCTGCGCCACGCGCCGGCCGACCTCGCTCCCCGAGACGAGCAGGACGGACTCGGCACCGCGCAACGCCTCGTCGAGCGACGCGCGGTCTCCGAAGTCGGCGCGGCGCACCTGCACACCGCGTCCGGCCAGGTCAGCCAAAGTCTCTGCACGGCGGCCGACCGCCACGACCTGGTCCGCGGGCACTCCCCGGTCCAGCAGGTTCTCGACGACAAGACGACCCAGGTGGCCGGTGGCTCCGGTGACGACGACAGACACGATGCGTTCCTCTCGGGGGGGGTACGGCGAACGACGCTGCAACGCCGTCGGGCCGTGATTGCTTCCGGGACCGCCGGATGCCGCGCGTCGGGCGCGGCCTACGCTGACGACATGGACCGCGGACGGGTCGAGCGCCTGGTCCCCGCCGTGGGTGTGGCCAGGAGCTACGAACGCTCGTGGCTCCGGCCGGACGTGACCGCGGGCGCCGCTCTCGTCGCCCTCGTGATCCCGGCGGGGATGGCGTACGCCGAGGCGGCCGGGCTCCCGCCCGTCACGGGTCTCTACACCACGATCGTGCCGCTGGTCGCCTACGCCGTCTTCGGTCCGTCGCGGGTCCTGATCCTGGGACCCGACTCCTCGCTCGCACCGATGATCGCGGCGACCATCCTTCCGCTCGCTGTCGCACGTTCCGAGCGCGCGGTCGCGCTCGCCGGGCTGCTCGCGCTGATGATGGGTCTCATCCTGATCGTCGGCCGGGCGCTCGGGCGCTGGGCCGATGTCGTGGCCCTGGTCGGGCCGGCCGCCGGCATCGCCCTGATCGCCTTCGCCGACACGAGCGTGCTGTCCCGAAGCCTCGGCACGCGACACGGCTACGACGTCGACGGCGACCAGGAGATGGGCGCCCTGGGTGTCGCCAACGCCGCCAGCGGGCTGCTCGGCGGTTTCCCCGTGTCCGGGAGCGCCTCGCGAACGCCCGTCGCCGTCCAGGCAGGGGCTCGCACGCAGCTCGTCGGGGTGGTCGCCGCGGGCCTCCTGGTCGTCTTCATGCTCGTGGCGCCCGGTCTCACCGCGTACCTGCCGTCCAGCACGCTCGCCGCGGTCGTCATCGTCTCCGCCGCATCGCTCGTGGACATCAGGACCCTCGTCCGGCTCGCGCGCATGAGCCGCACCGAGACCGCACTCCTCGTCGCAGCCTTCCTCGGGGTCGCCTTCATCGGCGTGCTGCAGGGCGTCGTCGTGGCGATCGGGCTGTCGTTGCTGGCGTTCGTCCGCCAGGCGTGGGATCCGTACCGCACCGAGCTCGTGAGCCTCGACGGCGTGCCCGGGTACCACGACCTGAGCAGGCATCCCGACGGGGAACGTGTTCCGGGCCTCGTGATCGCCCGGTTCGACGCCCCGCTGTTCTTCGCCAACGGGGCAGTCTTCGAAACGTTCGTCCGTGGTCTGGTCGAGGGCGCGCCCGGACCCGTCCGGTGCGTGGTCGTTGCGGCCGAGGCCCTCACCGGGATCGACACGACGGCGCTCGACGACCTCGTCGAGCTGGACGACCATCTCGACCGGCTGGGCATCAGCCTGGTGTTCGCCGAGATGAAGGGCCCGATCAAGGATCGCCTGGTCAGGTTCGGCGTCGGCAGCAGGTTCGGACCCGAGCACTTCTTCCCGACCGTGAACAGCGCCGTCAAGGCGTATCGCAAGACGTACGACCTCTGAACCGGGAGGACCGGGGCGCGGTCTCGGGCGGGGGCGTCGGCCGGTCGGGCGCCGTCGCGCCCCCGTTTCTGGTAGACCGACCCCCGTGACTTTGACGCCCACCGCATCCACGTGGAGAGACGAGCCGGCGCACCGCGTCGTCGGCGGCACCGGACTGACGGCGCTCGTCGTCCCGGGACGCGGCGGGAAGATCGCCTCCCTGCGCGACGGGACAGGTCGCGAGTGGCTCGCGCAGCCGGGTCCGACGCTGCCGGCGCCTGCGCGCGGCCCGGTCTCCTTCGTGGACGCCGAGATGTGCGGCTGGGACGAGTGCGCGCCGACCGTGGACGCCGACACTCTCGACGGCACGCCGCTGGCCGACCACGGTGAGGCATGGACGACCCCGTGGACGTCACGCGCCGCGGGCGCGTGGGGCTACGACGGCCGGAGCCTTCCCTACCGGTTCAGCCGGCGGATCGAGCCGACCGGCACCGGGCTGGACCTCGTCTACACCGCCGAGGCGACGGCCGGCGGCCCTGTGCCGTTCCAGTGGGCGGCCCACCCGCAGTTCGTCGCTCCCCCGGGCTCACGGGTCGTCCTGCCCCCGCAGGTGCTCCACGTGGACGGGATCTACGGGGTCGACGGCCGCCAGCCGTGGACCGACGAGCTCGCCCGCGTCGATGCCCTGCCCGACGGGGCGCCCTCAAGTACTGGGTCGACCCCGACCGGCCCGTGGCGTGGGCCGGGCTCCTGACGGCCGACGGGACGATGCTTCGGCTGTCCTGGGACCCGGCGCTGGTGCCCTACCTCGCACTGTGGGTCGACGCCGGTCTGCACTCACGGGAGCGCGTCATCGCCCTCGAGCCGTCGACCGGGTCCCGGGAGGCACTCAGCGGGTCTCGCGCCGACGGGCGCTGCCAGTGGCTGGAGCCGGGGTCGCCCGCGACCTGGACCGTGCACGTCGAGGTCTCCCCCGCGAGCTGACGACGCGGCCGTCAGCCGCGGCTGCGCCGCTCGAGCAGGACCACGTCGCGCCACTGACCCTCGAGCGGCCCGTACGCCATCCGACCGAGACGCTCGCGGGTGCCGACGACGCGGAACCCCGCAGCCGCGTGCAGCGCGAGGCTGGCCGCGTTCTCGGTGAACACCCCGGACTGGATCGTCCAGACCCCGGCGGCCTCGGTCGAGGCGATGAGGGCCTCGAGCAGCGTCCGTCCGACGCCCCGGCCGCGCGCGTCGGGGTGGACGTAGACGGAGTGCTCGACGACGCCCGCGTAGACGCACCGGTCGGAGACGGCGGTGGCCGCCACCCAGCCGAGCACCGAGCCGTCCGCGTCGAGGGCCACGGCCCGGTGGGCAGGCAGCTTGGCCGCATCGAACTGCTCCCAGGTGGACGGCTCGGACTCGAAGGTGGCGTGCCCGGTCGCGATCCCCGCGGCATAGATGTCACGGACCGCCGGCCAGTGCTCGGCCGTCAGCGGAACCACCGTCACCTCGGGTGCGCCCGTCACGCGACCGGCTCCACGCCGAGCTCGCCGAGCAGCGTCAGGACGCGGGTGCGGATCTCGTCCCGGATCGGTCGGACCGCCGCGACGCCCTGTCCGGCCGGGTCCTCCAGGACCCAGTCCTCGTACCGCTTGCCCGGGTAGAACGGGCACGCGTCGCCGCAGCCCATCGTGATGACGACGTCGGACGCCTTGACCGCGTCGGTGGTCAGGACCTTCGGCTTCTCGGCGCGGATGTCGATGCCGACCTCGCCCATCGCCTCGACCGCAGCGGGGTTGATCTGGTCGGCGGGCATGGAGCCGGCCGAGCGGACCTCGACGGCGCCACCGGACAGCGCCGTCAGGAAGCCGGCCGCCATCTGCGACCGCCCGGCGTTGTGCACGCAGACGAACAGCACGCTGGGTCGGGTCGCCGGAGCGTCGGGCAGCGCGGTCGTGGGGTTCTCGGTCACAGGGGGCTCCTCGGGTGGGTGGGCGGGCTGTGGGGGGTCGTGGGGTGGGCAGCCGGGACGAGGTCGGCGAGCAGCGCGCGGACCCGTCGGTCGATGTCGTCGCGGATGGCGGCCACCCCGTCGGGCGATGCCAAGGCAGGGTCGCCGACGACCCAGTCCTCGTACCGCTTGCCCGGCAGGACGGGGCACGTGTCGCCGCAGCCCATCGTGATGACGACGTCGGCAGCGCGCACGGCGTCATCGGTGAGCGGCTTCGGGAAGGCTTCGTCTGCGTCGACGTCGACCCCGAGCTCGTCGAGGAGGCCCCGGACCGTCGCGTGCACGGCACCGGCGGGCGCCGAGCCGGCCGAGCGTGCGACGACCGCGTCCCCGGCGTGGTGGCGCAGCAGCGCCGCGGCCAGCTGCGAGCGACCGGCGTTGGCGACGCACACGAACAGCACCTGCGGGACCCCGGCCGACCGGTCGGCGCCGGCGCGGACGATGTCCGTCAGTCGCTGCTCAGCGAACCGCTGCGTCGTCGGGACGAGGTGGGCGCGCAGTCCTGCGTTGCGCACCAGGGCCGCGTAGGACTCGCGGACGGTGCGCAGGACGACGTCGGCGGCGAGGTCGGGGAACCTCGCGGCCAGGTCGTCGCTGACGCGCGTCAAGGCCGCATCGACGTCGCGCAGTCCCGTCAGGGGGGTCTGCTCGGGATGGTGCGCGTCGAGCGCGCTCGGGGCGAACGACTGCAGCAGCGTCGAGACGGCCTCGCGGACCTCGGGAGCGACCCGGTAGTACACCCACGTGCCGCGCCGCTCGGACGTCACGATGCCGACGTCCTTGAGGACCTTGAGGTGGTGGGACACGGTCGGCTGGGACACGTCGGCCACGCCGGCGATGTCGCAGACGCACGCCTCACCCGTCGAGCTCGTGGTGATGAACGACAGCATCCGCAGGCGCAGCGGCTCGGCCAGGGCCTTGAGCATCTCGGCGACCTGCACGGCCGCGGCACTGCCCATGGCGCGGGCCTCGGCCGGGGTCGCGCAGGGCGTGCCGCTGCCCTGCGCGACCGTAGCTGCCGAGGACGGCGACCGGGTGCTCATGCGGAGACCTCCTCGCGGGGGCCAGGGACGCGTGACGGACCGTCGGCGAACCAGCGGCGCGCACCGTACAGGGACACGTAGACGAGGCCGACGAGCACCGGCACCTCGATCAGCGGTCCGACGACCCCGGCCAGGGCCTGGCCGGATCCCGCACCGAACGTCCCGATCGCGACGGCGATCGCGAGCTCGAAGTTGTTGCCGGCCGCCGTGAACGCAAGGGTCGTGGAGCGCGCGTAGCCCAGACCCAGGGACCTGCCCGCGGCAAGACCGACGCTCCACATGACGGCGAAGTAGACGAGGAGCGGCAGCGCGATCCGGACGACGTCGAGGGGACGACGGGTCACCGCGTCGCCCTGCAGTGCGAAGAGCAGCACGATCGTGAACAGCAGCCCGTACAGCGCCCAGGGGCCGATCCGCGGGATGAACGTGGTCTCGTACCACGCCCGTCCCCTCGCGCGCTCGCCGACCCGACGCGAGGCGAACCCGGCCGCCAGGGGGACGCCGAGGAAGACGAGGACGTTGAGCGCGATCTGGCCGACCGACACGTCGAGGCCCTGCAGGTCCAGACCCAGCCACCCCGGCAGCACGGTCAGGTAGAACCAGCCGAGCAGGGAGAACGCCACGACCTGGAAGAGCGAGTTGATCGCGACGAGCACCGCCGCGGCCTCTCGGTCACCGCACGCCAGGTCGTTCCAGATGACGACCATCGCGATGCACCGCGCCAGCCCCACGAGGATCAGCCCGGTGCGGTACTCGGGGAGGTCGGGCAGGAACACCCAGGCGAGCACGAACATGAGTGCCGGACCGACGACCCAGTTCAGCAGCAGGGAGCTGACGAGCAGGCGCTTGTCGCCCGTGACTGCAGCGATCCGGTCGTAGCGGACCTTGGCCAGCACCGGGTACATCATGACGAGCAGACCCAGGCCGATCGGCACGGAGATCCCGCCGACCTCCATCGCGCCGAGCACGCCCGCGAGCGCGGGCACCGTCCGCCCGATCGCCAGACCCCCGACCATCGCCAGGCCGATCCAGACGGGCAGCCAGCGGTCGAGCGTCGACAGCCGACGCTGATCGAGCTGCGGGGCTGCGGTGGTGACCTGGGGCACGGGACATCCTGTCGTCGGCTGCCGGCTGTATGTAGCCGCGTCTATATTGACGTTCGTCGAATCAAGAGTCAACTCGACCCGCGAGGTCGCGCCTACAGCCAGTCGCGGCGCTTGAACGAGATGTAGAGGCCGACGCCGAACCCGACGATGACGACGACGCTCAGGATGTAGCCCGACGGCTGCGCGAACCCCGGGTAGGGCACGTTCTGCCCGAACCACCCGGTGACGGCGGTCGGCACGGCGATGATCGCGGCCCAGGCCGTGAGCTTCTTCATGACGGTGTTGAGCCGCGCGTCCTGCAGCGACAGGTTGGTCTCGAAGATGGTCGTGACCATGTCGCGCAGCGACTCGGTCCACTCCGACGCGCGCAGCACGTGGTCGTACAGGTCGTCGTACCACGGGTCCATCTCGGCCGGTGAGTCCAGGTCCTTGCGGTGGCGGACGACGGCGCTGACCACCTCGCGCATCGGCAGGACGACCCGGCGCAGCTCCACGAGGTCGCGCCGGATCCGGTACGTCTGGCGCTGCAGCTCGGTGGTCGGGGCACGGTCGTCGAACAGGAGGTCCTCGAGACCCTCCATGGCCTCGTCGAGCACCTCGACGGCCTCGAAGTGGCCGTCGACGACGGCGTCGAGCAGCCCGTGCACGAGGGCGGACACCCCGAACTTCATCAGGTCGGGGTTGTCGTCCCAGCGGCTCACGACCTCGTTGATGTCGAAGCCCGAGTCCTGCCGGACGGTGACGACGCCGCGGGGCAGGATGAACGCCGAGATCCGCGACACCTCCAGGCTCGGCGCGTGACCGGGCTCGACGCCGTCGCCCGTTGCGAGCCGGGTGGCGTAGACCGTGAGGAACGTGTGGGTGGCGTAGCGGATGGACTTGACCCGCTCCTGCCGCGCCAAGGCGTCCTCGACCGCCTGCGGGACGAGACCGAGCTCGCGTGCGAGCTCGTCGAGATGGTCGGGGTCCGGCGCGCACAGGTCGACCCACACGAGGCAGTCCGCCTGCCCGAGGTACTCCGAGACGTCCTCGAACGGGAAGTCCTCCGTCTCGAGCACACCGTTGCGCCACAGCCGGGTTCGGAGGATCCGGTCCGATGAGGTCATGGCCCCAGTCTGCCTCCACGGGCGACTCGTTCACGCGGATTGGCGGCCCACGCCGGGGACCGGTCCCCCGTGCCGTCCGGACGTGTCAGCCGCGCGCGGCCGCATACCGACGCAGCGCCTCGTCCCGCTCTGCGCCGTGGTCGACGATCGGTGCGGGGTACCCGCCGTCGTACGCGCCGGCGACCCTCCACGGCTGGTGCACCGCGCGCCCGGCGACGTGACCGAGCTCGGGGACGTACCGGCGCACGTAGTCGCCGAGCGGGTCGAACCGTTCCCCCTGAGCGACCGGGTTGAACACACGGAAGTACGGAGCGGCATCCGTGCCCGTGCCTGCGACCCACTGCCAGCCGTGACTGTTGGAGGCGACGTCGCCGTCACGCAGGTGCGCCAGGAAGTGCCGTGCACCGTGGGGCCACCACACGTGCAGGTCCTTGACGAGGAAGCTCGCCGTGACCATCCGCACCCGGTTGTGCATCCATCCCTCCGCGAGCAGCTGGCGCATCCCGGCGTCCACGAGCGGGTAGCCCGTCCGCCCGGACTGCCACGCCGCGAAGGCTGGGGTCGCCGGGTCGTCGTAGGCCATGGCGCTCAGCCCGGGTCGGAGGTCGGCCCAGGCCGAGGCGGGCCGGTGCCACAGCACGTCGGCGTAGAACTCGCGCCAGCACAGCTCGTTGACGTACGTCGTCACGTCCGGACCGCGGTCCGCAGTGACCGCAGCGAGGTCGGCGAGCATCGTGCGCGGGTGGATGGTGCCGTACTTCAGGTGGACGGACATGCCCGAGGTGCCCGCCAGGTCGGGTCGGTCGCGGTCGACGGCGTAGGTCTCGATCCCGGCGTCGAGGAACTCGTGCCAGCGTTCGAGCGCGCCACGCTCGTCGACACGCGACCGCGCGGCGGACGGTCCGTCGGAGCCCGCAGGGAGCGGCTCGGACGTGACGCCCCTGTGCCATCGCACGCCGGGTGGCGCCGCGGCGGGTCGCCGCCAGCCATGGTCACGCCAGGCCCGCGAGAAGGGCGTGAAGACCTGGTACGGCGTCCCGCCGCCCGTGCGGACCCGTCCTGGGGTCACGGCGTACGGGCTGCCTGTCATGACGAGCGGGACGTCGGGCGACAGGGCAGCACGAACGCGCTCGTCCCGGCGGCGCCCGTAGGGGGTCGTCTCGGCGGTGACGTGCACGCTCGCGGCCCGGACCTCGCGCGCCAGGGCGGGGAGGACCTCCTCCGGTCGCCCGTGGCGCACCACGAGCGCGTCGTCGAAGGACTCTCGAGCACCGCTGAGCGCCTCGTGCAGCGCGGCCAGGCGCGCGGGTCCCGCAGAAGCGGTCAGGGTCGGGTCGACGACGAAGACCGGCAGCACGCCCCCTGCACCCGCCGCGTCGTGCGCGGCCACCAGCGCAGGGTGGTCGCTGCGGCGCAGGTCGCGCCTCAGCCACAGGATGCTGGTCATGCGGCGAGCCTAGAGCGACCCGCGTCCCCGCAGGCGCGCGCCTGGGTAGGGTCGGGTCGGCTGGTCAAGCGGCGCCCGTGGGGTGCCGAGCGGAGAGGAGTGCTGGGGTGGACGTCGGCGTCCTGACTGTGGTCGTCGCGGCCCTGGTGGCTCTGGTGCTGCGCCGCGTCGTCGTGCTGCGCCGCGACTGGCACACAGCCCGCGGCTTCGCGACCGGCATGCTCGTCGTCTGCGTCGCCCTGCTGGTCACGGCGGGCGGCTTCGAGCTCAAGCACCAGTGGGTGCAGGCCCGCGCCACGGCGCTCGTCGTGCACGTCTCGGGGTCACGGGAGGCGCAGGCCGACTGCCAGCGGTTCACCCCCGAGCTGGTCGACCTCTCCGTCACGTCGGGCTTCGTGTTCTCCGACAGCCAGAACGTCGCCCACCTGCGCCGAACGGTGTGCAACGACCTGTACGCGTGGCTGCTGAGCAGCAAGCGCGCTCCGACCGACGGCCAGGTCCGAGCCCTGCACATCACCGTCCACGAGGCCATGCACGTGCGCGGGGAGTTCAACGAGGCGAGAGCCGAGTGCTTCGCGATGCAGCAGGACGCGGACGCCGCCCGGTTCCTCGGTGCCTCGCGGACGCAGGCCACCGCGTTGGCCGAGCGGTACTACCGCGACGTCTACCCCCGGATGTCCGCGGAGTACGTCAGCGGGGACTGCGCCGCCGACCGCGCGCTCGACCTGACCCCGGGTGACGGTCAGTTCCCCTGACGACGCTCAGGGGGCGCCCACCAACGGGTACCCCTCCGCGGTCCAGGCCGGCACGCCGCCCGCGAGGTCGACGACGTGCGTGAACCCGGCGGCGGTGAGCTTCTCGAGGGCCAGCTCCGAGCGGTGCCCGCTCTGGCAGTACACGGCGTAGGACGCGGAGGTGTCCAGCTCCGCGACTCGCGCAGCGAAGTCGCTCGCCTGGACGGCCACGTTGATCGCGTCGCGCGCCGCACGTGGTCACGCGCTCTCCGCACGCCCGAGCCGCCAGTAGCCCATGAAGGCGACCGACCGTCGGTCGATGCCGCGTTCCGACACGAGGTGGCGCCGCAGCGCCTTGATGACCCCGGCCTCCCCGGCGAGCCACGCGTACAGCTCGGTGGTCGCGATCAGCGGGCCGCCGTCGGCGTCCACCGGCACCTCCCACAGCAGGCCCTGGTCCACGTCGACGTCGTCCAGGTGGATGTCGTGCGGCCGGCCCTGGGACCCGAGCAGCCGGGCGGCGGCGGCCTGCACAGCGGGGACCAGACGCGTCCCGTGCCCGGAGCCGTCCCGCGGCAGCCACGTCACCGTGATGCCGGTCGGGCGGTCGATCGGGAGCTGGTCACCGGTGCACGGCACCTCGAGCAGCACCTCGCCGCGGGCATCGCGAGGGAGCCGCTCGATGATCGAGGCGATCGCCGGGACGGCCGTCTCGTCGCCGGCCATGAGCACCGCGCGGCTGTGCGCGGGTGGGGCGAAGTCGACGCCGCCGTGCGGCCCGGGGTGGTGCGCGTCGGGCCCGCAGACCACGAGGCGATCCCCGGGCCGCGCAGCCCCCGCCCACCGCGAGGCGGGCCCGAGGTCGCCGTGCTGCACGACGTCGACGTCGATCTCGCGCATGCGTGGCCGCGACGCACGGACGGTGTAGGTCCGCAGCGCCGGCCGCTCGTCGTCGGACAGCGTGCGCCACGCGCCGTACCAGTCGGCTGCGACCGCGTCGGGCCCGGTCAGGCGGCCCAAGGCGCGTGCTTGCGGCGCCGTGGTGGGGATGAGGAGCTTGATCCGCTGGTCGAAGCCGTTGTCCGCGAACCGGTGCAGCTCCGGACCTGTGAGGGTGAGCCGACGGAAGCTCGGGCACAGCCGCTCGACGCGCGCCAGCTCGACGTCGAAGAGGCGGAACGGGGTGATCGCAGGCGCGACGGTCGTGGTCACCAGAAGTCCTTCGCTGTAGGTATGCCTACCCTAACCTTCCGTCTCGACCCCATGACGACCCTCGGTCGCTACCCTGATCCCGTCTCTCTCCGTGACTCTGCTCACGTCAGCGCCCCGCATCGCCGATAGAGAGACCAGCGAGGAACACGCGTTCCGCTCTGACCGGCGGGACAAGGGGAAGCGGGTGGCATCGGCCGTGCATCGGCAGGACTGGTCGGCACTGTTCACCCGTGCCGTCGTGCGCGGCGCCCGGGCGCCCATGGCTCTGGTGATCGCCGTGCTCGTCGCGATGCTCGTCGCGATCTGGTTGCTGGTCTACGCGACCGGCGGCACCAAGGTGGCCCTGCCGCACCTCTTCTACCTCCCGATCATCCTGGCCGCGCTGGCCTTCGGCTTTCGCGGGGCCGGGGTGACGGCATTGGTCGCGACGGTCCTGGCGGGTCCCGCCATGCCCCTCGACGTCTCGACAGGCGAGCCCCAGACCAGTCTCGGCTGGCTGCTCCGCGGCGCGATGTTCATCCTGGTGGGCGCCGTCGCCTCGCTCGCCCTCGTCATGCGCGAGCGCGCC
This sequence comes from Cellulomonas sp. WB94, assembly GCF_003115775.1. Classification (NCBI taxonomy): domain Bacteria; kingdom Bacillati; phylum Actinomycetota; class Actinomycetes; order Micrococcales; family Cellulomonadaceae; genus Cellulomonas; species Cellulomonas sp. WB94. The sequence goes on from NZ_QEES01000005.1 coordinate 221,958, forward strand.
GACGCGCAGCAGCTGTCCACCGAGATCCGCTCCGCAATGACGCCGACGACCCACGACGACCACGCGCACGGGGCTCTGCTCCCCCTGATCGACGCCGCGATCGACGGCGGGACCTTCCACCCGGTGTTCCAGCCGATCTACGCGCTCGCGGACGGACGGTTGGTCGCGGTCGAGGCGCTGACCCGGTTCGACGTCCTGCCATATCGCACCCCCGACCTCTGGTTCGCCGCCGCCGCGCACGTCGGACGCGGGGTCGAGCTCGAGATCGCGGCGATCGCGGCCGCCATCGTCGCGGCGGAGGACCTGCCGGCCGACGTGAGCCTCTCGGTCAACGCCTCCCCCGCGACCCTCGGTCACCCCAGCCTGATCGAGCTCGTCCGGGCGTGCGACGGGCGACAGCTCACCGTGGAGGTGACCGAGCACGCGGTCATCGAGGACTACCACCTGATGAAGGAGCGGCTCGTCGAGCTGCGGGTCCTCGGCGTGCAGATCGCCGTCGACGACGCGGGTGCCGGCATCGCCAGCCTGCAGCACATCGTCCAGCTGGCTCCCGACATCATCAAGCTCGACATCTCGCTGACCCAGCACGCCGGGTCGAGCCCGTTCCGGCGGGCCATGGCCGGCGCGCTGATCGACTTCGCCCACCACAGCGGTGCCAAGCTCGTCGTCGAGGGCGTCGAGGACGCGACCGATCTCACGCTCTGGTCCGCGCTCGGCGCCGACGCGGTGCAGGGCTACCTGGTCGGGTACCCGGCCGCGCTCCCCGCGCTGTCGTCGAGCCCGCTCATCGTCGCCATGGCCCCGCTGCACTGACGGCTCCGCACACGGCGAAGCGCGCCGCCCCTGGTGCGGGCGGCGCGCTTCGTCGTCTCTCGGGACTACTCGCGGCCCGCGGGCGTCCGTACGGTGATCGACTGGGACAGCAGCACGTTGTTCGACGCGTTGCCGACGTACACCGTGTACTCGCCGTCAACCGTTGTCCACGTGTCGGCCGCAGCGTCCCAGACGCTCAGCGGATGGTTCGCTGCGGACGGGTCGATCGTCACGGTGACCCTCTTCTTCTCCCCGGGATCGAGCGTGACCTTCTCGAATCCGACCAGCCGCTTGGGCGGCTCGTTCGCTGCGGCGGGCAGGCCGAGGTAGACCTGCCCGACCTCCGCACCCGTCACCTGGCTGGTGTTGGTGATGGTGAACTGCACCTTGATCGGGTGGGTGCCGTCGAGCGTCCTGGGCGTCGCCTCCAGCTTGGAGAGCTCGAAGCTCGAGTACGACAACCCGTAACCGAAGGCGAACGTCGGCGCCACGTCGTTGGCGTCGTACCAGCGGTAGCCCATCTCGAGGCCTTCGCTGTAGGTGGCCGTCAGCGGCAGCGGACCGGCACCGTCCGGGTCGATCCCCGGCCACTGCGCGACCGTGGCGTTGGCGGCCTCCCGCTCCTGGGTCGGGAACGTGATCGGCAGCTTGCCCGACGGGTTCCTGATCCCGAACAGCAGGTCGGCGACGATGTTCCCGTCCTCCTGCGCGGGGTACCAGGCCTCGAGGACGGCCGGGACACTGTCGAGCCACGGCAGCAGGACGGGCCCGCCGTTCTTCAGCACGACGACCGTGCGGGGGTTGGCGGCGACGACCGCGGCGACGAGCGCGTTCTGGTCCACACCGTCCGTGACCGGAAGGGCGAGCGTCGTGCGGTCCACACCCTCACGGGAGATGTCACCGACCATGACGACGGCGACGTCCGATGCAGCGGCGAGCGCGGCAGCGGCCGCGATGTCCGTGGCGTCGTCGTACGTCACCGACGCCGTCGACCCGAGCGTCGCGAGCGCGTTCTTCAGGCCTTGCTCGGGCGTCACCGTGTAGGGCGACGTGACCACGATGGTGTTCGACGGACCCTGCGAGTTGAACTTCGCCTGGCCGGCGAAGGTCCGCGGGCCGATCAGGGCCACCGAGTCCAGCGACCCGGCGTCGAGCGGCAGAGCGCTGTTCGCGTTCTTGAGCAGCACGCTGCCCTGCTCGCCGATCTCCCTGACCCGCTCGCCGTTGGTGGCGAAGTCGATCGGGGTCAGCGAGCTGATCGGGTCGTCGAACTGGCCCAGCTCGAACATCACCGTGAACCGGCGGTCGAGCTGCTGGTCGATGTCCGCGACCTGGAGCGTTCCCGCGTCGAGCGCGGCGTGGATGAGCTCCGGGGTGAACCAGCGCGGGCTGGCGAACTCCAGGTCGAGGCCGGCCTTGATCGCGGCGGCTGTGCTGTGCGTCGCTCCACGGTCGGACATGACGTAGCCCGTGAAGCCGAGGTCGTCGCGCAGCCAGTCGGTCAGGAGCTCGGGGTTCTCGCAGGCGAAGACGCCGTTGAGGTGCGGGTACGAGCACATGACCGAGGCCAGGTTGGCCTCCTGGATCGTCATCTCGAACGGCAGCAGGTACAGCTCGTGCATGGTGGCGTCGTCGACGACGGTGTCCATCGTGTTGCGGCCGGTCTCCTGCTCGTTCGCGGCGAAGTGCTTGGCCACGGACTGGACGCCCCAGCTCTGCACCGCGTTCACCTGGGCCACGGCCATGGTTCCGGCCAGGTAGGGGTCCTCTCCGAAGTACTCGAAGTTGCGGCCGGCGTTCGCGATCCGGCCGAGGTTGATGCCCGGCGTCAGGAGCACGTTGTGCGCGCTGGCGCGGGTCTCCTCTCCGATGATGTTGCCCCACGCGGTCGAGACCGCGGCGTCCCACGAGGAAGCCACCGTGAGCGCACTGGTGAGGCCTGTCGATGTCGGTGCGACCGCGCAGTCGCCGCCACCGAACGGACCGTTGGTCATCCGCAGCGTGGGGATCGCCAGCTCGGGGATGCCCTCGACGTGCCGGCCCCCGGCCGAGAAGTCGCAGCCGGGGATCGTGGTGTTGGCGACGGGCTTCATCGCGATCTGCTGGATCTTCTGGTCGAGCGTCATCGCGCTGATCAGCAGCTCCGCCCGCTGTGCGGGAGCGAGCGCTGGGTCCATCCAGGGCAGACCTGTCCACGCCGATGCTGCTGGGCCCCGGGACTGGTGTGCGGCGGATCCCGCCTGGCCGGGCGCCGCTGTCGCGGCCCCCGTGGCGACGATCGTGAGCGGGACGGTGACGGCGACGATGGCCAGCCACGTCCGACGAGAGCGAGTTCTCAAGGTCCATTCTCCTTCGAGTGGATCCCCGGGGCGCACTCCCTTGTGGGCCCCGGCGGTGACCCGATTCAGTCGTCGGAGGGCATTCCCGGTCAACGCGTTGCCACATGTTGCCTCGGCCGAGGCGGGACCGTAGCCCCAGGTGGTAGGACCAAGGTCACGTGTTCCCGTAGGACCTTGGTCATTGACTGGGGGGATCGCCGTCAGAGTCGACGGCGGCACATCACTCCTGAAGGAGTTCCACCGTGAAGGCACTCGTTTACCACGGCCCCGGACAGAAGTCGTGGGATGAGGTCCCCGACCCGACGATCCAGTCCCCCACCGACGCGATCGTCCGCGTCGACATGACGACGATCTGCGGCAGCGACCTGCACATCCTCAAGGGGGACGTCCCGGCGGTCACGCCCGGCCGGATCCTCGGTCATGAGGCCGTCGGCACAGTCGTCGAGATCGGCTCGGCGGTCTCCGACCTCAGTGTCGGCGACCGCGTGATCGTGTCGTGCATCAAGTCGTGCGGCAAGTGCTCGTTCTGCAAGAAGGGCCTGTACTCCCACTGCCTCGGAGACGAGGGCGCGTCGGGCATGGGCTGGATCTTCGGCCACCTCATCGACGGCACCCAGGCCGAGCTCGTCCGCGTCCCCTACGCCGAGAACTCCGTCTACAAGGTGCCCGAGGGCGTCAGCGACGAAGAGGGCGTCATGCTCTCCGACATCCTGCCGACCGGGTTCGAGATCGGGGTCCTCAACGGCGACATCCACCCCGGCGACGTCGTGGCGGTCGTCGGTGCCGGCCCGGTGGGCCTGGCCGCGATCATGACCGCGGGCCTGCGCGGACCCGCGCGGATCATCGCGATCGACCTCGACACGAACCGCCTCGAGCTCGCCCGGACGTTCGGCGCAACGGACACGGTCAACTCCGGCGACGCCGACTGGCTCGAGCAAGTGAAGGCCCTGACCGACGGGCTCGGCGTCGACGTGGCGATCGAGGCCGTCGGCCTGCCGGCGACCTTCACGATGTGCGTCGACTCGATCCGCCCCGGCGGTCACGTGGCGAACGTGGGCGTGCACGGCAAGTCCGTCGACCTGGCGCTCCAGAACCTGTGGATCCACAACGTCACCATCACGACCGGGCTCGTCAGCACGAGCTCGACGCCGATGCTGCTGAGCCTCGTGGCTCAGCACAAGCTGCCCGCCGAGAAGTTCGTCACCCACCGGTTCAAGCTGGACCAGATGATGGACGCGTACGACACCTTCGGCCGTGCGGCGGAGACCAAGGCGCTCAAGGTGGCGATCAGCCGGTAGCCGTCGGCGCCGGGGGACCTCACGGTCCCCCGGCGGGACATCGATCGCGCAGGCCGGGACGGACGGCCTGCGCGATCGGGTGTCCGGTGCCAGTACGCTCGCGGGCGGCGCAGCCACGGACGGGACCGACCGGCCGCCACGCGAGAGAGTTGGGCCGATGCACCTCCTGCCCCCTGCCGTAGCCGTCGACGCCGGAGACACGGCGTGGATCATCGTCTGCACGGCCCTCGTCCTGCTGATGACGCCCGGGCTGGCCTTCTTCTACGCCGGGATGGTCCGGTCCAAGCACGCCCTGGCCATGATCATGCAGAGCTTCGCGACGATCGGCGTCGTCTCGGTGACGTGGGTGGTCGTCGGATACTCGCTCGCGTTCGACAGCGATGCGGGCGGGGGCCTCGTCGGCGGGCTCCATCTGGTCGGCCTGACGCACGCCGAGATCGCGGTGCCCGGCCTGTCCCTCACGGTCCCACCGCTCGCCTTCGTCGCGTTCCAGCTCATGTTCGCGATCCTCACCGCGGCCCTGATCAGTGGCGCCTCCGCGGACCGCATGCGGTTCGGTGCCTTCGTGACCTTCATCGCCGTCTGGTCCGTCGTCGTCTACGCACCGATCGCGCACTGGGTCTGGGCACCCGACGGCTGGCTCCACCGGGCCGGCCTGCTCGACTTCGCCGGTGGGACGGTCGTCGAGGTGTGCTCGGGTGCGTCAGCTCTGGCGCTCGTCCTCGTGCTGGGCCCGCGACGCGGGTGGCCGCGCGAGATGATGGCGCCGCACAACCTGCCGCTGACCCTGCTCGGTGCCGGTCTGCTCTGGTTCGGCTGGATCGGGTTCAACGCCGGCTCGGCTCTGACCGCGGGGAACCTCGCCGCGAGCGCAGCCCTCGCCACGCACCTGTCGGGTGTGGGCGGCATGATCGGCTGGCTCGCCCTCGAGAAGCGGCTCACGGGCAAGGCGACGACGCTCGGTGGCGCCACGGGCGCCGTGGCGGGGCTCGTGGCCATCACGCCCGCGGCAGGCTTCGTCGCGCCCGTCCCGGCGATCCTGGTCGGCGCGGCGGCCGGGATCGTCTGCCTCTTCGCGATCCGGCTGAAGTTCCGCTTCCGCTATGACGACTCCCTGGACGTCGTCGCCGTGCACTACGTCGGCGGCGTGATCGGGACGCTCTCGATCGGCCTGCTCGCCGCGACCGCCGTCAACCCCGCGGTCACCCATCAGGGCCTCCTGCTCGGCGGCGGCCTCACGCAGCTCGGGCACCAGGTGCTCGGCGTGCTCGCGGCCTCGGCCTTCGCCTTCGCGGCGTCGTACGCCATCGCCTGGGCGCTGCGCGCCACGATCGGGCTGCGGGTGACGCCCGAAGAGGAGTACGAGGGCCTCGACTCGAGCCAGCACGCCGAGAGCGCCTACGAGCTCACCGCAACCTCCAGCATGGGAAGGGTCTCCTGATGAAGCTCGTCACCGCGATCGTCAAGCCGTTCAAGGTCGCCGACGTGCGCGACGCCCTCGGCAGCATCGGGGTGCGCGGCCTCACGGTCTCCGACGCCCAGGGCTACGGACGCCAGGGCGGGCACACCGAGGTGTACCGCGGCGCCGAGTACCAGATCGACTTCGTGCCCAAGGTTCGGGTCGAGGTCCTCGTGACCGACGACACGGTGGCGCACGTCGTCGACACGATCGTCACCGCGGCGCGCACCGGCAAGATCGGCGACGGCAAGGTCTGGGTGCAGACCGTCGACGAGGTCGTGCGGGTCCGGACCAACGAGCGCGGGGACGACGCCGTCTGACGACACCGGAGTGGCGCGCGTTAGGGCGCGACCTCTGCGTTCTTGGCCAGGTACATGCGTCGGTCGGCCTCGCGCAGGAGCGACCTCAGCGCGAGGTCGGGCGTTCCCGCGGCGGCCACGACGACCCCGATGCTCGCGCCGATCCGGACGAGGTCGCCTTCGTCCGGGCCGAGCCGGATCGGCTGCTGGAGCAGCGGCAGGAGCCGATCGGCGAGCCTCTGCGCGTCGAGCGCGTCGGCGAGGTCGGGAACCAGGATGGCGAACTCGTCGCCCCCCACCCGGGCCACGACATCGGCCCCCCGTACCGCGCCGGCCAGGCGGCGGCCCACGACGATCAGGAGCTCGTCGCCGCTGTCGTGGCCCAGCCTGTCGTTGACCGACGTGAAGCCGTCGAGGTCGAGGGCGAGCAGACCCACGAAGCGCGTGCCTGGCTCGTGCCGGTCCAGGTCCGCCAGCGCGACCTCCGACCGACGACCGAGCTCCTGGCGGTTCGCCAACCCCGTCAGCGGATCCGTCATCGCCCGGTGCTCGAGCTCGGCGAGCAGCGGGACGAGCGCCATCTCTGCCTTGGTGCGCGCGGTGACGTCGCTGACGAGGACGAAGAAGCCGATCACTCGCCCGGCTGCATCCACGTCGGGGACGTAGTCGGCCTGCGAGTACCGGGTCTGGCCGCTCGCGTCGACGATCGTCCGGTCGAAGTGCTGCGCGCCGCCACGGAGCGCAGCCTGCATGTAGGGCAGGTTCAGCTCGAACAGCTCCTCACCCAGCACCTCGCGGATGTGGATGCCGAGGATCTCGTCGGGCGACTTGCCGAACCACTCGACGTAGGCCTCGTTGGCCAGCACGTTGAGCAGGTCGCGGTTCCAGTACCCGATCATCGCGGGGACCTGGTCGATCACCGATCTCAGCAGTCGCCGGCTCTCGGCGAGCTGGGCGACCAGCTCGTCGATCGGATCGGGTCCGCTCGGGACAGGCATCGGGGTCTCCTGGCGTCACAAAGGGGGGCGTCGAGCCGCAGCACTGATCGCTGCGAAGCCCTCTCCTCTATCGGCAGGCCGCCACCGACCGTGAGGCCGCGAGCGCCGCCGTTCCGCCGGTGCCCCGGCTCAGAGCACCGGCAGCGCAGTGGTGAGGGGCGCGCCGACCATCCCTGGCCGAGCGCGGAACAACGAGCCCAGGGGCTTGCCGGCACGTCCGGGGTCGACGGGCGACGTCGTGATGTAGAGGTCGCCCAGGTCGAGCCCTCCGAACGCGCACCCGGTGACCTGGCTCGCGGCGACATGGACCACTCGGTCCAGCGCGCCGTCGACGGCGTACCGGAGCACCAGGGAGCCGCCGCGCACGGCGACCCACACGCCGCCGTCGGAGTCGATCGCCGTGCCGCCCGGCGTGCCGTGCGCCGCGACGGTCACCCACGGCCGCAGCTCGCCGCACCGTCCCGCGTCGTCGAGGTCGGCCACCAGCACCGCCGCGGGCGCGTCCGTCACGTACAGGCGCGCCCTGACCGGGTCGAACGACAACCCGCGCGGGTCGGCCAGGCCCTCGGCCAGCGTCTCCCAGCCTCCGTCCGACCGGTGGCGGTGCACGGCTCCTGACGCGGTGCCCGACGCCGACGTGGCCACGTGCAGGAGGCCGTCGGGGCCCCACTGCGCGTCGTTGACCGGACCCCAGCCCTCACCGAGCGGCACCGACAGGCCCTCGGGTCGCAGCCCGGCGTCGAGCGCCACGACGTTGTGCTGCGTGACGAGCGCCCAGCCGCCGCGGCGCGCGCGCAGCGCCACAGCGCCTCCGCGGACGTGCTGGCGCTCGGCGAGGCCGGTCTGGGTGTGGAACGTGAGGATGTCGCCGCGGCTGACGTCGACGTAGCGCAGCGCCTTCGAGCGGGCATCCCAGACGGGGCTCGCACCGTCGTCATCCACCGGCCCCGAGACGCGCTCGGCGGAGATCTCTGTCACGGACTGATCTGCCCACATCGTCATTGACGTTCCATCCTCTTGCTCGAAGCGGCGCCGTTGCCCAGCCAGATCATGCTCCGCAGCGCGCCGTCGGACCCGGGACGTAGGGACTACGGGAGCACGTCCTGGGTCTGATCTCGCGGCCGCGACCTGGCGGACGCCACCCTCGGCCGCGAGAGCTCGCGGCACCCGCTCAGGCTGTGCGTGGCCGTGACCAGCACGTCCGCTCACGGGACCGCTCACGGCAGGATCCCCCGGCCCGCCGCGCCTTGACGGCCCGACGAACGCCTGTTAGTTTTCCACTTTATTAACCACTGAACGAAGGTGTTCCATGGCTGGCACGTCCCGTCCCACTGCTCGCGGGGACCTCGTCCCCTCGGCGGTGCTCGCGCTGCTCGGCACGCGCGGGCCGACCTCCCGTGCCGACGTCGCCCGCGCGCTCGACGTCAGCCCGGCCACCATCACGCAGCTGACCAAGGCCCTCATCGCTCGCGGCCTCGTCGCCGAGCTCGACACCGCACCGTCGCAGGGTGGACGCCCCGGACGACTCCTGGGGCTCGTCCGCTCCGCGGGTGGCGCGATCGGCGCCAAGGTGACGGCCGACCATGTCGCGATCGTCGACGTCGACGTCGACGGCACGGTGCGCAGCTCGACGTCTCACCGGTTCGACCCGGACGCGCCGAACGCCCTGGACGTCCTCGGGCACATCCTGGGCTCAGCGGTCGACGACCACCCCGGCCACCTGCTCGGCGTCGGGGTGGGGATCCCCGGCGCGGTCGACACCCAGGCCTCGGGAGTCGTCAACGCGCCGACGCTCGGCTGGGCGGACGCCCATGTGGGCGCCGTGCTCCGCACGATGCTGGGCGTGCCGGTGCTCGTCGAGAACGACGTGAACGCCCTCGCCGTTGCCGAGCGCCTCTACGGCACGGGACGCGACTACAGCTCCTACCTGGTCGTGACGATCGGACGCGGGATCGGCTGCGGGATCGTCGTCGACGGTGCGATCTACCGCGGCGCGTCGGGAGGGGCGGGCGAGATCGGCCACATCCCCATGAGTGTCGACGGTCCGCTGTGCGGCTGCGGCTCGCGCGGCTGCCTCGAGGCGCACATCGGCGACGACGCCCTGGTCCGCCAGGCGCTCGAAGCCGGGGTGATCGGACCGCGCGGCACTCTCGACGGGCTCAAGGTCGCCGCTGGACTCGGCAACCCGGCCGCGCAGGGGATCTACCGCGAGGCCGGCGCGGTCCTCGGACGGGCCCTGGCCGGTGTCGTGCACACGGTCGACCCGGAGGTCGTCGTGCTCCTGGGCGAGGGCATCGACGCCTGGCCGCACTGGGAGCTCGGCTTCGAGCAGTCCCTGCGCAGCCACCTGATGCCCGCGCGGCGTGGCCTGCCGTTCATCGTCGAGCCGTGGGCCGAGGACAAGTGGGCGCTGGGCGCCGCGGCGCTCGTGCTCGCCACGCCGTTCGACTCCGCCGGAGCCGCCGGCGACCAGGGTCAGCTCGTGCGCGACCGCCTGCAGGCCGGCGGTCCCGCCATCGCCGCCGGGGCACCCCGATGACCGCCGCGCAGCCCGTGCCGACGTCCGCGGTCCTCACCGCGCCGGGCGCAGCCACCCCGACGGCTCTGGCGCCCCGCCGCACGGCCGCGTCCCGCGCGGGTCGCAGCCGTGGATGGAAGAACACCGCATGGGTGCTCTTCTTCCTCCTGCCGAGCGCGGTGCCCCTCGTGGCCTTCACGTTGATCCCGATGGTCACCTCCGCGTGGATCAGCCTGCACAAGTGGAACCTGATCTCGGCGATGGAGTTCGTCGGGCTGGACAACTACACGAAGCTGCTGAGCGATCCGGGCACGCGGCGGGTGTTCGGCCACACCCTGCTGTACATCGCGGGGTACCTGCCGCTCGTCTACGTGGGCGGGCTCGTGCTCGCGATGGCGCTCAACCAGGCATTTCGCGGCCGCTCGTTCTTCCGTGCGGCGTACTTCCTGCCGGTGGTGACGAGCTGGGTCGTGGTCGCGCTGGTGTGGCAGTGGCTGCTGAACCCCAAGAACGGGCTCGTGAACCAGGTGCTGGCGGTCTTCCACCTCCCCCAGCCGGGGTGGTGGACGGACCCGACGTGGGCGATGCCCTCGGTCATCGTCGCCTCGGCCTGGAAGGACCTCGGCTTCGTCATGGTCATCCTGCTCGCCGGGCTGCAGGCGATCCCCGCGGACGTCCAGGAAGCCGCGCGGATCGACGGTGCCAACGCCTGGCAACGCTTCCGCCGGATCACCCTTCCGCTGCTGTCCCCCTCGACGTTCTTCGTCCTGGTGATCTCGCTGATCAACGGCTTCCAGGTGTTCGACCAGGTCTACGTCATGACCGGCGGCGGCCCGGCGGGCTCGAGCCAGGTCGTCGTCGGCCAGATCTACGACCTGACGTTCCGCTACGGACGGGCCGGTGAGGCCTCCGCGCTGTCCTGGCTGCTGTTCATCCTGATCCTGGCCATCACCGCGCTCCAGCTGCGCGGGCAGAGGAGGTGGGTGACCCATGCGTGAGATCACGGACCGTGCACCCGCACGGGCGATCGCCGCGGTGACGTCGGCCACCCGCGCGCCACGGCGGCGGACCCTGCGGCCGGCCCGCGTCGCGCTGTACGTCGGGGTCGTCGTCGGGGCGGTCGCGATGCTGTTCCCGTTCCTGTGGACGGTCATCACCTCGATCACACCCGACGGGACGCTCGCCGGCGGCCCGACCCTCGTCGTCGACAACCCCACCCTCGAGGCGTACACGACGCTGTTCGCCTCGATGCCCATGTGGCGGATCGTGGCGAACTCCTTCGGGATCGCGATCGCCTCCACCGTGCTCCAGATGATCACCGGGTCGATGGCTGCCTACGCCTTCGGCCGTCTGGAGTTCCGCGGCAAGAACGTGCTCTTCGGGCTGTACCTGGCGACCCTGATGGTCCCGCTGCAGGTGCTCGTCGTGCCGTTGTTCATCGAGATGACCAAGCTCCACGTGCAGGACACCTACTTCGCCCTCCTCGCGCCGTCGATCGCCGCCGCATTCGGCATCTTCCTGCTCAAGCAGGCCGTCGAGGGCGTTCCCCGCGAGCTCGACGAGGCGGCCACCATCGACGGTGCCGGTCACCTGCGCATCTTCACCTCCATCGTGCTGCCCCTCATCCGGCCCGCCCTCGCGACGCTCGCCGTCTTCGCGTTCATGGGCAGCTGGAACAGCTTCCTGTGGCCACTCGTCGCCATCCGCTCCCCGGAGCTCATGACCCTGCCGCTGGGGCTGTCCACGCTCCAGGGGCAGTTCACCACCCAGTGGAACGTGGTCATGGCCGGCTCGGTCGTGTCCATCCTGCCGATCGCCGTCGTCTACCTGTTCGCGCAGAAATACATCATCGCGGGCATGGCGCACACCGGCCTCAAGTAGCGCTCGCGCGCACCGCGTCCGCACCAGACATCCCAGGCCCACACCGGGCGGTAACGATGCCGCCCGCCAGGAAAGGACGAACAATGCACCGCAGCACGACCTCCCGCCGTCCGCGGATGGTGGCCGCCCTCGTCTCGGGGGTCGCCCTCGCGCTGACCCTCACGGCCTGCGCTCAGGGCTCCGCGACGCGTTCCGACGCGGCCGCCGACTCCACGTCGGCCGGGCCGACAACGGTTCGCTACATGAACTTCTCGGCGAACGACGGCCACGAGGCCGACCTCGCCGCGATCGTGGCCGCGTTCGAGGCCGCGAACACCGGCATCACCGTCCAGGTCGAGACGATCCCGTACGCCGACTACTTCACGAAGCTGCAGACGGCCGTCGCCGGTGGCACCGCGTCGGACGCGTTCGAGCTCAACTACGAGAACTTCGTCACGTACGCGGCCAACGGGACCCTCGCCGAGCTCAAGGGTGTCGACCCGAGCACCTACAAGGAGTCCCTGCTCACCGCGTTCACGAACGACAAGGTGCAGTACGGCCTCCCGGAGTCGTTCTCGAACGTCGTGCTCTTCTACAACAAGGCACTGTTCGACGCCGCCGGCATCGCCACGCCGACCTCCAGCTGGACCTGGGCGGACGAGAAGAAGGCAGCCGTGGCCCTGACGGACAAGGCCGCCGGGGTGTGGGGCGACTACCAGCCGGTGTCGTTCCACGAGTTCTACAAGACCCTCGCGCAGTCCGGCGGTGAGTTCTTCAACGCGGACAAGACCAAGGCGACGTTCGCGTCGCCGCAGGGCATCGAGGCGGCCACGTGGCTGGTCGCGAAGTCCGGGGCGAGCATGCCCACCGAGGCAGACGGGGCCGGCACCCCCGACTTCGACACGAACCTGTTCAAGCAGGGCAAGCTCGCGATGTGGCACTCGGGCATCTGGATGTTCAGCGGGCTGAGCGAGGCCTCCGACCTCAGCTGGGACGTCGCCGTCGAACCGGGCAACACGCAGAAGGCCTCGGCGATGTTCACCAACGGGGTCGTCGTCTCGGCAGCCAGCAAGCACCAGGAGGCGGCCCAGAAGTGGATCGAGTTCCTGACCGCCTCTGACACGACCGTCGCCACCAGGCTGAAGACCGCCTGGGAGCTTCCGCCGGTCGACGAGTCCAAGCTCGGCGCCTATCTCGACATCACGCCTCCCGCCAACCGGCAGGCCGTGTTCGACTCGCTCGACGCGGTCGTCCTGCCCCCGGTGATCGAGTCCCAGCAGGAGATGCAGGACGTCGTCACCGAGGAGCTCGGCAACGCCGCAGCGGGCCGGAAGAGCGTCGAGCAGGCGCTCACGGACGCCCAGACCAGGGTGGACGCACTCCTGGGCTGATCCTCCTTGCTGGGTCCGGGCCACGGCAGCACCGGCCCGGACCCAGCACAGGTGACCACTGTCACGACAGCCGGCTCGGACCTCGCCGGCACCGACTCCCCAGGACACCCCGACATGACCGAGAACTCCCCCGCCCAGCTTCCCGCCGTCGATGCGCCGCGGCTGGTGGACCTCGCCCGCGCCAGCCACGAGGTGATCACCCGGCACCAGGACGCGGGCGGGGCGTACCCGGCGTCTCCGACGTTCTCCGCCTATCGAGGCTATGCGTGGCTGCGCGACGGGGCCTTCACCGCGGAGGGCGTCTCGCGCTACGGGGACGTCGCCTCCGCCGGCCACTTCCACACGTGGGCGGCGGGAGTGCTGGCGGGGCGAGCAGACCAGGTCGCCGACCTCCGGGCAGCGGCTGCCCGCGGCGAGGACGTGGCTCTCGACCGGATGCTGCCCACCCGCTTCACGTTCGACGGGGGCGTCGGGTCGGACCCCTGGTGGGACTTTCAGACGGACGGCTACGGGACGTGGCTGTGGTCGGTCGTCGAGCACGCCCGACGCCACGGGCTCTCGCTCGAGCCCTGGCAGGCCGGGATCGACGTCGCCGTGGACTACCTCACGACCTTCTGGGACCGGCCCTGCTACGACTGGTGGGAGGAGCACGTCGAGCAGCGGCACGTGTCGACGCTCGGTGCGATCTACGGGGGGCTGCGGGCAGTCGCCACGACCGGCACGCTTGAGGCCGCACGGCAGTCGCGCGCCCTGACGGCCGCCGCAGCGGCGCGCGACGTCGTCCTGCACGCCGGCACGACGACCGGGGACGACGGCACGCCCCACCTGGCGAAGTGGCTCGGCTCGGCCGACGTCGACGGGTCACTGGCCGCATGCGTCGTCCCGTTCGGCCTGCTCGAGCCCACCGATGCGCTCGCAACGGCCACCCTCGAGACGATCGCCCGCGATCTCGAGGTCGAGGGCGGAGTGCACCGGTTCGCCGCCGACGTGTTCTACGGCGGAGGCCAGTGGCTCCTCCTGTCCTGCCTCCTCGGGTGGAACCGTGCCGCCGCCGGCGATCGCGAGGGCGCCCTGCGCTCTCTGGTGTGGGCCGCCGACCACTTCCTGCCCGGCGGCGACATGCCCGAGCAGGTCGCTGACCACCTGCTGCACCCCGAGCACCGCGCCGAGTGGCTGGCGCGCTGGGGTCCCGTCGCGAGCCCGCTCCTGTGGTCGCACGGCATGTACCTGATCCTCGCCGACGAGCTCGGCCTGCTCCCGAACGGTGACGCCTCATGACCAGCACGACCTCGCACGCCAACGAGCCCGCCGTGCTCCACCGGCCGTTCGGCATCGAGCACCCCTACGCGACGTCCGCCGACCAGCGCCGTCCCGTGCGTCCCGAGGCCGGGCAGTCGGTGCACCTCGGTGTGGTCTGCCGGCCCGACGTCTCGGCGGTCACGTGCGAGTGGCAGCGCGTCGGCGAGCCCGCGACCACCCTCCAGCTCGGCACCGTCGATCCGGACGCCACCGACGCCGCGGCGCTCGCGGGAGGTGACGGTCACCTCGCCGGTGCCCAGGCGGCACAGCTGACCTCCGCGGGCGGCTGGGAGGTCGAGAGCCCGGCCCTCGAGGCCGGCGTGCGCTACCGGTACCGGTTCGTCGCACAGACGCCCGCAGAAGCCGGCGCCGGCGACCCGCAGGACGAGATGACCCCGTGGTTCGAGGTCTCGGCCGGCGTGTGGGTGGCCGACGGCGGCCGCCTGACGTTGACGGACCGGGCGGCGACCCGCTCGACGGAGCCCGAGACCGGCCTCGTGACCGACCACCCTCGCCTCGTCCCCGGGTCGGTCCGGTGGCTGCGCGATGCCGACGGCGTCCACCGGGTCCGCTTCGCGCTGCGGCTCGAGCCGACCGAGCACGTCGTCGGCTTCGGCGAGCGGTTCGATGCGGTCGACCAGCGGGGTCGGCGCCTGGACGCCGTCGTGTTCGAGCAGTACAAGTCCCAGGGCCGGCACGGGCGCACCTACCTGCCGATGCCGTTCGCGCACGTCATCGACGAGTCCGGCGAGCCGGGGTGGGGGCTGCACGTCCGCACGGCGCGCCGCACCTGGTTCGACGTCGGCGCGTCCGACCCCGACCAGCTGGTCGTCGAGGCCGCGCTCGAGGGGGCTGCCGACGAGACCCTCGACGTGGCCGTCTACCACGGCGCCCCGCACGAGGTCCTGCACGCGTTCGGCGACGAGGTCGGCCGCGCCGAGCTGTTGCCGGAGTGGGTGTTCCGGCTCTGGGCCTCCGGCAACGAGTGGAACACGCAGCAGATCGTGACGGCCCGCATGGACTCCCACCGCGACCTCGAGATCCCGGTCGGCGCGGTCGTCATCGAGGCATGGAGCGACGAGGAGGGGATCACGATCTTCCGCGACGCGCGGTACGACGTGAACCTCGACGGGGCCGCGCACCAGGCGGCCGACTTCACCTACCCGCCGGACGGCGCGTGGCCCGACCCCAAGGCCATGATCGACGAGCTCCACGAGCGAGGGATCAAGGTCATCCTGTGGCAGATCCCGCTGCAGAAGACCGAGTTCGACCTGGGCCCCGGCGTCGGGCAGGACAGCCAGGTGCTCGCCGACGCCCGCGCCATGGTCGACGGGGGTCACGCCGTGCTCGAGGCCGACGGCTCGCCGTACCACAACCGGGGCTGGTGGTTCCCGCAGGCCCTGCTCGCCGACCTGACGACCCCGCGCAGCCGGGACTGGTGGACGGCCAAGCGGCGCTACCTCGTCGAGGACCTGGACGTCGACGGGTTCAAGACCGATGGCGGCGAGCACGCGTGGGGTCATGACCTGCGCTACGGCGACGGTCGACGCGGCGACGAGGGCAACAACCTCTACCCGGTGCACTACGCGCGGACCTTCGGCGACCTGCTGCGCTCGTGCGGCAAGGCCCCGGTGACCTTCTCGCGTGCCGGGTTCACGGGGTCGCAGGCGCACGGCATCTTCTGGGCAGGCGACGAGGACTCCACCTGGGAGGCGTTCGCCCACTCGGTCACAGCCGGCATCACCGCGGCGGCGTGCGGGATCGTCTACTGGGGCTGGGACCTCGCCGGGTTCTCCGGGCCGGTCCCGGACTCCGAGCTCTACCTGCGCGCGACCGCGGCCGCGACCTTCATGCCGATCATGCAGTACCACTCCGAGTTCAACCACCACCGCCGACCGCTGCGCGACCGCACGCCCTGGTTCGTCGCGGAGACGAACGGTGACCCCGGCGTCGTCGACACGTTCCGGCGGTACGCCGAGCTGCGCGAACGCCTGGTTCCCTACCTGTCCGAGCAGGCCGCGGCTGCCGTCGCGACGAGCCGGCCGCTGATGCGCGGGCTGTTCTTCGACCACCCCGACGACGCCGCGGTCTGGGACCACCCCGGTCAGTTCCTGCTCGGGGACGACCTCCTCGTCAACCCTGTGACGAGCCCGGGAGCGGCCACCTGGTCGACCTACCTGCCCGCGGGCACCTGGGTCGACGTCTGGACCGGTACGACGCACGCCGGGGCGCAGGTCACGCAGCGCGACGTCCCGCGCGACGTCGTCCCCGTGTACTGCCGCGCCGAACGCTGGGGTGCGCTGCGCCGCATCTTCGAGGCCTGACCGGGTCGACGACGCTCGAGCGCTGACGTGCCGTCTCGGACCCTCCTCCGCCTACGCGCGGATGTCGAACTCCTGGAGGCGCCGGCGATCCTTCTTGGAGGCCGACGCCTGCAGGGCCAGCAGCTCGGCGTAGATGCCGCCCGTCGCGGCCAGCTCAGCAGGCGTCCCGATCTCGTCGACGTGCCCGTCCTTGAGGGTGATGATGCGGTCGACGGACGAGATCGTCGAGAGCCGGTGGGCGATGATCAGCGTCGTCCGGCCGGCCATCAGGTGGTCGAGGCCCTCCTGGACCAGCCGCTCCGACTTGGAGTCCAACGAGCTCGTCGCCTCGTCGAGGATCAGGATGGGCGCGTCCTTGAGGATCGCGCGGGCCACGGCGATCCGCTGCTTCTGACCACCGGAGAGCTTGATGCCCCGCTCGCCGATCTGGGAGTCGTAGCCCTGGGCGAACCGCGCGATGAACTCGTGTGCGTTGGCGGACCGCGACGAGGCCACGACGTCGTCGTCCGAGGCGTCCGGGCGCGCGTAGGCGATGTTCTCCCGGATGGTCCCGGAGAACAACGACGGGTCCTGGAAGACGACCCCGATGTCCGCCCGCAGGTCCTGCAGGGCGAGCGACCGGACGTCGGTCCCCCCGATCCGGATCGTGCCCGCCGTCGGTGTGTACAGCCGCAGCAGGAGGCTGACCAGCGTCGTCTTGCCGCCACCGCTCTCGCCGACGAAGGCGACGTGCTCGCCTCGGCGGACCGCGAAGCTCACACCGCTCAGCACGACCTCGCCGCCCTGGTAGCCGAAGTCGACGTGGTCGAACTCGATCGCGGCCGGCTTGTGACCGTGCGCCGGCGGGTGCGCCTGGACCATGGGCAGCACCTCGGCCTCGGCCAGCTCCTCCATGACCGCGAAGTAGTCGCGGCTCCCCGCGACGGCCCGCTGCGAGGAGTCCACCAGGAAGCTCATGGAGAACACCGGCTGGCGGGCCATGTTCACGAGCTGGATCAGCAGGACCATCGCCCCGATCGTGAAGGCGCCCCGGACGGTCTGGACGAAGATGATCGCGAACACCGCGAAGAAGATCAGGTTCAGGGCACCCCGCCGGGAGACGTCCATCGTGTGCCAGTACCGCGACTGCCGCCGCGTCGTCTGGATCGTCCGGTCGTAGTGGTCGTTGAAGCTGGTCAGCTCGCGCCGCTCCTGGACGAAGCTCTTGACCACGCGGATCTGCCCGACGACCTCCGCGAAACGGCCGCCCGCCACGTCGAACGTGCGGTTCTTCTCCCCCTCCAGCACCTGCCAGCGCGCGCTCGTGATCGTCGTGAGCCAGGCGAAGACCGGGTAGATCACCGCGAGCAGCAGAGCCAGGGGCCAGGAGTAGAACGCGGTGATCGCGAGCACAGCGGCCACGGTCAGGACCATCTGGAAGAACGAGTTGGCGAACATGTTGAGGAAGCCCGTGGTCTCCGTGATGGACCGCGAGAGCCGGTTGATCACCGTCCCGGTGAGCTCGTTGTCGAAGTACCGCTGCGGCAGCGAGAGGAGCTTGGCGAAGTACGTGCCGGACAGCCGCGCACGGAGCCTCGACGCCATCGTGTCGCCGAGGTAGCCGCCGATGTTCGTGAGCACCGTGTTCGCCAGGTCGGCGGCGAGCAGCGCGGCGGCCAGCCAGAGGACCGTCGAGATCCCCGAGACCTGCCCGGCGTGCGCGGCGACGACGTAGTCGGTGGCGGACTTGATGATGAACGGGGTCAGCAGCCCGGTGACCGCCACCGCCAGCGAGCACACGACGATGGCTGCGTAGTAGGGCCACAGCTCGCGCGCGACGAACAGGATCCGGACGATGCTGCGCACGGGCGGTTGGCTCCCTGACGGTGGTGGCGGACGAGCAGCGCGCGCGACGCCGACGGGTGCCGCACTGCACCATCCTCTCCCGCCCGACGTACAGTCGGCCCCGGGCGTGACCACGCCGCCAGCCACGGAGGGAACCATCATGATCGTCTGCATCACCGTGTCCGAGGACGGCCGCGCGGGCGGCGGCTGGGGTCGTGCGCACCGCGTCGCGCTCGCCACCACGTCCGACGGCACGATCACCGACTGGCGCGACGTCGAGGTCGGCTGGGACACCGCCCACGACGAGGGGACCGAAGGGTCCCACCACGCGCGCATCGCCCGCTTCCTCATCGACAACCACGTCGAGGCGGTCGTCACCGGCCACATGGGACCGCCGATGTCCCGGATGCTGGGCACCATGAGGATCCGCACATCCTTCGACGCCGACGGCGACGCCCGCGCGGCTGTGCTGGCCGCGCTCCCCGCACTCGAGGGGCCCGTGTGACCACACTGCCGACCGGCTGGTTCGGTTCGCGACCCGACGAACGGTAGCCACGGCGATCCCCTCAGCCTGCGAGCCGCGCAGCCGATAGGGACGTGTGGCCTCCGACAGCACCGAACCGCGCGAGACGTCGGGCGCGACGACGAACCTGCTGCTGCGCTACGTCCGTGACCAGGGTGGGGACAGGGCCGTCGCCGCGACGCTCGCGCTCGCTGACGTGCCGTACTCCGTGGACTCGCTCCAGGACACCTCCACGTGGGTCAGCTACGCCACGCGGCTCCGCCTGTTCGAGGCCGCGACCGCCGTCCTGGGGGATCCCCGCACGGCGTTCGAGATCGGCGCGACCGGGCTGAAGCACGGAGTCCATCCGGCGATCGTGCCGTTGCTGCGGGCGTTCGGCTCGCCCCGTGAGGTCTACCGCCAGCTGCCGCTCACGGTGCCGAAGTTCACATCGACGTCGACCATGGACGCCGTCGAGTGCACCGAGACCTCGGCGACGATCCGGTACACGCTGCACGCCGGCTTCACGCCGTCCCGGTTGGACTGCGAGTACGCGCAGGGCCTCTTCGCGGCCGTGCCCTGCATGTTCGGCCTGCCGCGGGCGCACGTCGAGCACCACGAGTGTGCGTCGGACGGGTACCCCGCATGCGTCTACCGGGTGGCCTGGACCCGGCTGCGCCGGTGGTACTCGGTCGTCGGCAGGCGCCGGGCGGACCGGATCGCCGTCGCCGCGCTGCACGCCCAGCTGGAGGAGTTCCAGCAGGCCGCCGCCGACCTGGTGAGCAGCAACGACATCGACCAGGTGCTCGACCGGATCGTCGGCCGTGCCGCGGCGGCCATCCTCGCGCCGTCCTACCTGCTCGTGGTCTTCGGGACGGACAGCAGCGAGCCGGTCGTCCGGCACCAGGGTCTCGACCCCGAGGCCGCCGCCGATCTCACCGGACGGCTGCTGCGCGGCGACGACCTGGGCGACGCAGCCGTCGTGGCAGACGTCGCGTCGACCCGCCACGTGCACGGCAGGCTCGCCGCGGTCTACGCCCCGGGGTACCGGCCGATGGAGGGCGACCGGTCGCTGCTCGAGGCGTACGCGCACCACGCGGCTGCCGCCCTCGACCTCCTGATCGCCCTGGAGGACAGCCGGCTGGAGGAGAGCCGCGCGACGGCGCTGCTCACGCTCGCGCACGAGCTCGCCTCCTCGAACGACGCGGTCGCCGTCGCTGTGGTCGTCGCGAACGCGCTGCCGCGGATCGTCGGGTGCCGGGCCGCCACCGTGCTGCTGTGGGACCCCGACCTCGGTGCGCTCGAGGTCGCCGCGGTGTCCGACCGGGATCCGGCCAGGCGGGCCCTCCTCCTGGCGACCCGGATCCGTGCCGACGAGACACCCGAGCTCGTCGAGATGCTCACGCACCACAGCCCGACCGTGCTCTGCGCGAGCGAGGCGAGCCCGGTGCTCGCCGCCCTGCTGGCGGCCGCCGGGACACCGAGCGCCGTCGTCGTGCCGCTGCTGGCGGGCGATGCGCTGCTGGGCGTCGCCGCGGCGGCCTGGGACCCGGACGTCGGGGCGGAGGTGCAGCAGACCGCGCTCGACCGGATCGGGGGCGTGAGCGAGCAGGCAGCCGCAGCCCTGCAGAACGCCCGACTGCTCAGCACGGTCCGTCGCCAGGCGCTCCACGACTCCCTGACGGGACTGCCCAACCGGGTGATGTTCGCGCAGAGCCTCGACGCGACGCTGCAGGCCGCAGACGAGCGCCGCACGACAGCGATACTGTTCTGCGACCTCGACAACTTCAAGCACGTCAACGACGACCTCGGCCACGGTGCGGGCGACGAGCTGCTGCGGCAGGTCGCCGAGCGGCTGCGCGACGCGGTCGGAGCCCAGAACGTCATCGCGCGGCTGGGCGGCGACGAGTTCGCCGTCGTGGTCGACGACTGCGAGGGTGGCGGCGCCGCAGCGGTCCTGGCGCGGCGGATGGTCGACAGCCTCGACGTGCCGTTCCGGATCGAGGGGCGCGAGCTGCGCATCACCACGAGCGTCGGCGTCGCCGTGCACCCGGGTCCGGATGGCCACGGCGGGCGGCTGCTGGCGGCGTCCGACCGCGCGATGTACGAGGCGAAGAAGCGCGGTCGCAACCAGGTCGCGCTCGCGACCGAGGCGCCGCGCACGGCACCCGGCCCGTCCCTCCAGGCAGAGCTGCGGATCGGCGTGGCCCGCGGCGAGCTGCGCCTGCACTTCCAGCCGGTCGTCGACGTCTCCGTCGCAGCCGCACCGGTCATCGTCGGCTGCGAGGCGCTCGTCCGCTGGCAGCACCCGCGGCTCGGTCTCCTCGCGCCGGCAGCCTTCCTTCCGCTCGCCGAGGACACCGGCCTCGTCACCGAGATCGACCTGTGGGTGGTGGGCGCCGCCTGCGCGGCGCTCGCGGCCCGGCACCCGGCCCCCGCGTCGCTGCAGGTCGCGGTCAACCTCGCGAGTGCCACCCTCGTCGATCCGCGTCTGCTCCCGACCGTCCGCGCGGCGCTCAGCCACAACCGGCTCGCCCCGGACCGGCTCGTCCTCGAGATCATCGAGAGCAGGTCCCTGGTCGACCTCCCGGGCGTCGTCGAACGGCTCATCGAGCTGCGTCAGCTGGGTGTGCGCATCTCGCTCGACGACTTCGGGACCGGATTCTCGACGCTGTCCTGGTTGCAGACCCTTCCGGTCGACCAGATCAAGATCGATCGCAGCTTCACCATGGAGCTGCCCGACCCCCGGGCGCTGGCGCTCGTCAAGGGTGTCCTGGCGCTCGCGCACGAGCTGGGCATCGAGGTGATCGCGGAAGGGGTCGAGACGGTCGACCAGCTCGAGGCGTTGCGCGACGCCGGCTGCCTCCTCGTGCAGGGCTACCTGCTCGGCCGTCCAGGGCCGGCAGAGCACGTCCGGACGATCGCCCCGACCGCGTCGCTCCGAGCCGGCACCCCGCGATCGGCAGCCGTTGCGGTCCTGTGAACCGCTACCACGAGACGGGACCGCTGCGGCGGCCCGACCGGGTGCTCGACGGGGTCTGAAGCACCTCGCTACGGTGGGTCACGACCAGCAACTTGCCCGTCCCGAGCCGTGTCAAAGCCGACCGGAGGCCGATGATGCAGACGATCAGCCCGTTCCTGTGGTTCGACGACGAGGCCGAGGAAGCCGCCACGTTCTACACCTCGGTCTTCCCGAGGTCCTCGATCCTCGACGTCAGTCGCTACGGCGAGGGGGCGCCGAAGCCCGGAACCGCGATGGTCGTCACGTTCGTCCTCGACGGGCTCGAGCTCATCGCACTCAACGGGGGTCCCGGCTTCCCGTTCACCGAGGCCGTCTCGCTGTATGTGAAGGCCGAGACGCAGGACGAGATCGACGAGCTGTGGGCCAAGCTCACGGACGGCGGCGAGCCCGGCCGGTGCGGATGGCTCAGGGACCGCTACGGGTTGTCGTGGCAGGTCGTCCCGCCGGTCCTCGGCGAGCTGCTGTCCGATCCCGACCCCGCTCGGGCCGGCCGCGCCATGCAGGCGATGCTCGGCATGGCCAAGCTCGACATCGCCGCGCTGCGGGCTTCCGCCGACGGGTGACGGCGAGCGCCGGGCTACAGCTCGCCGGTGCGTCGCATGTGGCGCATGGCCAGCCAGCCGAGCGGGATCGGGAGCCAGAAGGTCAGCAGGCGGAAGAGCACGACCGCCGAGGCGGCCACCCCGGGGTTCATCCCTGCGGCCGTGAGCCCGCCGATGAGCGTCACCTCGATCGTGCCGATCCCGCCGGGGGTCGGGATGGCCGCCCCGGCCGCGTTGCCCACGAGGTAGATCACGGCGACCTCGACGATGCCCCGGTGCTGGCCGAACGCGGCGAGCGAGGCGTCGAACGCGAGCACATAGCCCATGGTCAGCATCACGTTGCCGAGGATCGCCAGGGCGACCCTGCCAGGGTGTCCCAGCACGTCGACGAGCCGCGGCCACGTCTGCCGCACCGTGGGCATCGACGTCCGCACGGCCCAGCGGCGCACGCCCGGGAACAGCAGCGCGGCCGCCAGGGCGAGAGCGACGACGCCGATCGCGACGAGTGCCCCTGGCCCCGGGGCGAACAGTGACGTGTCGTTCGAGCCGGAGACGAGCGACAGGAGCAGCAGCAGTGCGATCGTCACGATGAACTGCGAGACCTGGACGAGTGCGACGGTCGCGACCGCGAGGGACGTGCTGACCCCGCGCCGCGTGAGCAGCCGCAGGTTCAGCGCCGCTGATCCCACGCCGGCGGGCGCGGCCAGGGACACGAAGGCCCCCACGGCGTGCACGAGCGTCGCCGACCGCAGGCTGACCTTGACCGGAGCGAACGCGGCGAACGTCAGACCGGCCCCCACGTAGGTGGCGAGGCCCAGACCGAACGCGACGGCGCTCCAGCGCCAGTCGCTCGACGTCAGCGCCGTGCCGATCTCGTCGACGTTGATGCTCGTGAGGATGACGACGACAGCCACCACCGGCAGCACCACGGTGAGCACCGTGCGCACGCCGAAGCGGGTCACCTGCTCGGGCTCGACGTCGGTGCCGGGCAGCCGCTCGACGAGCGCGGACCGCAGCTGGGCCAGCAGCCCCGGGTGCGCGCGCATCTCGTCGCGGGTGCGCTGCGGCAGGACGACGCTCTGCAGCAGTGGCCCGATCGCTGCGAGGTCCTGGCGTGGCAGGACGGCTGCGGCCGACTCGAGGGCACGCGCCGCGCCGACCCGCACCGCGAGCAGGGCCACGAGCTGCGTGAGGTCCATCCGGCGCGCGAGCTCCGTCGAGGCGACGTCGCCCGAGTCCCAGCCGACGAGCCACACGACCGGCTCCCCGGCCCCCAGCTCGACCAGGATCGTGTCCGACGTCAGCGCGCGGTGCGCGATGCCGGCGTCGTGGGCCGACCTCAGCTGGCCCCAGATCGCGTGCAGCAGCTCGTCCGAGAGCTGTGCGTCGTCGACGAGCCGCAGCGGCACCGCGCCCGTCAACGCCTCGATCACGAGCATCGAGTCCTGAGCCTCGGCGATGCCGAGGGGCTGCGGCGTGCGCACCCCGGCTGCGCGGGCCGCGTAGGCGAGCAGCGCCGTGCGTTCGACGGCCTGGCGCAGCGACACGAGCGAGCGCCCCTCGATGCCGCGCAGCCGTACCGACCGCCAGAGCCTCGACAGCGCGCCGACGACCTGCCGGTCACCGTCGAGCACGACGACGCGCAGGCCCTGCCCCGCGGCGGTGGTCAGGTCGTACATCCGGTGCTCGTCGGCGTCGCCGACCCGGACGAGCCGCGCGGGGTCGAACCCGGCGCGGCGGATCCCTGCGACGAGCGCCGCCCCGTAGGCGCGTTCGGACCGCACCCCCGACACGAAGCGCACCCCCAGGCCGGCGACCCTCCCGAGGAGCAGCGCCACGGCCGCACCGGACAACGAGACCTGGCCGGTCACCAGGACGACGCCGAGCGAGAACCACAGCAGGTTCCAGGACCACAGGACCGTCCGGCGACGCGCACGCGGGCCCGCAGCGGTCAGCACGCCCGCGAGGGCGGCCACCGACGCCGGGACCGACAGCACCCAGCGGCCGTCACGCGAGACCGAGAGTCCGTGCAGGAGCTCGGCGGACCCGAACGCGGTCAGAGCGGCGGTCGTCGCGACGCACAGGGCGAGTGCCACGAGACCGGCTGCTCCCACCTGGAGCAGCTGGCGACCGTTCCGTCGGACCGCGAGCTCGGCGAGGACCGCGACCGGCGCGATGAGCGTGACGAGCCCTTCGAGAACGGCCACCGGGAACACCAGCACGCGCCGGAGCAGCCAGCTGAAGCCGCGGACGTCCTGGGCGACCCCGGCCGTGGTGCCCTGCGCAGAGACGACTGCGACCAGCACGGCCAGGACGCCGACGGCGGACAGGACGAGACCGAGCAGGTCGCTCGGGTCGTGCACGCGGGCTGTCGGCGCGTCGACGATCTGCACGCCCGGGGCGCGGGTGTCGTCCTTCGGGGGCTCGTTCACGCCGCGGACACGCGTCCAGGCGTCGGCGTAGGGGCCATCCGGCGAGTCTATCGGCGCATGTCGCCACAACTGGGACGGCTCGGCTCCACCATGAGTGCGCGCGACCGGCGTATTATCGCGGCTCACCAGCACCGACATCCGTACGGTCGACACCACCGCGAGGGACGAGCGTGATCAAGCGGCGTCACCCCGCTCGCCGTACCGGCGCGAGGCTCGCACGGGCCCTCGGTGCGTTCGGCGTCCTCGGCACCCTGTGGTTCACGCGGGGTGTGCTGATCTCCGTGGTCCTGGTGTCCGTGCCCCTCGGGGCCGCGCCCGTGGCGCTCCAGGTGCCCTCGACGGCCCCCTGCGCGGCGGGCGCGATGCAGGTCGTGGCCCACGAGGACGACGACCTGCTGTTCCAGAGCCCCGACCTCGCCCAGGACGTCCTGGCGGGCCGGTGCGTGCGGACGGTCTTCCTCACCGCGGGTGACGCCGCCCAGGGCGAGACGTACTGGCGCGGCCGCGAGGCGGGCAGCCTGGCCGCGTACGCGCAGATGGCCGGCGTCGCGGACCGCTGGAGCTCGTCCGACGCCGGCGTGCCCGGCCACACCGTGCGGCTCATGACGTTGACGGACGCCCCCCAGGTGTCGGTCGTCTTCCTGCGCCTGCCCGACGGCAACCGGGCCGGGACGGGGATGCTGGTGCACGACCACCAGAGCCTGCGTCGGCTCTGGGACGGCGACATCGCCGCGATCGACGCGGTCGACGGCTCGGCCACCTACACGGACGCGTCGCTCACCAGCACGTTGACCGACCTCATGACCGCGTTCCGCCCCACGACGGTGCGCACCCAGGACTGGACCATCGAGTTCCGCCACGGCGACAACGCCGACCACACCGCGACGGCCCTGTTCACGCGACAGGCCGACCAGGGCTACCGCTCAGCCCACACGCTCCTCGCGTACGGCGGCTACCCGATGTGGACCCGGCTGCCGAACGTCACCGGCACCGACCTCAGGGCCAAGAAGGACGCCTTCCAGGCCTACGCGGCCCACGACCCGAAGATCTGCCTCGAGCCGTGGTGCCCGGGCGACCTGGTGTCCACGCTGCGCCTGGCGCGCCAGTACATCGTCGCGAGCGAGGCGACGGGCGACGTCGCGGCCGCCGACAGCTGAGCCGACGGCCGCCAGGCGCCCCGACGATCAGATCGCAGTCGTCGGCTCCGGCACCATCCGGATCGCCCCGGCGGGGCACTCGGTCGCGCAGATGCCGCACCCCTTGCAGTAGTCGTAGTCGAAGCGGAACCCCTCGCCGACCCCCAGTTTGATGACCGCGTTGTCGGGGCACACGCCGTAGCAGTTGTCGCACTCGAAGCAGTTGCCGCACGACATGCACCGACGCGCCTCGTAGAGCGCGGTCGCCGGCTCGAGCGCCTGGACGACCTCGTCGAACCCGGTCGCCCGCCGAGCCGCCTCGAGGTGCGGGCGCACCGCGTGCGGGGCATCGGCGAAGTACCAGGTGTTGAGCCGCTCGTACTCCGCGATCGGTGCCTCGACGGGCTCGGCCGGGCCGGCGGCCACACCGTCGAGCTGCGCGAGGTAGGCGTGGATCGAGTCCGCGGCGCGCGAGCCGTGCCCGACACCGACCGTGACCGTGCGTTCGGCCGGCACCACGTCACCACCCGCGAAGATCCCCGGGTGGCCGGTCATGAACCGGTCGTCGATCTGCACGACGCCGTCGACGAACGTGAGGTCGGGGATGCCGTCGAGCAACGACAGGTCGGTCTCCTGGCCGAGGGCGAGCACGAGCGAGTCGGCCTCGAGGTCCTCGAGCTCACCGGTCGGCTGCGGGAATCCCGTCTCGTCGAGCTCCATGCGCTCGACCATCAGGTGACCGGCGTCGGCGTGCGTGATCGTCGACAGCCAGCGGAAGGTCACGCCCTCCTCGAGGGCCTCCTCGACCTCCGAGTCGTGCGCGGGCATCCGGTCGCGGGTACGCCGGTAGACGATGACCGACTCGGTCGCGCCGAGCCTACGCGCGGTGCGGGCGGCGTCGACGGCCGTGTTGCCGCCGCCGTAGACCACCACGCGCCGACCGAGCATGGGCATCTCGCCGTCGGCGACGCCGTGCAGCAGGGTCACCGCATCGAGGATCCGCGCAGCCTCCCCCGCCGGGACGTACGCGCGCTTGCCGATCTGGGCGCCGACCGCGAGGAAGACGGCGTCGAAGCCCTCGGCCATGGCGTCGACGACCGACGCGACGGTCGTCTGCATCTCGATCTTCACGCCGGTCGCCTCGATCCGGGCGATCTCGGCGTCGAGCACGGCGCGGGGCAGCCGGTAGGCGGGGATGCCGTACCGCATCATGCCGCCGGGCGTCTTCGAGCCGTCCCGGATCGTCACCTCGTGCCCGAGCCGGCGCAGGTGGTACGCCGCGGACAGTCCGGCCGGGCCGGAGCCCACCACGAGCACGCGACGGCCGGACGTCGTCTCCGGGACGGGTAGGGCCCAGCCCTTCTCGATCGCGAGGTCGCCGAGGAACCGCTCGACCGCGTTGATCCCCACGGCCTCGTCGAGCTTGCCGCGGTTGCACGCCGTCTGGCACGGGTGGTAGCAGACGCGACCCATGATGGCCGGGAACGGGTTGGCCACCACGAGCGCGTGCCAGGCCTCCTCGTACGAGCCGTCCTCGGCCGTGTACAGCCAGTCCTGGGGGTTCTCGTGCGCTGGGCAGGCGTGCGCGCACGGCGCCGTCAGCGAGACGTACTCCGGCCGCTCGACGCGCCAGGCGCCCGTGCGGTTGGCCAGGGACGATCCGACGCCGAGCGTGATCGCGAACGGTGTGTCCATCAGAGCACCTCTTCCAGCAGCCCGTACCGGGCGATGTTGCGGTCGGCGATCGCCTGGAGGCGGTCGATCACGTCGTCACGACGCTGGGGGCGGAACAGGTGCGCGTACCGGCCCTGCAGCGTGAGGTACTCCTCGACGGGCACCTGGTGACGGATCTTGCGCACCGACGTGACCTCTCCTCGCTCGGCCTCGAACACCGGGAAGAAGCCGCTCTCGGTCGCGAGCCGGGCCAGCTTCACCGTGTCCGACGACGCCGAGCCCCAGCCGAGCGGGCACGGCACCATGACGTGCAGGTAGCGCGCGCCGTGCATGCTCATCGCACGCTCGACCTTCGCCTCGAGGTCGCGCAGGTCGGCGACCGTCGCGGTGGCCACGTACGGGATCTCGTGGGCCATCGCGATGCGTGGCACGTCCTTGCCCTGGCCGAAGACGTTGCCCGGCTCGGGTCCCACGGTCTGCGTCGTCGAGGTGCGAGCGGCCGGTGGTGTCGCACCCGACCGCTGGACGCCGGTGTTCATGTAGCCGCCGTTGTCGTAGCAGATGTAGAGCACGTCGTCGTTGCGCTCGAACATGCCCGACAGGCACGCGAAGCCGATGTCGACCGTGCCGCCGTCGCCACCCTGGGCGACGACGCGGACGTCGTCCTTGCCGAGGGCCCGCAGACCTGCAGCCGCGCCCGTCGCGACGGCCGGCGCGTTGCCGAACAGGGAGTGGAGCCACGGCACCCGCCACGACGTCTCCGGGTACGGCGTCGAGAACACCTCGAGGCAGCCCGTCGCGTTCACGGTGACCATCCGGCTGTTCGACGCGCGCATCGCCGCGTCGAGCACGTAGCGGGCGCCGAGCGCCTCGCCACAGCCCTGGCACGCTCGGTGCCCCGACGTCAGCGCGTTGGTCCGCGCCATGTCGGACTGCCCGCTCGCCTGGTCGGGCGCCAGCAGCCGGTTGCCGACCGCGTAGCTGCCGACCTGGTAGAACTTCACCTCGACCGCACTCATCGCGCGCCCCCGTCCACTCGCGCAAGCTCTCTGTCGACCACGGTCGTGTCGAGGTCGAGGAACGTCAGCGGCTCGAGCTCCCCGGCCACCGCCGTCGTCACCATCCCGCGCAGCGACGTGACGGTGATCGGCCGTCCGCCGAGGCCGGCGATGACTGTGCGCTGGTCGATGTCGCCACCGGCAAGTGCCGACCGGACGTCGCTCGCGACGATGCCGCCGACGCCGACGGCCAGGGCCCGCTCGAGCACCACCACCCGCTTCGCCCCGGCGAGCGCCTCACGCACGGCGTCGTAGGGGAAAGGCCGGAACGACGTGATGCCCAGCAGCCCGACGGGCACGCCTGCGTCACGTTCGAGGTCGACGACGTCCTGCAGCGTCCCGAACACCGAGCCGAGCGCGATGACGACCGTCTCGGCGCCGTCGATCCGGTACGGCCGGACGAGGCCCCCGGAGTCGCGGCCGAACACCGCGGCGAACTCGGCCGCGACCCGCGGGATCGTCTCGAGCGCGTCGAGCTGGCGGTGGTGGGCGAGGTAGCGCACCTCGGTGAACGCCTCGGGACCGACCATCGCCCCGATCGAGACAGGGTTGTCCGGGTCGAGAACCTGCTGGGGGACGAACGACGGGAGGAACGCGTCGACCTGGCCCTGCTCGGGGATGTCGACCTGCTCGGTCGCGTGGGTCAGCACGAAACCGTCCATGCACACCATGACCGGGACCGACAGCTCCTCGGCGATCCGGAACGCCTGGACGTGCAGGTCCGCGGCCTCCTGGTTGCTCGTCGCATAGAGCTGGAGCCAGCCGGAGTCCCGCTGCGACATCGCGTCACCGTGGTCGTTCCAGATGTTGATGGGAGCGCCGATCGCCCGGTTCGCGACGGTCATGACGATGGGCAGCTCCATGCCCGAGGCGTTGTAGACCGCCTCGACCATGTAGAGCAGGCCCTGGCTCGCGGTCGCGGTGTACGACCGCGCCCCGACGGCGCTCGCACCGATCGCACCCGACATCGCGGCGAACTCGGACTCGACGTTGACGTACTCGCACCCGGTGAGCTCCCCGGCCTTCACCATCCGGCTCAGCTCCTCGACGATGTGCGTCTGCGGAGAGATCGGGTAGGCGCACACGACCTGGGGGCGGCACGCGGCGACCGCGACGGCGACCGCCTTCGAACCCTCAACCTGCTGCAACATGTGCGGCCTCCTGGACGACGAGCTCGAATGCGGCGCGGGCGGCTGCGGCGTTCTTCGCCGCGACCGGACCGGAGAACCTGGCCTCGATCGCCGCGACGACCGAGTCGATGGACAGCAGCCCCGTCAGTGCGGCGAACGCGCCGAGGAGCGGCACGTTGGACACCGCGCGGCCGACGTGCTCGAGCGCGAGCGCGGTCGCAGGGATGCTGACGAGGTGTCCGGGCGGCAACGCCCGCTCCGCCGCAGCCAGGCCGAGCTCGGCGAGCGGCTGCTCGGTGTTCAGCAGGACGTACCCGGTGGGGCTCAACCCGCCGAGGACGTCGATCTGACCGAGCAGCGTGACGTCCTGGACGATCACGGCGTCGGGCTCGGCGACCGGGTCGTGCGACCGGATCGCGACCTCGGAGATCCGGCAGAACGACACGACCGGCGCGCCGGTGCGTTCCGATCCGAAGCTGGGGAACGCCTGCGCGTGATGCCCCTCGCTGAAGGCTGCGACAGAGAGCAGCTCGGCTGCTGTGACGACGCCCTGTCCGCCACGCCCGTGGATGCGAACCTGAAACATGATGACCACCTTGTCCTCCCCCCCTTGGTAGCCCTGGTTCTCGAGGCGCGAACAGGACGTTCGTCCTACCGTGCCACTCTGCTCCCGGCGCGGGTCGGACACCTGGGTCCCGGGCCTCGTGACCATGGTCCTGTGGCTGGTCACGAGGGGTTCGGCGCCCGGCTATGATGGTCCTAGGCGCGCCGGGAAGCCTGGTCGGCATGATTCTGTCGACCCCGAAGGAGCCCCTCCCGTGCGCAGCCCCTCCCCCGTGCCGTGCTCCTCGCCCGAGGGTCGTGGTCGGAGACGGCCCGGGTCTCCGCGATCCTGCGCAAGGAGACGGTCGGCGGCGCGCTGCTGCTCGTGGCGACCGTCGTGGCGCTCGTCTGGGCGAACTCCCCGTTCTCGGACTCCTACGCGACCCTGCGTGACGTCCGGGTCGGGCCGGCTGCCCTCGGGCTCGACCTGACCCTGGGCGGCTGGGCGTCCGACGGTCTGCTGGCGGTCTTCTTCTTCGTCGTCGGGCTCGAGCTGAAGCGCGAGTTCGTCGCGGGCGACCTGCGCGACCCGCGCCGCGCCGCGCTCCCCGTCCTGGCTGCGGTCGGCGGCATGGCCGTCCCTGCCGTCGTCTACGTGCTCGTCAACCTCACCACGGGCGACGGCGCGCTGCGGGGGTGGGCGATCCCCACCGCGACCGACATCGCGTTCGCGCTGGCGGTCCTGGCGGTCGTCGGCACCCACCTGCCCGCGGCCCTGCGCACGTTCCTGCTCACCCTCGCCGTCGTCGACGACCTGCTCGCTGTGACGATCATCGCGGTCTTCTACACGTCGCACGTGTCCGTGCTCGCGCTGCTCGGAGCGCTGGCGGTGCTCGCGCTGTTCTGGGTCGCGGTCCAGCGCC
The DNA here is from genome assembly GCF_003115775.1 of Cellulomonas sp. WB94. Taxonomy (NCBI): domain Bacteria; kingdom Bacillati; phylum Actinomycetota; class Actinomycetes; order Micrococcales; family Cellulomonadaceae; genus Cellulomonas; species Cellulomonas sp. WB94. The sequence goes on from NZ_QEES01000005.1 coordinate 253,342, forward strand.
GGATCCGGTCGTGGTGGCTGCTCCTGCCGCTCGCGGTGGCCACCTGGGCGCTCATGCACGCCTCGGGCGTGCACGCCACGGTCGCCGGCGTCCTGCTCGGCTTCGCCGTCCCCGTGGTCCGCAGCCACGCGGCGGGCGGCCCGGAAGCTGGTCCCGGACTCGCTGAGCACTTCGAGCACCGCTTCCGGCCGCTGTCCGCAGGGATCGCGGTCCCGGTGTTCGCGTTCTTCGCGGCCGGCGTCACCGTCGGCGGCACCTCAGGGCTCACGCAGTCGCTGACGGACAGCGTCGCGCTGGGCATCGTCGCCGGTCTCGTGGTCGGCAAGGCCGTCGGGATCCTCGGGACGACCTACCTGGTCGCCCGGTTCACCCGTGCCGATCTCGACGCGAGCCTGGGATGGCTCGACGTCCTGTGCATCGCGACCCTCGGAGGGATCGGGTTCACGGTGTCGCTCCTCATCGGCGACCTCGCGTTCGGGGCGGGCAGCGCGCGTGACGAGCACGTCAAGGTGGCAGTCCTCGCCGCGTCGGTCCTCGCGTCGCTGCTCTCCGCCGCGCTGCTGCGCGCCCGCAACCGGACCTACCGCCGCATCGCGGAGCTCGAGGAGCTCGACGCGGACGCGGACGGCGTGCCCGACGTCTTCGGGCCAGGCCGCGGCCGGTCGGGCGACTCGGCCTGACGACGACAGCCGGCGGTGGCTCAGGCGGCCGACTCGAGCTGCAGGAGGGCGCGCTTGGCGTCCGTCCCGCCGAGGTACTGACCGATCGTGCCGTCCGAGCGCACGACGCGATGGCACGGCACGACGACGGGCAGCGGGTTCGTCGCGCACGCGCTGCCGACCGCCCGGACGGCCCGCGGGCTCCCCGCCGCCACCGCGATCGACGCATAGCTCGCCGTGTGGCCGTACTCGATCTCCCGCAGCTGGCTGAGGACGGTCCGGCGGAACCCGGTCGACAGGCTCAGGTCGAGGGGCAGGTCGAACGCGTGGCGCCGCCCCTCGAAGTACTCGCCGAGCTGACGGGCCGCGTCGTCGAGCCGGGCCGGCGCGCGCAGGATCCGCGGGCTGATGCGTGCCGCGATCGACGCCAGCACCGCGTCATGGTCCTCGGCGGCGAACGCGACCCGCACGAGCCCGAGCTCGGTGGCGACGAGCAGCAGCGCGCCCACCGGCGTGTCGATCGTGCGGTAGGCGACGTCCAGCACCCCGGCATCGTCCGCGGCGGCAACGAGCCGCTCATGCAGCCGGGCGAGGTCCAGATCGGTGGGACCCGCGGTCGCGAGGAGGTCGCGTGCCTCGGGGTCGAGGTCGGTGCTCGTCATGGTTCTCTCCGAGAGGTCGAGGCTGGTGCGGTGGTGCCGTACGTACGGCGGAGGGTCGCGATGCCGTCGGCGCCGGCCCGACGAGCCGCGACGGCGGTCCCGCCGAGCAGGTCGGCGACCTCGGCATAGGGCAAGCCGCCGAGGTGGTGGTAGGCGACCACCTCGCGCTGCTTGGTCGGCAGAGCCGCCAACGCGGCCCACAGGTCGAGGTCGCGCGCGTCGGCTCCGGGCGTGGTGCTCGTCTCGGGCAGGACGTCGACCGGGACCGCGCGACGTGAGGTCGCCCGGACGATGTCGATCGCCTTGCGGTGCGCGATCGTCACGAGCCATGCCTCGACGTTCGCGTCCGGGGCCAGCTCGGGGTAGGCGACGAGCGCCGACAGGAACGTCGCCGACCACGCGTCGTCGGCGTCGACCGGCCCGAGGACGGCCCGGCAGACGCGCAGGACCGTCCCGCCATGGCGGGCGACGACGAGCTCGAAGGGTTCATGCACGGTCACATTGTGCAGACGCTGGGGCCGCGTCGAACGTGAGGTCCGTGTGCGGAGCGCCGCGGGCGCATAGCCTGACCGGGACGAGGAGGTCGAGATGCACGCGACGCAACCAGTCCGACCGCTCGGGCGACCGGAGGTTGTTGCATGAGCGTCCGCCACACCGTGCGGGTCCACCCGAGCGCCGAACTGCTCCCCCGGTCCGCGCAGCTCGCCTGGGCCCTGGCCGAGCTGGCGGCCGACCCGGTCGAGGTCGACCACGACGTGGCCGAGATGATCGTCAACCGCGTCATCGACGACATGGCCGTCGCGGCCGCGTCGCTCCTGCGCGCCCCCGTCGTCGCGGCCCGCGCCCAGGCCCTGACGCACCCGGCCTCCCGGGGTGGGGTCGGCGCGACGGTGGTCGGTCTCGAGCGCAGCGACCGGACGAGTCCCGAGTGGGCGGCGTGGGCCAACGGCGTGGCGGTCCGCGAGCTCGACTTCCACGACACGTTCCTCGCGGCGGAGTACTCCCACCCGGGCGACACCATCCCGCCGATCCTCGCCGTCGCGCAGCATGTGGGGTCGAGCGGGCACGACGTCGTCCGCGCGATCGCGACCGCCTACGAGGTGCAGGTCTCGCTCGTGCGGTCGATCAGCCTGCACGAGCACAAGATCGACCACGTCGCCCACCTCGGCCCGGCCGTCGCCGCGGGGCTCGGCACCCTGCTGCGCCTCGATCCCGCGATCACGTTCCATGCCATCGGGCAGGCGCTGCACACCACCACGGCGACCCGGCAGTCACGCAAGGGCGAGATCTCGACGTGGAAGGCCTACGCCCCCGCGTTCGCCGGCAAGGTCGCGATCGAGGCCGTCGACCGGGCGATGCGCGGTCAGACCTCACCGACCCCGATCTACGAGGGCGAGGACGGGGTCATCGCGTGGCTGCTCGACGGTCCCGAGGCCGCGTACGAGGTGACGCTGCCGGGACCCGGCGAGGCCAAGCGCGCGATCCTCGAGACGTACACCAAGGAGCACTCCGCCGAGTACCAGTCGCAGGCGCTCATCGACCTGGCGCGCCGGCTGCACCGGGAGCACCCCGAGACCGGCGACCCGGCGAGGGTCCGCTCGGTCGTTCTGCACACGTCCCACCACACGCACGTCGTGATCGGCTCGGGCGCCTACGACCCGCAGAAGTACGACCCCACCGCGACGCGTGAGACCCTCGACCACTCGATCCCGTACATCCTTGCGGTCGCCCTGCAGGACGGCGGCTGGCACCACGTCGACTCCTACTCCCCCGCACGCGCCGCCCGGCCCGACACGGTGGCCCTCTGGCACAAGATCACCACGCGCGAGGACGCCGGGTGGACCCGGCGCTACCACGCTGACGACCCGGCCGAGAAGGCGTTCGGCGGGCGGCTCGAGATCACGCTCGACGACGGGAGCGTGATCGTGGAGGAGATCGCCGTGGCGGACGCCCATCCCCTGGGCGCGCGGCCGTTCGCCCGTCCCGAGTACGTCCGCAAGCTCCGGACCCTCGCGGCCGGGGTGCTCGAGGACGCTGAGGTCGACCGGTTCCTCGGAGTGGTGCAGCGGCTCGGAGAGCTCCGGGCCGGCGAGGTGACAGATGTGACGGTGACGGCCCGGCAGGGCCTCCTGGCGGGCGTCACCGCACCGGAAGGACTGTTCTGATGCTCTATGCCACGACCACGGCGTCGGCCAAGCGCCAGACCCTGCGCGCACGCCTCGCGAGCGGGGACCTGCTCCGCCTGCCCGGGGCGTTCAACCCCCTGTCGGCCCGGCTCATCCAGGCCAAGGGGTTCGACGGCGTGTACGTCTCGGGCGCGGTCGTCGCAGCCGACCTGGGCCTGCCCGACATCGGCCTGACGACCGCGACCGAGGTCGCAGCACGCGCCGGGCAGATCGCGCGCATGACCGACCTCCCGACGCTCGTCGACGCCGACACCGGGTTCGGCGAGCCCATGAACGTCGCGCGCACCGTCCAGGCGCTCGAGGACGCCGGCGTGGCCGGCTGCCACATCGAGGACCAGGTCAACCCCAAGCGCTGCGGTCACCTGGACGGCAAGCAGGTCGTCGACCAGCAGGCGGCGCTCCAGCGGATCCGCGCAGCCGTCGAGGGCCGACGCGACCCGGACTTCCTCGTCATGGCGCGCACCGACGTCCGCGCCGTCCGGGGGCTCGACGCGGCGATCGACCGCGCCAAGGCCCTCGTCGACGCCGGTGCCGACGCGATCTTCCCCGAGGCGCTCCTCGGCCCGGCCGAGCTCGAGGCCTTCCGCGCGGCGATCGACGTCCCGCTGCTCGCCAACATGACCGAGTTCGGCAAGGGCGATCTCCTGACCGCCACGCAGCTCGCCGAGCTTGGCTACAACATCGTCATCTACCCGGTCACGCTCCTGCGGCTCGCGATGGGCGCCGCCGAGGCGGGCCTCGACACGATCCTGGCCGAGGGCACGCAGGCATCGCTGCTGGACCGGATGCAGCACAGGTCTGCGCTGTACGACCTCGTCGACTACGCGGGCTATGGACAGTTCGACGCCGGGGTGTTCGACTTCGAGCTCTGAGCCGCAGCACCCGGACCACCGTGCGGACCACCGCAACCCGACCACCGCAACCCGACCACCGCACCGGCCCGCCGCACCGCACCCGTCAACGACGATGGAGGCTTCCCGCTGATGACCACCGACCGCAGCGCTGACGACACCCCGACGACCGACGACCGCCCGACGATCCACAAGGGGCTCGCGGGGGTCGTCGTCGACACGACCACCATCTCGTCGATCGACAAGGCCACCAGCACCCTGCTGTACCGCGGCTACCCCGTGCCGGACCTCGCGGCCCGGTGCCGGTTCGAGCAGGTGGCCTACCTCCTGTGGCACGGCGAGCTGCCGAGCGACGACGAGCTCGAGGACTTCGAGCACACGGAACGGTCCGAGCGCGCGGTGCCGGACCCCGTGATCGCGGCGATCACGGCCATGCCGCGTTCCACCCATCCGATGGACGTGCTGCGCACCGCGGTCAGCGTGACGGGGGCGTTCGACACGGGTTCGAGCGACCTGTCCCGTGAGGGCGAGCTGGCCCGGTCGGTCCGGCTGATGGCCCAGCTGCCCGCGATGGTCGCGTTCGACCAGCGCCGACGACACGGCAAGGAGCTCGTGGCGCCGCGCGACGACCTCGGCTACGCCGACAACTTCCTGAACATGACATTCGGGTCCGTGCCCGACCCTGAGGTCGTGCGGGCGTTCGAGATCTCGATGGTCCTGTACGCCGAGCACTCCTTCAACGCGTCGACCTTCACGGCCCGGGTCATCGCGTCGACCCTGTCGGACCTCTACTCCGCCGTCACGGGCGCGATCGGCGCGCTCAAGGGCCCGCTGCACGGTGGGGCGAACGAGGCCGTCCTGGCCACGCTCCTCGAGATCGGCACGCCCGACCGCGTCGAGCAGTGGCTCACGGACACCCTGGCGCGCAAGGCCAAGGTCATGGGGTTCGGTCACCGCGTCTACCGCCACGGCGACTCCCGGGTGCCGACGATGAAGGCCGCGCTCGACGGCCTCGTCGCGCACTTCGGTCGCCAGGACCTGGCGGAGGTCGCCGACACCCTCGAGGCAGCGATGCGCGCGCACACGGGGATCGAACCGAACCTCGACTACCCCACGGGCCCCGCCTACCACCTCATGGGGTTCGACGCCCCGACGTTCACGCCGCTGTTCGCCGCCAGCCGGGTCGTCGGCTGGACCGCTCACGTGATGGAGCAGCACGCCGCCAACGCGCTCATCCGACCCCTGAGCCAGTACGAGGGCCCGGCGCTGCGGGCAGTCCCCCTCGCCTGACAACGCCGACGGGCCCCGGGGAGTACCCCGGGGCCCGTCGGTCAGGGCGCGTCAGGCGACGCGGCCGTGTGAGTCCTACTCGTCACCGATCTTGTGCACGACGATCGAGTTGGTCGACCCGACGACACCGACCGGTGCGCCGGCGACGACCACGACGTAGTCGCCGACCTCCGCGAGACCGTTCGCACGCAGGGTCTGGTCGACCTGCTTGACCATCTCGTCGGTGCTGGTGATCGTGGGCGTCTTGTACGTCTGGACGCCCCACGTGAGGGAGAGCACGCTGCGCACCGCGGTGAGCGGCGTGAACGCGAGCAGCGGGATCGCCGAGCGCAGCCGCGACATCCGCCGCGCGGAGTCACCGGACTGCGTGAACGTCACGAGGTACTTCACCCCGAGGGTCTCGCCGATCTCGGCAGCAGCGCGAGTGATCGCCCCGCCACGCGTGTGCGGCGTGGAGCCGAGCGGCGCCATCCGCTCACGTCCGAGCTCCTCGGTCACCTCGATGATCCGGGCCATCGTCCGGACGCACTCGATCGGGTAGTCGCCGACGCTCGTCTCGCCCGAGAGCATGACCGCGTCCGCACCGTCGAGGACGGCGTTCGCGCAGTCCGACGTCTCGGCCCGCGTCGGACGCGGGTTCGTGATCATCGACTCGAGCACCTGCGTCGCGACGATGACCGGCTTGGCGTTGCGGCGGGCCAGCTCGACGGCCCGCTTCTGCACGACCGGGACCTGCTCGAGCGGAAGCTCGACCCCGAGGTCGCCACGCGCGACCATGATGCCGTCGAACGCGGCGACGATCTCGGCGAGGTTCTCGACGGCCTGCGGCTTCTCGATCTTCGCGATGACCGGGAGGACCCGGCCCTCTTCCTCCATGATGCGGCGGACGTCGTCGTAGTCGGCCGCGGAGCGGACGAACGACAGCGCGATGATGTCGGCGCCGACGCGGACCGCCCAGCGGAGGTCGGCCTCGTCCTTGTCGCTCATCGCGGGGACCGAGACGGCGACACCCGGCAGGTTCAGACCCTTGTTGTTCGAGACCGGACCGCCGACCTCGACGCGGGTGACGACGCGGGGGCCGTCGACCGCGGTGACCCGCAGGAGGATGCGGCCGTCGTCGATGAGGATCGGGTCGCCGACGCGGGCGTCGTTCGGGAGACCCTTGTGGGTCGTGGAGACGAGCTCCTTGGTGCCGGGGACATCCTCGGTCGTGATGGTGAAGGTGTCGCCGACCGCCAGCTCGTGCTTCTCCTCGACGAACCGGCCGAGGCGGATCTTCGGGCCCTGCAGGTCGACGAGGACGGCGACCGAGCGGCCGGACGCCTGCGACGCGGCGCGGACGTTGTCGTAGACGCGCTGGTGGACCTCGGTGTCGCCGTGGCTGCGGTTCAGCCGGGCGACGTCCATACCGGCGTCGACGAGTGCCTGGATCTGCTCGACGGACTCGGTCGCGGGACCGATGGTGCATACGATCTTTGCTCTGCGCATGGGTGAAGCCTAGGCCTTTCATCGTGGGCGGGTCCTGGATCGAACGTCCCGGCCCGGGGGTCTGAGAACAGGTATCGAGCTCGGTCGGAGGGGTCTGTGGGCGGGTGATCTACGGTCGCAGCGACATCGTGGTGGCCGCCACCGGAGCGGGCAGCTCGGTGCCACCCGTGAGGTAGGTGTCCACCGCGGCCGCAGCTGCCCGGCCCTCGGCGATCGCCCATACGACGAGGGACTGACCGCGACCCGCGTCGCCCGCGACGTAGACACCGGGGACCGAGGTCGCGAAGTCGTCCGCCCGCGCGACAGCACCGCGCGGGCCGAGCTCGACCTCGAGCTGGTCGAGCAGCGGGCCCTGCTCGGGCCCGGTGAAGCCGAGGGCGAGCAGGACGAGCTGGGCCGGGATCTCGTGCTCCGTCCCCGGGACCTGCTCGAACCGGCCGTCGACCATCGCCACCTCGACGAGCTGCAGCGCACGCACGTTGCCGTCGTCGTCGCCACGGAACTCCTGGGTGCTGACCGCGTACAGCCGCTCACCACCCTCCTCGTGGGCGCTCGCGACGCGGTAGAGCATCGGGTACGTCGGCCACGGCTGGGCGTCCGGCCGGGCGGTGGGCGGGTGCGGCATGATCTCCAGCTGGACGACCGACCTCGCGCCCTGCCGCAGGGACGTCCCGAGGCAGTCCGCCCCGGTGTCGCCGCCGCCGATGATGACGACGTCCTTGCCTGCCGCGGTGACCTGCGCCTCGACGACGTCGCCGACGGCGACACGGTTCGCGTCGGGCAGGAAGGCCATCGCCTGGAGGATGCCACCCAGCTCCCGGCCGGGCACGACGAGGTCCCGGGCGGTGGTCGAGCCGACCGCGAGCAGGACGGCGTCGTACCGGTCGCGCAGCTCGCGCCCCGAGATGTCGACACCCACCTCGACGCCGGTCCGGAACACGGTGCCCTCGGCCTCCATCTGGGCGATCCGGCGGTCCACGTGCCGCTTCTCGAGCTTGAACTCGGGGATCCCGTAGCGCAGCAGGCCGCCGACGCGGTCGGCGCGCTCGTAGACCGCCACGGTGTGCCCCGCACGCGTGAGCTGCTGCGCCGCGGCCAGGCCGGCCGGCCCCGAGCCGACCACGGCGACCGTCTGACCCGTCAGCCGGTCGGGGATCAGCGGGACGACGAACCCGCGGGCGAAGGCCTCGTCGACGATCGTGACCTCGACGTTCTTGATGGTCACCGGCGGCTGGTTGATGCCCAGGACGCAGCTCGACTCGCACGGCGCCGGGCAGATCCGCCCGGTGAACTCCGGGAAGTTGTTCGTGGCGTGCAGACGCTCGCTCGCGTCCGCCCACTGCCCACGCCACGCGAGGTCGTTCCAGTCCGGGATGAGGTTGCCCAACGGGCACCCGTTGTGGCAGAACGGCACGCCGCAGTCCATGCAGCGACCCGCCTGCCGCGTGAGGACCTCGAGGTCGCCGGTGTCGCCCGGGCGGTGCGCATGCACCTCGGACCAGTCGAGCAGCCGCACCGCGACGGGGCGGTCCGGTGGCAGCTCGCGCTCACGAACCTTCAGGAATCCGGTCGGGTCAGCCACGTTCTGCCTCCAGGTGCTGGTCCCGGACCGATGTCGCCGCCGGGTCGCCGGTAGCCGCGACGTCGGCATCGACGCGTGCTGCGCGCATGTGCTGACCGGGCCTTTCGTGTCGTGATCAGGTGCCGGACGGGACGTCCGAACCCTCGATGGGTACCGACGATGACGTCGGTCGGGGTGGGCTAGGGGCGCAGGGCCACCGTGGTCGCCGTGACCGGCGCGGGGAGCTCGGTGCCGCCGGAGAGGTAGAGGTCGACGGACGCTGCGGCGGCCCGCCCCTCGGCGATCGCCCAGACCACGAGCGACTGACCGCGGCCGGCGTCGCCCGCGACGAACACCCCGGGCACCGAGGTCGCGAAGTCCTCCGCGCGCGCGACGAGGCCGCGGCCGGTGAGCTCGACGCCCGTCTGTGCGGTCAGGTCGGCCGTCTCCGGGCCGGTGAACCCCATCGCGATGAGCACGAGGTCCGCAGGGATGTCGTGCTCGGTGCCCGGCGTCGGCACGCGACGGCCGTCGGGCAGGTACTCGGTCCGCGCCAGGCGCAGCGCGCGCACGCGGCCCGCAGCATCGCCGTCCCCACCGACGAACGCGACGCTCGAGGCGAGGTAGCTGCGTTCGCCACCCTCCTCGTGCGAGCTCGAGACCTCGAACAGGGTCGGGTCGGTCGGCCACGGCTGGCTCGGGGGTCGCTCGGTGGGCGGCTGCTTGCCGATCGCCAGCGTCGTCACGGAGGCGGCGCCTTGACGCACCGCGGTGCCGACGCAGTCGGATCCGGTGTCGCCGCCGCCGATGACGACGACGTGCTTGCCCGCCGCCGTGATCTGGTCCGGCACCTCGGTGCCCGCGACGACGGCGTTGGACTGGTGCAGGTAGTCCATCGCGACGTGCACCCCGTCGAGCTCGCGCCCCGGCAGCGCCAGCTCGCGCGGGACCGTCGCGCCGGTAGCCAGCACGACCGCGTCGAACCGTGCGCGCAGCTGCTCCCAGGTGAGGTCGCGGCCGATCTCGACCCCGGCGCGAAACCGCGTCCCCTCGGCCTCCATCTGAGCGAGCCGGCGGTCGATGTGCCGCTTCTCGAGCTTGAAGTCCGGGACGCCGTAGCGCAGCAGCCCGCCGATCGCGTCGTCGCGCTCGTAGACCACGACGGTGTGCCCCGCGCGCGTCAGCTGCTGAGCCGCCGCGAGCCCTGCCGGGCCCGAGCCCACCACGGCCACGGTGTGACCCGTGAGCCGCTGCGGCACCTGCGGGACGACGAACCCGCGGGCGAAGGCCTCGTCGACGATCGTGACCTCGACGCTCTTGATCGTCACGGGCGGCTGGCTGATGCCGAGCACACAGCTCGACTCGCACGGCGCCGGGCAGATCCGCCCGGTGAACTCCGGGAAGTTGTTCGTCGCGTGCAGACGCTCGCTCGCGTCCGCCCAGTGCCCGGTGCGCACCAGGTCGTTCCACTCGGGATGAGGTTGCCCAGCGGACAGCCGTTGTGGCAGAACGGGATGCCGCAGTCCATGCAGCGCCCGGCCTGCCGGGCGACCATCGGCAGCTCGGCGCGGTCCGGGTCCACCCGGACCTCACGCCAGTCGAGGATCCGCACCGGCACCGGCCGGTACGGCGGCAGCTCGCGCTGCCGGACCTTGAGGAAGCCCGTGGGGTCAGCCATGGGCCACCGTCAAGATCTCGTCCCACACTCCCGGCGCGCCGATGTCCCGGCCGTCGGCCGCGGCCTCGGCGAGCGCGCGACGCACCCGCACGTACTGGGCGGGGATGACGCGCGTGAACCGGCCACGGGTCTCGGCGAGGTCGACGAGAAGCTGGGCGGCGACCGGGGAGGCCGTCTCGTCGAGGTGGCGCCGCAGCAGGCTCTCGACCACCTCGGCGTCGTCGTCGTCGAGCGCGTCGAGCGACAGCTCGCCCGTGCGCACGGCGTCGATGTTGACGAGGGCAGGCTCGAGGTCCAGCACGTACGCCGCCCCACCCGACATGCCGGCGGCGAAGTTGCGCCCCGTCCGCCCGAGCACGAGCACCGTCCCGCCCGTCATGTACTCGCAGCCGTGGTCCCCGACGCCCTCGACGACCAGCGTCGCGCCCGAGTTGCGGACCCCGAAACGCTCGCCCGCGAGCCCGCGGAGGAAGACCTCACCCGAGGTCGCGCCGTAGCCGATGACGTTGCCGGCGATGACGTTGTGCTCGCCCGTCAGCACCGCGTTGCGGTCGGGGCGCACGACGACGCGGCCGCCCGACAGGCCCTTGGCGACGTAGTCGTTGACGTCGCCGAAGAGCCGCAGCGTGATGCCGCGCGGCAGGAAGGCGCCGAACGACTGCCCGCCGGAACCCGTGACCTCGACGTCGATCGTGCCGTCGGGCAGGCCCGCGCCGCCGTAGCGCTTCGTGACCTCGTGCCCGAGCAGCGTGCCGACGGTGCGGTTGACGTTGCGGACCGGGAGCGCGATGTGGACCGGCGTCCCGGCGTCCAGCGCGGGCTGCGCGAGCGCGATGAGCTGGTGGTCGAGCGCACGGTCGAGGCCGTGGTCCTGACCCGTCGTGTGCCGCAGCGAGGAGCCCTCGACGGGCGACGGGACGGCCAGCACCGGCTCGAGGTCGAGGCCCTGGGCCTTCCAGTGCGTGATGACCGGCACGGTGTCGAGCAGCTCGACGTGGCCGACGGCCTCCTCGATGCTGCGGAAGCCGAGCTCGGCGAGCAGCTCGCGCACCTCCTGGGCGATGTACTCGAAGAACGTCACGACGAACTCCGGCTTGCCCGTGAACCGCTCGCGCAGCTCGGGGTCCTGGGTCGCGACCCCGACCGGGCACGTGTTCAGGTGGCAGACGCGCATCATGATGCAGCCCGAGACGACCAGCGGAGCCGTCGCGAAGCCGAACTCCTCGGCGCCGAGCAGCGCTCCGACCAGGACGTCCCGGCCGGTCTTCAGCTGTCCGTCGACCTGCACGACGACGCGGTCCCGCAGGTTGTTGAGCACGAGCGTCTGCTGGGTCTCGGCGAGCCCGAGCTCCCACGGCGTGCCGGCGTGCTTGAGCGACGTGAGCGGGCTCGCGCCGGTGCCCCCGTCGTGACCCGAGATGAGGATGACGTCCGAGTGGGCCTTCGCGACCCCGGCGGCGATCGTGCCGACGCCGAACTCGCTGACCAGCTTCGTGTGGATGCGCGCGACCGGGTTGGCGTTCTTCAGGTCGTGGATCAGCTGGGCGAGGTCCTCGATCGAGTAGATGTCGTGGTGCGGCGGCGGCGAGATGAGGCCGACCCCAGGCGTCGAGTGCCGGGTCGCGGCGATCCACGGGTACACCTTGTGACCCGGCAGCTGACCGCCCTCACCCGGCTTCGCGCCCTGCGCGAGCTTGATCTGGAGGTCGTCGGCGTTCGTCAGGTACTCCGAGGTGACGCCGAACCGACCGGAGGCGACCTGCTTGATGGCGCTCCGACGGGCGGGGTCGTGGAGGCGCTCGGTGTCCTCGCCGCCCTCGCCGGTGTTGGACTTCGCACCCATCGAGTTCATCGCGACCGCGAGGGTCTCGTGGGCCTCGGCGGAGATCGAGCCGTAGGACATCGCGCCCGTGCTGAACCGCTTGACGATCTCGCTGACCGGCTGGACCTCGTCGATCGGGACCGCGGGGCGCACCCCCGTCCGGAACGTCAGGAGGCCGCGCATCGTCATGAGCCGCTTCGACTGCTCGTTGACGCGGTTCGAGTACTGGCGGAACACGTCGAACTGCCGGGTCCGGGTCGCGTGCTGCAGCCGGAACACGGTCTCGGGGTCGAACAGGTGGTCCTCGCCGTCGCGCCGCCACTGGTACTCGCCGCCGACCGCGAGACGCTGGTGCGGCTGCCGGTTGCCGCTCGCCGGGTACGCGTCGGCGTGCCGCGCCGCGACCTCGGCAGCGATGACGTCGAGCCCGATGCCGTCCAGCCTGCTGGTCGTGCCGGCGAAGTACCGGTCGACGAGCGCGTGCGAGAGCCCGATCGCCTCGAACACCTGCGCGCCGCGGTAGGACGCGATCGTCGAGATGCCCATCTTCGACATGACCTTCAGGACGCCCTTGCCGAGCGCCTTGATGAGGTTCGCGACGGCCTTCTCGGGCGAGACACCCGGCAGGTAGCCGCTGCGTGCCAGGTCCTCGACGCTCTCCATCGCGAGGTACGGGTTGACCGCGGCCGCGCCGTATCCGATGAGCAGCGCGGCGTGGTGCACCTCGCGGACGTCGCCCGCCTCGACCACGAGCGAGACGCGTGTGCGGGTGCGCTGACGCAGCAGGTGATGGTGCACGGCGCTCGACAGCAGCAGCGACGGGATCGGTGCGAGGTCGGCGTCGCCGTCACGGTCCGACAGGACGATGAAGGACACGCCGGCCGCGATCGCGCTGTCGACCTGCGCGAAGATCTCCTCGAGTCGTGCCTCGAGCGCGGCGCCGCCACCGTCGACCTTGTACAGGCCGCGGACGGTGATCGCGCGGAACACACCCGCGAGCTGGGGGTCACGGTCGATGTGCACGATCTTGGCGAGCTCGTCGTTGTCGAGCACCGGGAAGTTCAGCAGGAGCTTGCGCGCGTGCAGCGGGGTGTCGTCGAGCAGGTTGGGCTCGGGTCCGATCGCGCCGGCGAGCGCCGTGACGAGCTCTTCGCGGATCGCGTCGAGCGGCGGGTTCGTGACCTGCGCGAACATCTGGGTGAAGTAGTCGAAGAGCAGACGCGGCCGGCTCGACAGCACGGCCACCGGGGTGTCCGAGCCCATCGCGCCGAGCGGCTCCGCCGCGTTCGTGGCGATGGGCCCGAGGATGATCTTCAGCTCTTCCTCGGTGTAGCCGAACGCGCGCTGGCGACGACGCACCGACGCAGCCGAGTGGCGCACGTGCTCGCGCTCGGGGAGCTGGTCGAGCGAGATCGAGTTCTCCCGGACCCACTGCGCGTACGGCCGCTGCGCAGCGAGCTGCGCCTTGACCTCGTCGTCCTCGATGATCCGACCCTGCCCGGTGTCGACGAGGAACATCCGACCCGGCTCGAGCCGACCCTTGCGCACCACGGTCGAGGGGTCGAGGTCAAGCACACCGGCCTCGCTCGCGAGCACGACCAGACCGTCCTCGGTCACCCAGAAACGTCCCGGACGCAGCCCGTTGCGGTCCTGGACCGCTCCGATGAGCGTGCCGTCGGTGAAGGTCATCGCCGCCGGACCGTCCCACGGCTCCATCAGAGTCGAGTGGTACTCGTAGAAGGCCCGCCGCGCGGGGTCCATCTGCTGATGCTTCTCCCACGCCTCGGGGATCATCATCATGATCGCGTGCGGCAACGGGCGCCCCGCGAGGTGCAGGAGCTCGAGGACCTCGTCGAAGCTGCCGGAGTCGCTGCCGCCCGGGGTGCAGACCGGGAGGAGCGGCGCCAGGTCGCCCAGAGCCTCGCTCTCGAGCGTCCCCTCGCGGGCCGACATCCAGTTGCGGTTGCCGCGCACGGTGTTGATCTCGCCGTTGTGCGCGACGATGCGGAACGGCTGGGCGAGCGGCCACGACGGGAACGTGTTCGTCGAGAACCGTGAGTGCACGAGCGCGAGCTCGCTCGCGTAGCGCGGGTCGGACAGGTCGGCGAAGAAGGGCTCGAGCTGGCCGGTGGTCAGCATGCCCTTGTAGACGATCGTGCGGGACGACAGCGACGCGAAGTACACGCCGACCTCGCGCTCCACGCGCCTGCGCAGCCGGTACGTGCGGCGGTCGAGGTCGACGCCCGCGAGCTCACGCGACGGGTCCGCGACGACGAGCTGGCGGAATGCCGGCATCGACGACCGCGCGGTCGGCCCGACGAGGTCCACGGTCACGGCGACGTCGCGCCAGGCGAGGACGTCGAGCTTCTCCTCGGCAGCGATCGCCTCGATCGCGCGCATCGCGGCGCACATCGCGTCCTGCTCGACCGGCAGGAACGCCAGGCCGATCGCGTACTGGCCGACGGGCGGCAGCTCGGCGTCGACGACGTCGCGCAGGAAGGCGTCCGGGATCTGGGTGAGGATCCCCGCACCGTCGCCGCTGTCCTCCTCGGCGCCCACGGCGCCGCGGTGGTCGAGGTTGAGCAGCGCCGTCAGCCCGGCGTCGACGATGTCGCGGCCGGGCGTCCCCCGCAGGGTCGCGACGAAGGCGAAGCCGCACGCGTCACGCTCGGTCGCTGGGTCGTACAGACCGAGTGCGGACGGGGCACGCAGTCCACCGGGGATCACGGGCGACGCGGACATCTGAACCGTCCTCACGATTTCCCCGGCTATCGGGGCCCAACACGAACAGAAGGGTTACGCGGGACGTCATCGGCCCGAACGCGTGGCGACGATACCCGCCCGGGTTTCGGGGCAGTCTCGTCGATACTTGTGTGGTAGGTCACACTACGGCCGCGGTCAGCGGGTGGCTTCCGGTGCCGTCTCTTCGTCGCCCTGCGTTGCCGGTGGATCTCGCAGGAGCGTCGTCTCGCGACCATGATGCCGCCGTGAGACCACGACGAACGCTACCAGCGCTCCGAGGCCGACGACGATGGAGGTCCAGACGTTGAGCCGGAACGGGCCGATGGTGTGCGCGGGGTCGATGCGCAGGAGCTCGATCCACAGCCGCCCGCTCGTGTAGAGCACCACGTAGAGGGCGAACACCCGACCGTGACCGAGCTTGAACCGGCGGTCGAGCCAGATGAGGACCGCTGCCGCCGCGAGGTTCCAGAGCAGCTCGTACAGGAACGTCGGGTGGAAGAGCGTCCCGGAGGGGTACCCGGCGGGGAGGTGCGCGTCATCGATCTGCAGGCCCCACGGCAGCGTGGTCGGACCGCCGAACAGCTCCTGGTTGAACCAGTTGCCCAGCCGGCCGATGGCCTGGGCGACGAGGAGGCCGGGCGCGACCGCGTCGGCGAACGCCGGCGTCCGCACGCCCTGGCGACGGCATCCGATCCAGGCGCCGAGCCCGCCGAGTGCGATCGCACCCCAGATGCCGAGCCCGCCCTCCCAGATAGCGAAGGCCTTCCACGGGTGCCCCCCGGGCCCGAAGTACGCGTCGGGCGAGCTGATCACGTGGTAGACCCGGCCGCCGACGATGCCGAACGGCACGGCCCAGAACACGATCTCGAGGACGTCGTCGGCGATCCCGCCACGCTCGACCCAACGCCGTCGGGTCAGGATCACAGCGGCGACGATGCCCAGCAGGATCGCCAACGCGTAGGCCCGCAGCGGGAAGGGTCCGAGATTCCACACACCCTGCGACGGGCTGGGGATCGACGCGGGCAGCGCGAGCGCCCCCGCCTTGCCCGCGAGAGCCGTCAGCGCCGTCCCCGTCATCGTCGCGCCCCGCGCACGCCCGCCGCGAGATCGGCCGCCACCGCCCTCAGCGCGTCGAGCCCCGACGTGCGGTCGTCCGCCTCGAGGAGCGCCCGCACGAGGGCCGACCCCACGATCACGCCGTCGGCATACCGCGCGACCTCCGCGGCCTGCGCGGCGCGGGAGACCCCGAGGCCGACGCACACGTGCTCGGCGCCCGCGGCTCGCGTGTCCGCGACGAGCTGCTCGGCGTGGGTCCCGACGGTCCCGCGCTCCCCCGTGACGCCCATGGTCGACGCCGCGTAGACGAACCCGCGAGACGCGGCCGACGTCGAGGCGAGCCGCTCAGGGGTGGAGCTGGGGGCCACGAGGAAGACCCGGTCGAGGCCGTGCTCCTCCGACGCGGCGATCCACTCCCCCGCCTCGTCCGGGATCAGGTCGGGGGTGATGAGCCCCGCACCGCCGGCGGAGGCCAGGTCACGCGCGAACTTCTCGACCCCGTAGCGCAGCACGGGGTTCCAGTACGACATGACGAGCACGGGCGCGCCGGACGCGGCCACCCGCTCCACCGCCCCGAAGATCTCCCGCACCCGCGCGCCGCCGGCGAGCGCGTGCTCGACCGCGTGCTGGATGGTCGGGCCGTCCATGACCGGGTCGGAGTACGGCAGGCCGAGCTCGACGATGTCCACGCCGCCGTCGACCATGGCGAGCGCCGCGTCGACCGACCCGGGCACGTCGGGGTAGCCGAGCGGCAGGTAGCCGATGAATGCCGCGCGCCCGGGCGAGTCCGCGGTCCCGGCAGCCAGCCGGGTGAGCAGGTCACCAGTGCGACGCCGGACCTCGACGGGGCTCACAGCTGCGCCCCTTCGGTGGGCGCGGCGGCAGCCTGCTCGTCGATCAGCCCGAACCACTTCGCGGCGGTCGCGACGTCCTTGTCGCCGCGTCCCGACAGGTTGATGAGGATGACCGGGGCCTGCCCCGCCGGGAGCGACCAGCTTGCGACCTCGGGACCGAGCTTGATCACCCCCGCGAGGGCGTGCGCGGACTCGATCGCGGGGATGATCCCCTCGGTGCGGCACAGCACCTGGAACGCGTCCATCGCCTCGACGTCGGTCACCGGGCGGTACTCGGCCCGGCCGATGTCGTGGAGCCAGGCGTGCTCGGGGCCGACGCTCGGGTAGTCGAGCCCGGCCGAGACCGAGTGGCTCGGGAGCGTCTGGCCGTCCTCGTCCTGGAGCAGGTACGACTTGGTGCCCTGCAGCACACCCGTCGCCCCACCGCTGAACCGCGCCGCGTGCCGTCCGGAGGCGATGCCCTCGCCGCCCGCCTCGAACCCGAACAGCCGGACGCCCAGCTCGTCGAGGAACGCGTTGAAGATCCCCATCGCGTTGGACCCGCCGCCGACGCAGGCCGCGACGGCGTCGGGCAACCGGCCGATCTCCTCGGCGAGCTGCACCTTGGCCTCCTCGCCGATGATCTTGTGGAAGTCGCGCACCATCTCCGGGAACGGGTGCGGCCCCGTGACGGTGCCGAGCAGGTAGTGGGTCGAGTCGACGTTCGCGACCCAGTCCCGCAGCGCCTCGTTGATCGCGTCCTTGAGCGTGCGCGTGCCGATCGTCACGGGGACGACCTCGGCACCGAGCAGGCGCATGCGCGCGACGTTGAGGGCCTGGCGGCGCATGTCCTCCTCGCCCATGTACACCGTGCACTCGAGGTCCATGAGCGCGGCGGCGGTCGCGGTCGCGACGCCGTGCTGGCCCGCACCCGTCTCGGCGATGACCCGGGTCTTGCCCATGCGCTTGACCAGCAGCGCCTGTCCGAGCACGTTGTTGATCTTGTGCGAGCCGGTGTGGTTGAGGTCCTCGCGCTTGAGGAACACCCGGATGCCCTCGCCCACGTGCGTCGCGAACCGCGGCACCTCCGTGAGCGGGCTGGGCCGCCCCGTGTACGTCTTGTGGAGCCGTGCCAGCTCGGCGCCGAACGCCGGGTCGGTGAGCGCCTTGTGGTACTCGGCGTCGAGCTCGTCGAGCGCCGCGATGAGCGCCTCGGGCACGAACCGGCCCCCGAAGCTGCCGAAGTACGGCCCCGCGTGGGTGCTCAGCGGCCCTGACGCCAGCGCGTCCTGGAGCGCGGTCGTGACGGGCTCGGTGGACGACCCGCTCACTGCCGGACCGCCCGCAACGAGGGGTGCGCCCCGGCGGCGACGAGGTCGGCGACCGACTTGCGGGGAGCCTCGTCGGTGACGAGCGCCTCGCCGACAAGCACGGCGTCCGCCCCTGCCCGCGCGTAGTCCATGACGTCGTGCGGGCCGCGGACACCCGACTCGGCGATCTTCACGATCCCCGCGGGGATCGACGGTGCGACCCGGGCGAACGTGGTCCGGTCGACGTCGAGCGTCTTGAGGTTGCGCGCGTTGACCCCGATGACCTTGGCGCCCGCATCGACCGCCCGGGCGACCTCGTCGACGTCGTGCACCTCGACGAGCGCAGTCATCCCCAGGGAGTGCACGCGCTCGATGAGGGACGTCAGCACCGTCTGCTCGAGGGCGGCGACGATGAGCAGGACGAGGTCGGCGCCGTGCGCTCGCGCCTCCCAGACCTGGTACGGGGTGACGATGAAGTCCTTGCGCAGCACGGGGATGTCGACCGCGCCCCGGACAGAGTCCAGGTCGGCGAGCGAGCCGTTGAACTTCCGCTGCTCGGTCAGGACCGAGATGACGGCGGCGCCGCCCTTCTCGTACTCGAGCGCGAGCGCGGCGGGATCGGCGATCGACGCGAGGGAGCCGCGGCTCGGGCTCGAGCGCTTGACCTCGGCGATGACCGTCACGGCGTCGCTGACGCGCAGCCGACTGATGCAGTCTTTGGCCTCGGTCATGCGGCCTGCGCGTTCCTTGACTGCTGCCAATGGCGTCGCGGCCTCGCGTTGCGCCAGATCCTCTCGAACGCCTGCGACGATCTCGTCCAGCACGGTCATCGGTGCCTCACTCCCCTCGTCGTCGAGCCGCCGCGCCTGTGACGGCCGCGGCCCTGCCGCCATCGTAGAGGCGACCGCGAGGGGGACAGACCACGCGATCAGGACTCGGACGTCGCCCGTCGACCGCAGACCGCCTCGCCAGCAGCGCCGGCCGTCCGGCTGACGCGGTGCACCCGGGGCGTGTGGATCAGGGCGCGAGCCACGGCGCGAGGACCGGCACGTTGCGCAGGACCGTGAACGCCACGGTCACCACGAGCACGACCCACGGGACCCAGACGCCACGCCGGACGGCGGGAACATCGCTCGCTGCGGCCGGGCCGCACCATGATCGGGCGGTCCAGCACAGCCAGGCGACGACGAGCAGCGGCACCACCACGACCCACAGCGGGTTCATCGCCCAGGCTCCCGCGAGGTCACCGTGCGCGAGGTCGTGAGTGGCGCGCAGCGCGCCGCACCCCGCGCAGAAGTGGCCCGTCAGGACGTAGAGCGGGCACCCGAGGTAGTGGCCGGGCGAGCTCGGGTCCACGACCGCCACGTACGCCGTCGCGGCGGCCACGAGCCCGCCGACGACGAGGGGTCCCCGCAGGCGGTCGAGGTCCGCCACGGGGTGCCGCACGACCGCGAGGCCGCCGCTAGCGCGTGGTCGAGTACGTGTCGACGTAGTCGCTCCAGCTGCCCGCGTTGGCCACCAGGAGGGCGAAGAGCGCAGCTCCGAGCACCGCGAGGCCGATCGCGATCCATCCGACGATGATCCCGGCCGTCGCCAGGCTCCCGTTGTTGGCCTCTCCGGACGCGACGGCTCGCTTCGCGTTGTTCCCGAGGATCACCGCGGGGATACCCGTGAACGGGCCGCACAGCAGGACGATGCCGAGGACCGCGAGGACGATCGACCAGATCGCGAGGTTGTTCTTCGGGTAGGCGTACGCGCCGCCGTAGCCGGGCGCAGCACCGTACGCAGATGCCGCCGGGTACGGGGTCGCGCCATAGGGCGGGCTCGCGCCGTAGGGCGGGGCCGCCGGGTCGGCGGGCTGGACGGTCGGTGCGCCGTAGGGCGGCGCCGCCGGGTAGCCGGGCTGGCCGACCGGGTACCCGGGCTGCTGAGGCTGGACGGGCGGTGCGCCGTACGGCGGGGCAGCGGGGAACGTGGGCTCAGCGGGCGGCTCGGGTGGGCCGTCGCCGGGCTGCACGGGCTGGCCGCCGACGGCATACGGGTCCTGCGGCTCGTTCGGGGTCGACATCAGGCCTCCTGAGATCGCGTCGGGCCGGACGGACGACGTGTGACGACCGCCACTGTGCTGGACGATAGCGCGTCGGCTGCCGGCACGGGTCCGGACGCGTCGATGCGCCGACACCGGCGCCGCGTCAGCAAGCGATGCGCTGCGGCTCAGTGGCCGCCGGTGCGCGCCTGCTTGGCCAGCGTCGCTGCGCCGCCCTGGCCGTAGCCGAGGATCTGGAGGACCTTGCCCGCGACGATCCCGAGCACGATGACGACGCCTCCGGCCCAGACGAGCGGGACGGCCGCGAAGATCATCGCGACGGAGGACAGGACCGCGCCGACGAGCACGACGATGACCGTCGTCCAGGCCGCGGTCGTGTGCCCGTGGTTGGTCGGAGGTGCGCTCGGCGGCAGGTAGGACAGGTCACGGACGGGGGCCTGCGCGGGGACCGCGCGCTCGGCGCGACGTTCGACGGACTGATCGGCCATGGGGGGCGACGCTCCTCGTTCTCGGATCGACGCCCAGCGTATCTGACACCTCGTCCGGATCCTCGGCGATCACGGCGAGTGCTCAGCCCGCGGTCGGGTCGTCGCCGCGGGTCAGGGCGTCCCAGGCCGACCGGTCGTCGTCGACCTCGGCGGTCGCGGCCGACGTCGTCGGCTCGTGCCGGCGCGACGACGCACCCCACCGCGCCGAGGCACGAGCGAGGCCGAGCCCTGCGAGCAGGTCGAGCAGCCCCAGGGCGCACGCGACCCAGGGCCATGGTGTCGCTGCGACGGGACCGGCGAGCTCGGTCACCCCCGTGACAGCAGCGACGGCGACCGTGGCGACCGGTTCGGGGTCCCGGAGCACGCCGACGACCGACACGAGGACGACGACACCCGCGGCAGCCACGACCGCGACGACGACCCAGCGGGCCAGCCGCCCGACGAGTCCGACCGCGGCCGCGGCCGCGAGCAGCACCACCGCGGCCGCGAGGACCCCGGGCGCCGCCTGGCCACCCGGGACCGCGACCTCGACGCCACCGGTGAGCGCGCTCGTCCCGGACGCCCTGAACCACGCGGGCACGGTGGAGCCGGCCGTCGCGGCCGCAGCGACCAGCAGCGCCACGACCCATCGGCCGCGGCGAGAGCCCTCGCTCACCCGCGGGCCGATCTGAGCCGCGCGGCGATCTGCACGGCCCTGACCGCCGCAGCCGCCTTGTTGCGCGACTCCTCGTACTCGAGCCCCGGCACCGAGTCGGCGACGATCCCCCCGCCCGCCTGGACGCTCGCCCGACCGTTCCGGATGAGAGCCGTGCGGATCGCGATGGCCATGTCCATGTCACCCGCGAGGTCGAAGTAACCGACCGTCCCGCCGTAGATCCCCCGGCGTGCCGGCTCGATCTCGTCGATCAAGGCGATCGCGCGGGGCTTCGGCGCCCCGGAGAGCGTCCCGGCCGGGAACGCCGCGATCAGCGTCTGGAGCGCGGTCGCCCCCTCGCGCAGGTGCCCGACGACCGTCGAGCAGATGTGCATGATGTGGCTGAAGCGCTTGACCGCCATGAACTCGACGACCTCGACGCTCGCCGGCTCGCAGACCTTGACCAGGTCGTTGCGGGACAGGTCGACGAGCATGATGTGCTCGGCACGCTCCTTGGGGTCCGCGAGCAGCTCGTCCGCGAGCGCCAGGTCCTGCTCGGGCGTCGCGCCGCGGGGCCGTGACCCGGCGATCGGGAACGTCACGACCCGGCCGTCGGTGACCTTCACGAGCGTCTCGGGGCTGGAGCCGACGACGGCGAAGTCGTTGCCGTCCGCGTCCTGGAGCTGCAGGTAGTACATGTATGGGCTCGGGTTGATGGTCCGCAGCACGCGGTACACGTCGATCGGTGCGGCGGGGCAGTCGAGGTCGAGGCGTTGGGAGATGACGACCTGGAACACCTCGCCGTCGCGGATCGCCTCCTGCCCGGTGCGCACCGACGCCTCGAACTCGGCGCGCGTCGAGCGGAACTCGAGCTCGGGCTCCCCGGCGTCGGCGAGCACCGCGGCCGCCGGCGGCGCCGGGTGCTGCAACGCGTCCTGCATCGCCCCGAGCCGCGCGAGCGCGTCGGCGTACGCGTCGTCCACGCGCGCGTCGGTGTTGTCGAAGTTGATCGCGTTCGCCACGAGCCACACGGAGCCGTCGAGGTGGTCGACGACGACGAGATCGCTCACGAGGCACAGCGTCATCTCGGGCACGCCGAGCTCCTCGGGCGCCTTGGCGGGCAGGGTCGGCTCCCACTGGCGCACGATGTCCCACCCGAGCGCGCCCACGAGACCGCTCGTGAGCGGCGGCAGCCCGGGCACCGCCGGCGTCCGCAGGACCTCGAGGGTCTCGGCGAGGACGTCGAGAGGCGCGCCGTCGAGCGGGACCCCGACCGGGACGTCGCCGCTCCAGACCGCCTGGCCGTCGCGGGTCGTCAGGGTCGCGCGCGAGCGCACGCCAATGAACGAGTACCGCGACCAGGTGCCGTCCTGCTCGGCGGACTCGAGCACGAACGTGCCCGGTCGCCCGCCGGCGAGCGTCCGGTACAGGCCGACCGGTGTGACGTCGTCCGCGAGGAGCCGGCGGACCACCGGGATCACCCGACGGTCCGACGCGAGGGTGCGGAAGTCCGCGAGCGCCGGCCACGTCGAGCCCCACGGGACCTGCACCGGGGCGGGCGCGGCGGCGGGCGTGGTCATGAGGCTCCTTCGGGGTTCGACGGGACGCCCGGGGTCGGGCGGTGGCCGACGACGGCCGGCAGCGGGCCTCCCGCGTCGAAGCACGTGCGTGCGCCGGTGTGGCAGGCGGCGCCGACCTGGTCGACACGGACCAGGAGCGCGTCGCCGTCGCAGTCGATCGCGACCGACTGCACGTACTGCGCGTGGCCCGACGTGTCGCCCTTGCGCCAGTACTCCCTGCGCGACCGGCTCCAGAACGTCACGCGCCCGCTCGTCAGGGTCCGTCGCAGCGCCTCGTCGTCCATCCAGCCGACCATGAGGACCTCCCCCGTGTCGTGCTGCTGCACGACCGCGGCGACGAGACCCGCGTCGTCGCGCTTGAGCAGCGCAGCGATCTCGGGGTCGAGCGCCGACGAGGTCGACGCGACGGGCCCGGTCGAGGAGCTGGCGGTCCAGGGTGCTGCGGTCGAAGGGGCTGCGGCGGAGGTGGGCTGGTCGGGCACCCCGCGATCTTGCCACGGCGCCCCGTCACCGTGTCTGGGAGACCCACGACCGGTGCATCGCGGCGTAGACGCCGCCGTCCGCCACGAGGTCGGTGTGGTGGCCGACCTCGACCACACGGCCGGCGTCGACGACGACCACGAGGTCGGACGCCTCCGCGGTGGAGAGCCGGTGCGCAATCGTCACGGTGCTGCGCCCGTGCGTGAGCGAGTCGAGCGCGCGAGCGATCCGTACCTCCGTCGCCGGGTCGACCGCCGAGGTCGCCTCGTCGAGCACGAGCAGGTCGGCCTCGGCGAGGTAGGCGCGCACGAGAGCGACAAGCTGACGTTCGCCCGCTGACAGCCGGTCCCCCCGCTGCCCCACCGGGGTCGCGAGCCCCTGCGGCAGCTCGTCGAGCCAGCCGGTCAGGCCGAGGTTCTCCACGGCGACGCGCACCACCGGCTCGTACGAGGGGACGTCCAGGCCCGGCAGCCCGTACACGACGTTCTCGAGCAGGGTCGCGTCGAACAGGAACCCCTCCTGCGGCACCATGACGACGCGGCCGCGGAGCTCGGAGAGCCGGATGGCGCGCAGGTCGACGCCGTCGAGCAGCACCTGGCCGTGCGTGGGGTCCATGAGCCGGACGATGAGCTTGGCGACGGTCGTCTTGCCGGACCCGGTGGCGCCGACGACGGCCACCGAGGTCCGGGCCGGGATCGTCAGGTCGATGCCACTCAGGACGGGCGGACCGTCCGGGTAGGCGAACCCCACTCCGCGCAGCTCGATGGTCGCGGGTCCTCGCGGCGACGCGACGCCGGCAGCACCGGCGTCGACCACCTGGATGGGGGTGTCGATCACGGCGAGGACCCGACGCCAGCCCGCGACGGCGTTCTGGAGCTCGTTCAGCACCTCGGTCGCCATCTGCACCGGACCGGTGAACAGCTGGACGAGGAACAGGAAGGCCAACAGCTTGCCGGCCGACAGCGCGCCCGCGACACCCAGGTACGTCCCGGCCACGACGACGACGGCGAGGACGAGGTTCGCGACGAGCACCCCGCTCGAGAACACGAGGGCGACGAGGTTCTGGGCGCGCACCGCGGCGTCACGGGTCGCACGTATCGCGGTGTCGATGCGCCGCTGCGTGCGCGCCTGGGCGCCGTACGCCCGGATCGTCTCGGCCCCCACCACGGCCTCGGAGATCGCACCGAGCAGCGCGCCCACGCGCTCCCGCACTCGCGTGTAGGCGACATTGACACGCTTCTGCAGCGGACCGAGGATGACGAGCAGCGGGACGAAGCACAGCCACACGAGGACCGTGAGCTGCCACGAGTACACGGCCATGAGGCCCGTCGCGACCGCGATCTGCAGGATCGAGACGAGCAGCATGATGCCGCCCCACTGCACGAACAGCGAGATGGTGTCGACGTCCGACGTCACACGCGACACGAGCGAACCGCGACGCTCGGTGTCCTGAGCAAGGATCGACAGGTCGTGGACGTGTCGGAACGCCGTGACCCGCAGGGTCGCGAGCCCGCGCTCGCTCGCCCGGATGAGCCGCACGTTGACGAGCGCCGCGCACGCGCCGCCCAGCAGCAGCCCGACCGCGGCGAGGGCAGCGAGGCCGGCGACCCGTGCCACGTCAGGACCGGCGGACGCGAGCACTCCGGAGTCGATGGTCTGCTGCACGGCGATCGGCACGAGGACGCGCCCGCACGCCGCGAGCACCGCGAGCAGCATCGTGACCCGGAACCCCTCGAGCAGCTGCGGCGAGACCTGCACGCCGCGGCGCAGGGTCGCCCACACGCCCAGGGTCCCCGACGAGCCGATGGTGTGGTCCGCCGACGCGTCCGTGTCCGTCACCGGCCCAGCCCCGGCGGCGGCGTCTGGCCCCGCGGCTCGCTGTCGACGTCCGCCGCGACGGCCCGGCGCTCCGACTCTCGCTCGTA
Source organism: Cellulomonas sp. WB94 (assembly GCF_003115775.1). NCBI lineage: Bacteria > Bacillati > Actinomycetota > Actinomycetes > Micrococcales > Cellulomonadaceae > Cellulomonas > Cellulomonas sp. WB94. Next base: position 278,634 of record NZ_QEES01000005.1, read on the forward strand.
CGCGGTCGCCAGGTCGCGGTAGCCCGGGTCGCGTTCCAACAGCTCGTCGTGCGTGCCGCGGTCCACGACCCGCCCGGAGTCGAGGTGCACGACCTCGTCGGCGAGCAGCACCGAGGACATCCGGTAGGCGACCATGACGACCGTCGGCGCGAACGCACGCCCGTCACCCGGCGCCGTGGCCCGCAGACCCGTGAGGATCTGCTGCTCGACGCGCGGGTCGACGGCGGACGTCGCGTCGTCGAGCACCAGCACACGAGGCGACCGCACGAGCGCCCGGGCGAGCGCGAGCCGTTGCCGCTGACCGCCCGACAGGCTCGAACCGCGCTCCCCGAGCGGCGCGTCGAGACCACCGGGCAGCGCAGCCACGACCCCGTCGACGCGCGCCAGGCGCAGCGCGTCCCAGACCTCCCCGTCCGTGGGCGCCCCGGGCTCCCCGTCGTCGCACAGCGTCACGTTGCCGCGGACGGTGTCCTCGAAGACGAACGCCGACTGCGCGACGAGCGCGACCTGCGCGGCGAGGTCGGCCGGGCGGACGTCCCGCACGTCGACCCCGTCGATCAGGACCGTGCCCGACGTCGGGTCCCACAGCCGGTTGAGCAGCGTGACGAGCGTCGTCTTGCCGGCGCCTGTCGGCCCGACGAGCGCGACGGTCCGGCCCGGCGCCAGGTCGAGGTCGATGTCCTCGAGCAGGACCGCGTCCTCCGGGTCGGAGGCGCTCTGCGGCAGGCTCGGCCGCAGCGGCACCCGCACACCGACCCCGCGGAGCTCGACCCGCGCACCGCGGCCGTTCGCGGGCAGCTCCCGGTCGCCGTGCGCCCGCTCGCCACCGGCGTCCAGCACGCCGGCGATGCGCTCGTAGCCCACCAGGGCGCGCGGCAGGTCGCCCAGGACCCAGCCGAACGCGCGGACCGGCACAGCGAGCAGGGTCAGCAGGTATGCGGCAGCCACGATGTCCCCCGTGTTCATGGCGCCCGCGGCGACGCGCGCCGTGCCGACGACGAGCACCAGCAGCGTCCCGAGCCCCGGCAGGAGGTCCATCACCGGGTCGAAGACGGCACGGACGACGCCGAGGCGGATGTTGGCGTCCCGCAGGCGCATCGCCCGCTCCGCGAACCGCGCCTCCTCCCGGTCCTCGGTCCCGAGCGACTTCACGACGAGCGCCGCCTCGAAGCTCTCGTGGGCGACGTCGGCGACCTCCCCCCGCAGCTGTTGGGCGCGCGTCGCGGCGGGCGTCATCCGGCGCTCGAACAGGACGTTCACCCCGATGACCACCGGCAGGATGACGAACGCCGCGAGCGCGATCCACACGTCGGTCGTCAGGAGAGCGACGGCCGCGACCACGAACATGACCACGACACCGAGCGCGAACGGCAGCGGGTTGAAGACCGAGGTCGCCGCCTCGACGTCGGAGCTCGCGTTCGACAGCAGCTGGCCGGTCGCGTGGCGTCGGTGCCACGACATCGGCAGGCGCAGGAGCTGGCGCGTGATGCGCGTCCGGTGGCCGGCCTGCAGGTCGACGTAGCCCATCCCCGCAAAGATCCGGCGTCCGGCGACCCCGGCCGCGAGCGCGAGCGCCACCGCGGCGATGGCGAGCCCGGCCGGCCAGATGCCGTCGCGTGCGCTCGCGGACCCGTCGAGCGCCGGCACCACGACCTCGTTCGTCACCTTGCCCAGCACCTGGCTGATCGCCACGGTCGTCGCACCGAAGACGGCCGACGACCCGACCGCGAACGCGTAGGTGCGAGGCTCGGAGGCCATCCCCCGGCTCAGGAGCTGGACCGAACGGCGCAGCGCCGAACCTGTCAGCGCGGCCCGCGTCGGTGTTCGGTCGCGCGGGTGCAAGCGAGAACCTTCCGGTGGCGGGGCGTCGAGCATCATCGCACGTGAGCCCCCTGCGGCCATGGGATTATTCCGGCATGACATGGCACCGCACCGCCCGCGCACAGCTCGCCGAGGCTCTCGCCGACGCCGGACCCGACGCCCCGACGCTGTGCGAGGGGTGGCAGAGCCGCCATCTCGCGGCGCACCTCGTGCTTCGCGAGCACTCGCCGCTCGCGGGGGCAGGCATCGTCGTCCCGGCCCTCGCCGCACGCACGGAGCGGGCGGTCGAGGAGCTCGGGGACACCGCACGGTCCGAGGGGGCCTACCGCGACCTGGTGTCACGGGTTGCGAGCGAGCCCGCCGCGTGGAGCCCGCTGTCCTGGGCCGGCGAACAGGTGAACCTCGTCGAGTTCTTCGTGCACACCGAGGACGTGCGGCGGGGCGGCGGGCCGGTGCCGCCGCGCGCGCTCGAGCCCGAGCACGTCGAGGCGCTGTGGAGCTCGCTCACCCGTGGCACGTCGATCTACCGGCGCGTACCGACGGGAGTCGTCCTCGTCCGGCCTGACGGCGTGCGCCGACGGGTACGCCGCGCGCCGGGCGGGCACGGGACGGTGGTGATCCGTGGAGAGGTCGGAGAGCTGCTGCTGCACGCGTTCGGTCGCGGCGCCGCCGCCGAGGTCAGGATCGAGGGCGCGCCGCAGGACGTCGAGGCCGTGCGGGCGGTCCTGCCGACAGCCTGACCGCCCGGCGTCATCGGACGGTGATGCCCGCGGCCCGCAAGTGGTCCTTGACCTCGCCGATCGTGAGCGTCCGGAAGTGGAAGACGCTCGCGGCGAGCACCGCGTCGGCCCCCGCCCTGGCCGCCTCCACGAAGTGCTGCGCAGTCCCGGCACCGCCGCTCGCGATGAGCGGGACCGTGACCTCGCTCCGCACGTCGCGCAGCATCTCGAGGTCGAAGCCGGCCGTCGTGCCGTCGGCGTCCATCGAGTTCAGCAGGATCTCCCCGGCGCCGAGAGCCGCAGCATGTGCCGCCCACTCCACAGCGTCGATGCCGGTGCCCCGACGGCCACCGTGCGTCGTCACCTCGTACCCCGACCCGGTGCGGACGTCACCCGTCACCCGGCGCGCGTCGACCGACAGGACGAGCACCTGGCTGCCGAACCGTTCCGCGATCTCCTCGATGAGCTCAGGTCGCGCGATGGCGGCCGTGTTGACCCCGACCTTGTCGGCCCCTGCCCGCAGCAACCGGTCGACGTCGTCCGCCGAGCGCACACCGCCACCGACCGTCAGCGGGACGAACACCTCCTCGGCCGTGCGCCTGACCACGTCGTACATCGTGGCGCGGTCGCCCGACGACGCCGACACGTCGAGGAAGGTGATCTCGTCCGCACCCTCGGCGTCGTACCGGCGGGCCAGCTCGACCGGGTCCCCGGCGTCGCGCAGGTTCTCGAAGTTCACGCCCTTGACGACGCGACCAGCGTCGACATCGAGGCACGGGATGACCCGCAGCGCGAGCGTCATGTGCCAGGTCTCCTGTCAGCCGGCGACGGGCGCAGGGCCCGTCGCGAGGATGTCGATGACGAACACGATGGTCTGGCCCTTGAGCTCTTCGCTCTGCGTCGCACCGAGCGGGTACGTCGGAGGCACCACGAGCATCACCTGGCTCCCGACGGGCTGCTCCACGAGGCTTGCCCACGCCGGCACCATCGTGAGATCGAACGAGACCGGGCTGCGGTTGGTCCACGTCGACTCGAACGGCTCCCCGGTCGTCCACGCGAAGCCCGTGTACTGCACGGTGACCGTGTCGCCGTCCGCCACCTGGGCGCCGGCACCTCGAATCAGCGGCTGCGTCACGAGGTCGGTCGGCGGCGCGGCGGTCGACGCCGTGATCGACGGCGAGCCGTCGCTGCCGAGCGTGACCGGGGGGAGCCCCTCGCGCGGGGTCACGGGTTCGCCCGAGGCTCGCGTGGCGAGCACGTCGAGCACCGTCACCGTCGGGTAGTCGGCCGCGCCGCTGCCCGGAGCGGGGCTGATCTGCAGCAGGCGCGCCCCGACCCGCTGACCGTGCAGGGTGTCGTAGAGGTCCTGGCCGAGGTCCTCGACGGTGAGCGGGCGAGGTGTGGGGCTGCTCGAGTAGCTCTCCTTGACGACCGTCGCATCGCTCGCGTCCTCGAGCCAGAAGTCCACGAGCACCGGCTCACCGTCGACGAGCGGGCTCCCGGCTCCCTGCCATACGACCTTGTGGACCGTCTTGCTCACCGCGAGGGGCGTCACGTACGTGAGGGTCGGCCGCGAGCCCGGGTCACCCGTCACGAGGACATCCGGCTCGGGGGCCGTGACCGCGCTGCAGCCGGCCAGGAGCACGGCAGCCAGGCATGCCGCCACCAGACGTCGCACGTCGATCCCTCCCCCGGTCGGATGTCCGGCCACACTGTACGGTGCGTGCCCGGGGGCGTTCACATCGACTCGATGAGCCTCTCGACCCGCTCGTCGACGCTCCGGAACGGGTCCTTGCACAGCACCGTCCGCTGCGCCTGGTCGTTGAGCTTCAGGTGCACCCAGTCGACCGTGTAGTCGCGCCGGGCCTCCTGGGCGGCGCGCACGAAGTCGCCCCGGAGCTTCGCCCGCGTGGTCTGCGGCGGCACGGCCGTCGCCTCGAACACCTCGAGGTCGGTCGTGACCCGGTCGACGAGCCCTCGAGCCGCAAGCAGGTTGTACAGGCCCTCGGACCGCGAGATGTCGTGGTACGCGAGGTCGAGGCGCGCGACACGAGGGTCGCCCAGCTCGAGACCGTGCTTGGCGCGGTAACGCTCGATGATCCGGTACTTGATGACCCAGTCCAGCTCGCGTTCGACGAGGGCGAGATCGCCGGTGCGCAGCGCGTGCAGGCCCCGTTCCCACAGGTCGACGACCTGCTTGATGTCGGGCGTCGGGTCGACATCGGCCGCGATGAAGTCCTTGACGCGCCCGAGGTACTCCTCCTGGAGGTCGACCGCGGTGACCGTCCGGCCGTTCGAGAGCTGGAACGGGTGCAGCCCCGTCATGTCGTGGCTGATCTCGCGGATGGCGCGGATCGGGTTCTCGAGAGCCATGTCGCGCATGGGCACGCCCGCCTCGATGAGGCGCAGGATCAGGTCGGTCGCGCCGACCTTGAGCATCGTGGTCGTCTCGGACATCGAGGAGTCGCCGACGATGATGTGCAGCCGCCGGTACAGCTCGGCGTCCGCGTGCGGCTCGTCCCGGGTGTTGATGATCGGCCGGGACCGCGTCGTCGCGCTCGAGACTGCCTCCCAGATGTGGTCGGCCCGCTGCGAGAGGCAGTAGACCGCACCGCGCGGCGTCGGCAGCACCTTGCCGGCACCGGTGAGGACCTGACGGGTGATCAGGAAGGGGACGAGGACGTCCGACAGCCGCGAGAAGTCCCCCTGGCGGCGCACGAGGTAGTTCTCGTGGCACCCGTAGGAGTTGCCTGCCGAGTCGGTGTTGTTCTTGAACAGGTGGATCCGCCCGGCGAGGCCCTCGTGCTCGAGGCGCTGCTGCGCGTCCGCGACGAGACCCTCGAGGATGCGCTCACCGCCGCGGTCGTACGTGATGAGCTGGCGCACGTCGTCACACTCGGCGGTCGCGTACTCCGGGTGCGAGCCGACGTCGAGGTACAGCCGTGAGCCGTTGCGCAGGAACACGTTCGACGAACGCCCCCACGCGACGACCTTCCGGAACAGGTACCGGGCGACCTCGTCCGCCGACAGCCCTCGGCCGTCGTCGGACGCGCACGTCACCCCGTACTCGGTCTCGAGGCCATAGATGCGGCGGTCCATGCGCCCCTCCCCTCCGTGTGGGTCTGCGTCGAGCGGTGTCACGCTGCCGTCACGGCGTCGGCGGGTCCGCCTCGGGTGACGCGGTCGGCTCGGCCGGTCCGGCCTCGGTGGGCGGGCTCGGCGCGTCGGGCGGGCTCGAGGCTTCGTGCTGGCTCGGCGCTTCGTGCTGGCTCGGCGCTGCCGCGAGCATGGCGTCCAGTGCCGGACCGGTCAGCCGCCGGAACGCCCGGCGCGGGCGCGACCGCTCCAGCACCGCGACCTCGAGCTGGCTCGCCGGCAGCTGACGCGGCTCGCCCTCCGGCTGGGTGCCGAGGACCAGGACGGCGATCCGTACGGCCTCGGCGAGCGTGAGACCGGCACGCCACGCGTCGGCGAGCTGGGTGACGAGACGGTCCGCCAGCCCTCCCATCGCCACATACCCGTGCTCGTCGGCGACGGAGCCGTCGTACGACAGGCGGTAGATCTGGTCGCCCTCCGGGCTCGCCCCGACCTCCGCCACGACGAGCTCGACCTCGAGCGGCTTGGACTCGGTGGTGAACACCGTCCCGAGGGTCTGGGCGTAGGCGTTGGCGAGCCCGCGTGCGTTCACGTCCTGGCGGTCGTAGGAGTACCCGCGCAGGTCGGCGTACCGCACCCCGGCGACGCGCAGGTTCTCGAACTCGTTGTACTTGCCCACGGCGGCGAAGGCGATGCGGTCGTAGATCTCGGAGATCTTGTGCAGGGCACGGGACGGGTTCTCGGTCGCGAAGACGATGCCCTCGTCGTACTGCAGCACGACGACCGAACGCCCCCTCGCGATGCCCTTGCGCGCGTAGTCGGCGCGGTCCTTCATCAGCTGCTCGGGCGAGACGTAGAACGGCATGCTCATCGGGACTCACCCCCCGGGCGACCCTGCGCGTGCTCGGTCCGGCGCTGCTCGGCGACCGCCTCCACGACGGCACCCAGCTCGTCCTGCCCGACCCGGCGGTACCCGCTCGACGTCACCGTCGCGACGACGGGCCAGATCTGGCGCGAGGAGTCGGGACCTCCCGTGGCCGAGTCGTCGTCCGCGGCGTCGACGAGCGCCTCGACCGCGACACGCACCGCGGCGACGGCGTCCAGGCCGGGGCGCCAGAGCTTCTTGAGCGATCCGCGCGCGAACACCGAGCCGGATCCGACGCTGTGGTGCTCGTGCTCCTCGTAGCGGCCGCCGGTGACGTCGTAGGAGAAGATCCGTCCCAGGCCCCGGTCCAGGTCGAACCCCGCGAACAGCGGCACGACCGCGAGGCCCTGCATCGCGAGGCCGAGGTTGCCGCGGATCATCGTCGCGAGCCGGTTCGCCTTGCCGTCGAGCGACAGCAGCGCGCCCTCGATCTTCTCGTAGTGCTCGAGCTCGAGCTGGAAGAGGCGCACGAGCTCGACCGCGAGGCCCGCCGTGCCGGCGATGCCGACCGCGGAGAAGTCGTCCGCGGGGAAGACCTTCTCGATCTCGCGGCTCGCGATCATCGAGCCCATCGTCGCTCGGCGGTCGCCCGCCATGACCACTCCGCCGTCGAAGACGAGCGCGACGATCGTCGTGGCGTGGGGTGCGAGCGGCACCTCACCGGCCGGCAGCGGCCTGTTCCCCGGCAGGAGCGAGGGGGCGTGCCCGGCGAGGAAATCGACGAACGAGGACGAGCCCGGTGTCGTGAACGCGGCCGGCAACCGGCCCGCAGCGCTGTGGTCCTGGCCCATCGGCGGTCACTGACCGCCCTTCTGCACGAACCCGCGCACGAACTGCTCCGCGTTGGTCTCCAGGACGTCGTCGATCTCCTCGAGGAGCGCGTCGACCTCGGCATCACGAGCCTGGGCGGCGGGGGTCGCCGGCGTCGGGGTGTCGGGGCCGGCGGCCGGCGCGTCGTCGTCGCGGCGGGACTGCGCGTGTTCCTGACCAGCCATGGTGACCTCCTGGGGTCGTCAACGGGCCTGCTGAACACACCCTAGGCCCTGCCCGTCAGTCGAGTCTGTGCACAACGCACCCGCGACGCCGGTCGATCCGCGAGGATGCGCCCATGCCATCTGCGCCGACGTCTCCGGCCACCCCGTACGCCGTCGTCCGGCAGCTGCTCGCCGACGCCGCTCGCTGCCCCGACTGCACCGCTGCGCTGACCCGGAGCACGTGCGACGCGTGCGGCCTCGACCTGTCCGGTGCGCCGGGCCAGCACCTCTGGGACCTGTCCCGGCACGCCGCCGACGCGCTCAGCCGACGCGACGGGCACCTGCGGGCGATGCGAGCGCAGCAGGCTGACCACGCGGCCGCGGCGTCCCGGGCCACCGCACGTCCCGCGGTCACGGGGACGGTCCGGGGCGCGCCGACACCGGTGCAGCGGACCGCTGCACCCGCCCCGACAACCATGAGCGGAAGCCTCCCGGCGGCGGCCCACCACCCGGTCGCCGTCCGCGGCCCTGTCCCCCCGCGGGCCGCCCGACCGCACTGGCGCGTCCAGACCGTGCTGCAGGTTCTCGGCGTCGGCCTCCTCGCCGCCGCGAGCATCGTGTTCCTCGTCTTCAGCTGGGGCTGGATCGGCCTGACCGGCCGTGCGGTGACGGTCGCGGTCGGCACGGTCGTGGTGTTCGCGCTCGCCGACCGACTGCGGCGGGCGGCTCTGCGGTCGAGCGCCGAGGCGGTCGGGGCGCTCGGGACGGTCATGCTGCTGCTGGACGCATGGGCGGTGGCCGCGACCGGGCTCGTCACAGTGGCCTCGCCCAGCGGGTACGCCGCAGCGGCCGCTCTCGTCTGCGCTGCGCTCCTCCTGGTAGGGAGCCGGGTGACGCACCTGCGCGTCGCTCGCGTGGTGGGCACCGCACTCCTTCCGCTCGCACCGGTCCTCCTCGTCCCCGTCGCGTCCAGCCCGTCGGTGGCGGCCTGGCTCCTCGTCGCCTCGGTCGCGCTGGCGGGTGGGCGCTTCGCGTTCGACCGCACGACGCCGGCTGTCCCGTCGCCGGCGCCCCGCGCGTGGTTCGAGACGGACGTCCTGACCGGTGCGGCGTGGCTCATGACCGCGGCGGGCGCGCTGCTCGCCGTCGGTGGCGTCCTGTCGGACGCGAGGGGCGACGGGCCGGTGGCGGTCGGCGCGCTCGGTGCACTCGCGGGACTGGGCGCGCTGCAGGTCTGGCTCGCCCGCATCGTGCCGAGGACCAGCACCGGTCCGGCCACCGTGACTGCTCGCTCGTGGCGGACGACGGTGGACTCGGCGACGTGGTGGGCCGCGGCCGCGGGCGCTCTGACGGCGACCGCAGCCGGCGCGGCAGCGGTCGTGGCCTGCGCACGGCTCGACCTCGCTGGCGGCTCCCTTCTCGCCGTCGTGCCCGGCGCCAGCGCAGCGGTCGTCGCGGTCGTCGCGGCAGCCGGCGCACGCGCGCGTGGAGCCCTGCCGGCTCTCGCCGCAGACCGCCCGTCCGGGCTGCGGCGACAGGTGACGGTCCGCGTGATCGACGGTGCTGCTGACGGCTCGCTGCTGGTCGGCTTCGCCGTGGGCGCGCCCGCCGTCCTGGTGCTCCCGTTCGCGGCTGCTCGGGCGGCCATCGAACCCGCCGGCTCGAACCGCGCCGTCCTCGCCGTGGCCTCGGTCGTGGGCGCAGCCGTGGTCGCAGCGCTGCTGGGGCTCGCGGTTCGCCCGTCGGCGGCCACGAGACCGGCTCGTCGGTGCGCCGTGTGGCTCGGCGCCGCGGTCGCGCTCGGTGCTCCCGCTGCCGCAGGTGCTGTGATCCCCTCGGGCGGACCGGTACCGTCGCGCTCTATCTCCTGACCGGCGCGGTCGCCTACGGCGCCGATCGACGACTTCCGGGCACACGACCCGCCAGCAAGCTTCTCCGTGCGCCGTTGCGTGCGTCGGGTGCACTCGCAGCACCCGGTGCACTCGTTGCCACGCACGGCTCACGCTGGCTCGTGGCTGCGAGCCTCGCCGCGATCGCGGCGCTCGCCATCGGCGTACGGCCATGGCTGGTCGGCCGTACCCGGGCACAGGCCGCCGCCGCGGCAGCGGCCGTGGTCACGACCTGGAGCGCCGTGCTCGTCGGCTTCGCCGCGGCCGGGGTGCGCAGCCCGCTCGGTGCGCTGCTCGCTGCGGGGGCCGGCCTGGTCGTGGTGGCGCCGGCAGCCCTGTCGCCCGACGCACGGTGGCAACGCCTCGACCGCTGCACGACGCTCGCGACGACGAGCGTGCTGGCCGCCGCCGGTTGGGTAGCCGGACTCGTGGCGTCCGGCCGCGCCGGTCACCCCCCCGCTCTGGCGCCGTTCCTCGTGCTCGTCGGGGTGCTCGCCTCAGTCGCGATCATCGGGGTGCTCGTCGATGGCGGCGAGCTCCTCGGGGACCGGGCGCGTCGCGTCGCAGGAGCCCTCTTCGCCCCCGTCCTCACGGGCGCCGTCGTGAGCCTGCACGTCGCACTCGGCGCCCGGGGCGGTCCGGGGCTGGCTGCCGGCATCGCCGGTATCGGCGCCTCCAGCGTTCTCCTGGCACTCCCGCTGGCCACCACCGGCGCACAGCCTCGCCGCTCGCCGGACGCCGTCCTGCGGCGTGTCCTGGAGGTGACCGGCTGGCTGACCGAAGGCCTCGCACTCGTCGTCGCCGTCGCCGTCGGGCCGGGCGCCCTCGCGCTGGTGCTGCTCGTCGGCGCGATCACCGCGGGTGCGTGGTCGCTGCACCCTGACCGCCGCACCGCCCGGTGGGGAGTCCTCGTCCTGGGCGCCGCGGCGTCCTGGGTCCTGCTCCACGCAGGCGACGTCGGTGTCCCCGAGGCCTACCTCGTGCCCGCCGGCGTCGTCCTGACGGTCGTCGGAGCTCGGCGGCGGCGACTCGGCGCACCGGACGACGTTCCGCTGCTCGCCGCGGGCTTGGCACTTGCCCTGGTCCCGACGGCGCTGCTCGACGGCGCCCTCGCGGGCCGGGTCCCTCGCGTCGCCCTGACGCTCGCCGCCGGTGCGCTGGTCGTCGCGATCGGTCTCCGCCTGCGAGCTGCGACCCCGCCGGACGACGGGACAGCGTCCCGACGGGCCTCGATCGACGCGGTTCACGTCCTGCTCCTGATCGGCCTGCTCGTGGTCGTGCTCGGGCCGGCGCGGCACGCCCTGAGCGCCGCGATCGCCACGTCCGACGGGTCCGCACCGAACCTTGCCGGCTTCGGAGTCGCACGCATCGAGGCATGGTCGGGTGCTGCCGCCCTCGTCGTCGCGACGGCGACGGTCCGACTCACGCGGCTGTGGTGCTGGGCGGGGTACTCGCCCCGGACCTGGGGCTGGTGGCTCGTCGCAGCGGTCGCCGCCACACCATCGCTCGTCGCGGTCGACGGCACGCCGGCCGGGTTCGTCCGCTGGACGATCCCCCTGGCGATCGGCGGTGCGCTGGCGGTCCACGGTGCCCGCACCCCGGAGCGGCCAAGCCTCGCACCCGGTCAGCGCACGGCCCGCCGGGCCGACCGGACGCTGCTCGTGAGCCTCGGCCTCACGCTCGCCGCCGCCGCCGCTCTCGCTGCCGCGGCGCGCAGCCCGTTGCCGCCCGACGTCCCGATCGCGATCCTTGGCGCTGTCGTGACCGCGGCGGGTGTGGCCCGCTGGCGCCGGTTGGCGGTCGCGGCTCACTCGCCGACAGCCGCCTGGCTGATGACGCCGTGGCTCACGGCTCCGTGGCCGCTCGCTGGCCCGCTCCTGCTGGCTCCTGCAGCGATCGACCAAGCCGGCATCTGGCGCACCCCGGCTGCCCTCGCGGGGGCGGCCGTTCTCGTCGCCGTCGGGCTGCGGCTCGCGCCGCCCGCACCCGAGGCAGCCGACGTGGGCCATGACCCCGCCGCGCGGGGCACCACGGACCGAGCCCGAGACCTGCTCCTCGGGAGCGGCGCGATGCTCGCTGCGGCCGGTCCGGGCGTCCGGGCGACGATCTCCGCCGTCCGCGGCCCCGACCCTGCCCGCATGCTCGCGGTCGAGTCGTGGTCGCTCCCGGCGGCAGCGCTGATCGGCGTCGCGGTCCTCGCCCTGGTGCGCTCCCGGCCGGACGCCGCACGCTCCCGAGCTGCCGGTCAGCGCCGCTGGGGGCTGGCCGCGGTGCTGACCGTGGCGGTGGCCCCGAGCCTGCTCGCGGTGGACGGGTCCACGACAGGTCTCCTCCGGGTGGCTGCGGTGGTGACGACGGGTGCGGCCCTCGCGATCAGCGGGACGCTCAGCGCCGGCGGCGCCCGTCGCGACCTCGGGCTCGCTCTCACGGCGGTGGTCACCGTCGCATGGACGCTGCGCGACGGACCAGAGCCCGCTGACCTGCCCATCGTGGTCGCCGGCTGCCTGCTGCTCGTCGTGGGCACGCTCGACATGGCCGCGGTGAGGCTGCGGTCGACCTGGCGCAGGCTCGGGCCCGGGCTCGTCCTCACGCTCGTCGTGCCGCTCACGACCGGCTGGGCCCATCCGACGGCGTGGCGGCTGCTGCTCGTGCTCGTGGGCGCCGTGGTCGCCGTCCTCGTCGGAGCTGTGCGCCGGTGGCAGGCTCCGTTCGCCGTCGGCAGCGCGGTGCTCATGGCGCTCGCCCTGGTCCAGCTGTCCCCTGCCTCGGCCGCGGCACTGCGCGTGGTCGAGTGGTGGATGCTGCTCGCGGTCGGCGGGGCGATCCTGCTGGGCCTCGGCCTGACGTACGAGCGCAGGCTACGCGAGGCCAAGGAGGCGGTGCGGTTCGTGGCCGGCATGCGCTGACGGTCGAGACCCTCAGTCGCGCGGTGCCTGACCCTCCGCGCGCAGCGCCGTCGGTCAGGCGCCCAGTGCCGCGAGCAGGCTCGCCGCATCGGGGCTGCGGTCGAGCAGCGCACCCACGTGCTCGCGCGTGCCACGCAGGGGGTCACGCATCGGCACCCGCTGCAGGGTCGGCGCCCCGGGGACGTCGAAGATCACCGAGTCCCAGCTCGCCGCCGAGATCTGGCCGCCGTAGCGTGCGATCGCCTCGCCCCGGAAGTACGCGCGCGTGTCGTCCGGCGGGTGCACGACGGCGGCCTCGACGAGCTCGCGCGCGACGAGCAGCTCGACCGCACCCGCCTCGACGAGCCGGTGGTACAGCCCCCGCTCCGGACGGACGTCGGACCACTGCAGGTCCACGGCCGCGAGCCGGGGGTGGTCCCAGGCCAGGTGGTCGCGCCGCCGCATCCCCTCGAGGAGCCGCAGCTTCGCGAGCCACTCGACCTCACGGGCACAGCTCGCGGGGTCGTCCGCGAGCCGTTGGAGCACGGAGGCCCAGCGGTCGAGGACATCGCGGGTCTCGTCGTCCCCGATGCCGCCGGCGTGCTCGAGGGCGGACCTGACCGCATCGAGGTACTCGCCCTGGATCTCGAGCGCCGTGAGCCGGCGGCCGTCCACGAGCTCGAGGCGCGCGGTCAGCGCGACGTCGCGACTCACGACGTGCACCGCGTCGACGGGGTCACTCAGCGCGAGCCGGTCGATCGCCGCGAGGGCGCCTCCCGCGCCGCCCTCCGTGACCGAGCGCTCGATGAGCCACAGGACGAGAGAAGCCGTGCCCAGCTTGAGGTACGTGGCGACCTCGAGGAGGTTCGCGTCGCCGATGATCACGTGCAGGCGCCGCCAGCGCTCCGGGTCGGCGTGCGGCTCGTCGCGCGTGTTGATGATGGGCCGACGCAGCGTCGTCTCGAGCCCGATCTCGGCCTCGATGTAGTCCGCGCGCTGCGACAGCTGGAAGCCCGGCAGCTCGCCTCGCTGGCCGAGTCCGACGCGACCAGCACCGGTGAAGACCTGGCGGGTCACCAGGAACGGGGTCAGGCGCGCGGCCAGGTCGGAGAACGGAACCGAGCGGTCGACGAGGTAGTTCTCGTGCGTGCCGTACGTCGCGCCCTTGCCGTCGACGTTGTTCTTGTACAGGGCGACGTCGGGCATCGCGAGGGTCGACGCGAGCGCGCGCACCGACGCGAGCATGACGAGCTCCCCGGCCCGGTCCCAGCGCACCCCGTCGAGCGGCCCGGTGACCTCGGGCGACGAGTACTCGGGATGGGCGTGGTCGACGTACAGCCGTGCACCGTTCGTCAGGACGACGTTCGCGGCACCGGGGTCGTCGTACTCCTCGATCCCCGAGCGCGCGAGCAGCTGCGGGCCGTCGCCGGACGGTGCGGGCTTCGACGGGGAGTCGGTGAGCATCGAGGGGTGCGCGGACGCGCGCTGCAGCCGGAAGCCGCGCGCGTCGTGCAGGGGGTCCTCGTCGTCGTAGTCCCACCGGGCCCGCGACCGCGCGCTCTCCCGAGCCGTCGCGTGCACGGCCACGACGTGGCTCGACAGGAGCATCGGGTTGGCCCCCGGACGCCCCGGTTGCAGGACCCCGTACTCGGTCTCGATCCCCATCACGCGGCGCACGCTCACGCCGCCAGCCTAGGCGAGAGGCACGAGGCGGCCTGGGTCGGTCCGCAAGGTGCGGCTACAGGTACTGCCCGGTGCTCGTCACGGTCTCGATCGTCCGCGAGCCGTCCTTGCCCTTCTTGTCCTGGACGATCGTGCGGATGAACACGATGCGCTCGCCCTTCTTGCCCGAGATCCGCGCCCAGTCGTCCGGGTTGGTCGTGTTCGGCAGGTCCTCGTTCTCCTTGAACTCGTCGACGCAGGCCGTGAGCAGGTGGTCGACGCGGATGCCGCGCTGCCCGCTCGCGAGGAAGTCCTTGATGGCGGACTTCTTGGCGCGGTCGACGATGTTCTGAACCATCGCCCCCGAGTTGAAGTCCTTGAAGTACAGGACCTCCTTGTCGCCGCTCGCGTAGGTCACCTCGAGGAAGCGGTTCTCCTCGCTCTCGGTGTACATGCGCTCGACGACTCGGTTGATCATCGCCTCGACCGCCGCGGCCGCGTCTCCACCGTGCTCGGCGATGTCGTCCGGGTGGATCGGCAGCGACGCGGTGAGGTACTTGCCGAAGATCTCCCGCGCACCCTCGGCATCCGGCCGCTCGATCTTGATCTTCACGTCGAGGCGGCCCGGGCGCAGGATCGCCGGGTCGATCATGTCCTCACGGTTCGAGGCGCCGATCACGATGACGTTCTCGAGCTTCTCGACACCGTCGATCTCGCTGAGCAGCTGGGGCACGATCGTCGTCTCCACGTCGCTCGACACCCCGGTGCCGCGCGTCCGGAACAGGGACTCCATCTCGTCGAAGAACACCACGACCGGGTGCCCCTGCGACGCCTTCTCGCGAGCGCGGGAGAAGATCAGCCGGATGTGCCGCTCGGTCTCGCCGACGTACTTGTTGAGCAGCTCCGGGCCCTTGACGTTGAGGAAGTAGCTGCGCGCGTCCGCGGCATCCTCGCCGCGGGCCGCGGCGGCGGTCGCAGCGAGCGAGTGCGCGACGGCCTTGGCGATGAGCGTCTTTCCGCACCCCGGCGGGCCGTACAGCAGCACGCCCTTGGGCGGCTTGAGGCCGTGCTCGCGGAACAGCTCGGGGTGCAGGAACGGCAGCTCGACGGCGTCGCGGATCGTCTCGATCTGCGGCCCGAGCCCACCGATGTCCGAGTAGTCGATGTCCGGGACCTCCTCGAGCACGAGGTCCTCGACCTCGGACCGCGGGATCCGCTCGAACACGAAGCCGGTCCGCGGCTCGATCGTCAATGCGTCGCCGATCCGCACCGACGCCTCGAGGAGCTGCCCCGAGAAGCGCACGACGCGTTCCTCGTCGCCGCGCCCGACGACCAGCGCCCGACCCGTGCCGAGCAGCTCCTTGACGGTGACGAGCTCGCCGACCTCCTCGTAGCCGCCTGCCTCGACGACGGTGAGAGCCTCGTTGAGCATGACCTCCTGGCCGGGGCGCAGGTGGTGCACGTCGAGCGTGGGGCTCGCTCCGACGTGCATCTTGCGGCCCGCCGAGATGATGTCCACGGTGCCGTCGGCACGTGCCGACAGGAACGTGGCATAGGTGCCCGGTGGCTTCGCGAGCTCGTCCAGCTGACGTTTGAGCTCGATGATCTGGTCGCGCGCAGCGACGAGCGCCTCGGTGATGCGCTCGTTGCGCGCCGACAGCAGCGCCAGCTCGCGCTGCAGGTCACGGCCTGTCGTGGACGGGTCAGTCATGGCGTGTGCCTCCGTTCCGTGCCGCTCACGGTGCACGCCGGTGTGCGCTGCTCTCGCTCGACCTTAACCAGTCGTGTCAATCGATCGCGGGAGCCTGGCCGACGTCACGCCGGACGCGCCGGATCTTCTTGTCCGAGATGGCTCGTTCGCCGAGCGCTTCCGCCGACCAGGCGTCGTCGGGAAGCACGCGGACGTCGGACGACACGATCGTCGGGTCGACGGCCACGCCCGTGTTGCCCTCGGCATCGGGGTAGGCACCCTTCGCGGGGCGACGACGGCGCTGCGGGGCGTCGACCCCGTCGGCCAGGCGTCGCGTGGTCAGCAGGAAACCCGTGTGCCCGATCATGCGGTGCTCGGGGCGCACCGCGAGACCCTCGAGGTGCCAGCCCCGCACGAGGGACTCCCACGCGGACGGCTCGGTGTACCGGCCGTCGGAGCGCAGGTCCTCGGCGAGCCTCGACAGCTGCGTCGTCGTGGCGACGTAGGCGATGAGCACACCGCCCGGCGACAAGGCGGTCGCGACCGCGTCGAGGTTCTCCCACGGCGCGAGCATGTCGAGGACGACGCGGTCGACCGACCCCGGCTCGACGGCACCCGGCAGGACGTCGGAGAGGTCACCGACCGACAGCTGCCACGCGGGGTGCGGGCCGCCGAAGAACCCCTCGACGTTGCCGCGGGCGATCGCGGCGAAGTCCTCGCGCCGCTCGATCGAGTGCAACGAGCCGGCGTCGCCGACCGCGCGGAGCAGGGACATGGTCAGGGCGCCGGAGCCGACGCCGGCCTCGACGACCCGCGCACCCGGGTAGATGTCGGCCATCGCGACGATCTGTCCGGCGTCCTTCGGGTAGACGACTGCGGCGCCGCGCGGCATCGACAGGACGAAGTCGGCGAGCAGCGGACGGACCGCGAGGTACTCGATCCCGGCCGTGTTGCGCACGACCGAGCCTTCGGGTGCGCCGATGAGCTGCTCGTGCGTGAAGTAGCCCTTGTGGGTGTGGAACGACGCACCGGGCGTGAGCGTGATCGTGTGGAGGCGGCCGCGCGGATCGGTCAGCTGGACCCGGTCCCCCACCCGCAGAGGGCCGCGGCGCTGCTCCGCCCCCGTGGCGGTCGGGGCTGCGGTGGGCTCGGGTGCGAGGGTGGGGTCGGTCACGGTCGACCAGTCTAGGAGTGCCTGCGAGCTCGGGCGCGCCTACGAGCGGAGCGCGGCGATGACGTCGACGGCTCGCACGAGCGCGACGACGCGACCGCCGAGCAGCGCCACCACGACGGGTGACATCCGGGTGGTCTGACCGACGGCCTGGACGAGCGCCGCGCCCTCGAGCGACGCATCCACGACGGCCCCGACGGGTAGCACGACCGAGACCGCCACGACCGGGGTGCTCGCGCGGTGCTCGGGGGCCACGGCGGCCGCCGCGGCACGGTCGACGTAGGCGGCGGGTCGTCCGTCGGGCGCGAGGACCACGACGTCGTCGACACCCGCAGCCCCGCGGGCCCGGTCCGCGTCGGCCAGCGTCGCGTGCGCCTCGACGACGGTCGCCGGCAGCCCGACCGCGGCGACGGTGATCGCCGACACGGCGCGGCCGGTCCGGGCGCCCGTGATCGCACTGGTCGCACCGCTCCACAGGAACGAGCCGATGAGGAAGGTCCACACGATCGTGTACAGGTCCGGGGTCGTGCCCTCCAGGATCGGCAGCACGAGCGCCCAGGCGACGACGGCCACGGCCACGACCCGCCCACCCCAGCCGGCGACGACCGCGCCGCGGTGCCGGTCGCCCGTGACGCGCCAGACGAGGGCCTCGAGCACCCGGCCGCCGTCGAGCGGCAGCCCGGGGATGAGGTTGAAGAGCCCCACGAAGCCGTTCGAGAAGGCGCCGGCGTACAGGAGCAGTCCGGCGAGGCCGGCGGAGGGCACGGCCTGGGCGGCCGCCCAGCACGCGACCGCGATGACCAGGTTCGCCACAGGCCCGACGACGGCGACCAGTGCGCTCGTCCCGGGCGTCGGCGCCGCGCCCCCGAAGGCGGTGTGCCCGCCCCAGAGCGTGATCGCGAACTCGTGCACGACCTGACCGCGCGACCGCGCCACGAGGCCGTGCGCCAGCTCGTGGACGAGGACGGACACGAAGAGCAGGACGACGAACCCGAGCGCGACGACGTAGGTGAGAGCGCCGAGCTGGGGCGCCCGCGCCTGCACGGTCGGCGCGAAGATCGCGGTGAGCACGACGGCAGCGAGCAGCCAGCTGGGCGCGAGGATGATCGGGGCGCCGGCAGCCCGGCCGATCACCCAGCCCTTGGTGCCACCACGTCGACTGCCGCTGCTGCTCACCGCGTCAGCCTAGGTGCCCGCCCTGAGCACCTCGCACGCGTGGCGCGCCCAGGTGTCAGGCCCGGCACCTAGGCTCGAGCAGTGACCTCGACCGCGCTCCCCGACCCGCTTGGCGGCCGCACGTCCGCCGCCCCCTCGGACCCGACGCTCGTCGCCGGGCCCGTGGCCGACGACGTCGTCGACGCCGGTGTGACCCTTGATGTCCTCGAGGAGGTTGCCGAGGAGGTCGTCGAGGACATCGTCGGCGATGCGGGTGCCCACCTGCCCGGCGAGGTCGCAGCCGAGGTCCCGGCCGGGATCGCCCGACGCTCGACACCCGGCCTGTCGCCGTCGCGCGCCAACGACTTCCTGCGGTGCCCCCTGCTGTTCCGGCTGCGCGTCATCGACCGGCTGCCCGAGCCGCCCAGTGCGGCCGCGGCCCGCGGGACGCTCGTGCATGCGGTCCTCGAGCGGCTCTTCGACCTGCCTGCCGGCGACCGGACACGCGACGCCGCGGTCGAGATGCTGCCGGGCGCATGGCAGACGCTGCACACCGAGCAACCCGCGTACCTGGACCTCTTCGATGCCACGGAGCAGTGGGACGCGTGGTTCGCCAGTGCGCGCGACCTGCTCGACACGTACTTCAGGCTCGAGGACCCGAACCGGCTCCAGCCCAGCGAGCGCGAGGTGTTCGTCCGCACGCAGCTCGAGGGCGGCCCGCAGCTGCGCGGGATCATCGACCGGGTCGACGTGGCACCGAACGGCGCTGTCCGCGTGGTCGACTACAAGACGGGCCGTTCGCCGCGCGCCGGCTACGAGAGCTCGGCGCTGTTCCAGATGAGGTTCTACGCCTACGTGCTGTGGCGCGAGCGCGGCGTGCTGCCGACGCTCCTGCAGCTCGAGTACCTGGGCGACGGGCAGATCGTGCGGCACGAGCCGAGCGAGCCGGAGATGGTCACGTTCGAGAGCCGGGTCCGGTCGATCTGGGCCGGGATCGAGGACTCCGCCCGCTCGGGCGACTGGCGTCCTCGGCCGTCGAAGCTGTGCGACTGGTGCTCGTTCAAGGCCGTGTGCCCGGCGTTCGGCGGCGTGCCGCCGACCGTGCCCGACGGGGCCGTCGAGGCAGCGATCGGCATCGCCCCGACCCTCGGCGCAGCTCCGGTCACGGCCTAGCCGCGGCCCGGTCGAGTCCTCCGCATCCCGGCCGGAGCATCCGGAGTCAGCCCCGGGCGGTCGCCTCGACGTCGCGGAGGTCGAGCACGTCGCCGGCAGCGATCCGGGCCAGCTCGCGCAGACCGAGTGCCTCGAGCGACCGCACGCGGCTCACCCCGACGGGAGCCACGACCGGGACCAGGACCTCGACCGCGACCACGCGTGCGCCGGCGGACCCTGCCGAGGCGAGCCCCGACGCCGAGTCCTCGATCGCGACGCATCGTGCGATGTCCACGCCCAACCGCTCGGCCGCCGTCAGGTAGGGCTCAGGGTGTGGCTTGTTGTGACGCACCTCGTCGCCGCTCACGACCACGTCGAAGAGCCCCACCATGCGGGCGAACGGATCGGCGAGGACGGCGAACGACGAGGTCACCAGCGCGAGCGGCACACCTGCGGCCGCCAGTGCCGAGAGCAGGTCCTCGGCGCCCGCCTGCCACGGCACACCCGACGCGACGCCGGCGGCGACCCGACTGTGCAAGAAGTCGCGGATCTCGTCGTCGCGCAGGTCCACCCCGCGCGATCGCAGCTCCGCGGTGCACGCCGACATCGGCCTGCCGATCATGGCGAGACCGTCCTCGCGCGTCCAGATCCCGCCGTGCGCCTCGACGAGCTCGGTCTCCGCGCTCATCCAGTACGGCTCGGTGTCGATGAGCGTGCCGTCCATGTCCCACAGGACGGCGGCGGGCAGGCTGTCGTCGCGGTGCGCGGGGTGACCCGCGGAGATGCTGTCAGACCTCTCGGTCACGCTGCACTCCTGTCGTCGCCGTGCATGCCGACGCCGTGCAGCAAGCCACGCACCGAAGATTACGCCACCCCCACAGAGCGGGACCGTCAGGCGACCGCCCCCGCCTGCTCGTCCTGCGCCGCCTGCGCCACGAGCAGCCGTCGGCGGTCAGCACGCCGCTGGGCCTGCGCGATCGGGTCCGGGACGGGCGAGGCCATCCAGAGCCGCTGGGTGTAGGGGTGCTCGGGTGCCGACGTCACGACGGTGGTCTCGCCGCGTTCGACGATCTCCCCCTGGTGCATCACGGCGACCCGGTGGCTGACGTGCCGCACGACCTCGAGGTCGTGGGTGACGAACAGGTAGGCGACGCCGGTGCGCTGCTGGATCTCCACGAACAGGTCGAGGACTCGCGCCTGGGTCGACAGGTCGAGCGCCGACACCGGCTCGTCACAGATGATCAGGCGAGGGTCGAGCGCCAGGGCCCGGGCGATGGCGACACGCTGACGCTGACCACCGCTGAACTCCCGAGGGAGGCGCCGCACCGCATCGCTGGGCAGCCGCACCTGGTCGAGCAGCTCGGCGACCCGGTCGCGGGCCGCCTTCCGGGTCACGTTCCGAGCGGTGAGCGGCTCGGCGAGGATGTCGCCGATGGTCATCGACGGGTTCAGCGACGTGTACGGGTCCTGGAAGACGACCTGGATGTCGCTGCCGAGGCGGCGCCGTGCACGGCCGTGCAGCGAGCCGATCTCGTGCCCGTCGAAGCGGATGGAGCCGGACGTCACCGGCGCCAGGCCGAGCACCGCGCGCCCCAGGGTGGTCTTGCCCGAGCCGGACTCCCCCACCAGGCCCACGCACTCACCGGCTCGGATGTCCAGGCTCACGCCCTTGAGTGCCCGGAACGGCTTGCCGCGCAGGCCCTTCCCCGGGAACTCGACGACCACGTCCCGCACGTCGAGAAGCAGCTCGGCCATCACAGGGTCCTCTCGCTGGTGCGGGCCACGTGGCCGGCGGGCGCGTGGTACGGCTGACGGACGTTGTCCGGGGTGAGGATCGCGTCGAACAGCTGGGTCGTGTACGGGTGGTCGTGGTGGGCGAAGATGTCCCGCGTCGTGCCGCGCTCGACGATCAGCCCCTCGCGCATGACCGCGACGCGGTCGCACAGGTCGGCCACGACCCCGAAGTTGTGCGTGACGAGCAGCACGCCCATGTGCAGCTCGGCCTGCAGGTCACGCAGCAGGTCGAGGATGTCGGCCTGGACGGTGACGTCCAGGGCCGTGGTCGGCTCGTCGGCGATCAGCAGCTCGGGCTCGCAGCTGATCGCGCCCGCGATGAGCACGCGCTGCGCCATGCCGCCCGACACCTCGTGCGGGTAGGCACGGAACACGCGCTCCGGCTCGCGGATGCCGACCCGGCCGAGGAGCTCGAGCGCGCGGGTCCGGGCCTGAGCCCTGTTCAGCCCGAGGTGGATCCGCATGGGCTCCACCAGCTGGCTGCCGACCGTGTAGGTCGGGTCGAGGTTGCTCATCGGCTCCTGCGGCACGTACGCGATCTCCTTGCCGCGGATCCGCGTCATCTCACGCTCCGGGAGCGAAGCGAGGTCGCGGCCCTTCCACAGCACGCGGCCGCCGAGGATCCCGCCGCCCTCGGACAGCAGACGCATCACGGCGAACGCCGTCTGGGTCTTGCCCGAGCCGGACTCGCCGATCAGCCCGAGGACCTCGCCCCGGCGCAGCTCGAGGTCGATGCCGTGAACGATCTCCTTGGTCGAGCCGTCGCCCATGGCGTACCCGATGCGCAGCTGCTCGACGCGCAGCATGTGCTCGCCCTCGGCGGCGGCCGCCGGGCTCGTCACGGCCGACGTCGTGGCGGCAGGTGCAGCCGCGGGGCGTGCGGCAACCGGTGGCGCGGTGCGCCGGCTGGATGTGCCCTCGAGCGCGTCGCGCAGCGAGTTCGCCACGAGGGTCAGCGCGAGGCACACCAGCGCGATGATCAGGCTCGGCCACAGGATGAGCAGCGGCTGCTGGTAGATGCGGGAGAACCCGTCGTTGAGCATGCTGCCCCAGGTGGGGATCTTCATGTCACCCAGGCCGAGGAACTCCAGACCGGCCTGGATGGCGATCGCGACGGACGCGATGGAGGCCGCCTGGATGATGACGGGCGCCCGGACGACCCGTAGGACGTGCCGGAAGATGATGCGCAGGTCGCTGAGGCCGGAGACCCGCGCGGCGTCCACGTACAGCTCGTTGCGGACGGACTGCACGGTGTGGCGCACGAGGCGGAAGACCGAGGCGGACAGCAGGATGCCGAAGATCGCCATCGCCCACCAGGCCGACGTGCCGATGACCGACCGCGCCGCGAGCAGGACGACCATGCCCGGCAGCGCCATCAGCACGCTGGCCGCAGCGGAGGACAACGTGTCGAACCAGCGACCGAAGTAGCCGGCGACCAGGCCACTGACCCCGCCGACGACCATCGCGACACCGAGCGCGAGCAGCGCCCCGAGGAGGCTGAAGCGGCTGCCGTAGAGCAGGCGGGCGAGCACGTCGCGCCCCGCGCTGTCGCCGCCCAGGAGGTGCCCGTTGCCAGGGGCCGCGAGGACGTTCTTCAGCACCGCGACGTTCGGGGCGTGCGGGGTGAGCACCGGGGCGATGACGGCCGCCAGCGCGACCAGCACGAGAAACCCGAGGGACACCGCCGCGAGCGGGTCGCTGAGCAGGCGTCGCCCGAGGGAGCGGTCGACCGCGCGGGTGGGGTCGGCGACCGGAGCGGTCGCCGCGGTGAGCTCGCTCATGAGACACGCGCCTTCGGGTTGAGCCAGCCCTGGGCCACGTCGATCAGGAGGTTGACCCCGATCACGATGACGGCCACGATCACGACGACGCCCATGATGACGGGGATGTCGCCCTGGATCGTGCTGGAGACGGACAGCGAGCCGAGGCCGGGGACGGCGAACATCTGCTCGATGATCACCGCTCCGCCGAGGAGCCCGACGAACTGCAGCGCCAGCACCGACAGGCCGGGGCCGGCGGCGTTGCGCAGCACGTGCTTGTAGACGACGCTCCGCTCGGAGAGACCGCGGCTGCGCAGCGTCCGGACGTAGTCCTGCCGCAGGGCGTCGATCATGGCGCTGCGGATCTGCTGGGCGGTCCCGGCGATGCAGCCGATCGTCAGCGCGACCACCGGCAGGGTGATCGAGGCGACCCAGCCGCCGAGGGACGCGGTCGGGCGGGTGTACCCGGTGGGTGCGAACCACGCCAGGTTGATCGCGAAGAGCGTGACGAGCCCGAGCGCGATGAGGTAGTTGGGGATGGCGGCGCCACCGAGGGACAGGATCTGCACGACCCGGTCGACCGCACCGCGACGCACCGCCGCCCACACGCCGAGGCCGGTGGCGATGACGGCCGAGATGATCGTGGAGATCACGACGAGCGAGAGCGTCACGCCGAGGCGGGAGACGAGCAGGTCCAGGACCGGCGACCCGCCGAACCACGACTTGCCGAGGTCACCGTGCACGGCGCCGCCGAGCCAGTCGAGGTACCGGCTGATCAGCGGCTGGTCGAGGCCCAGCTGGTGCGCCCGGAGCTCGACCGCCTGCACCGAGGCGTTGTCGCCGAGCAGGTTCCGGGCGATGTCGGTGCCCGTCAGGTACAGCAGCGAGAACGCCAAGGTGCTGATGACGATCAGCATCGCGATGCCCGTCAGCAGGCGACGGACCAGAAAGTTGACCATGCTGGCTCCTCCGAGGACGCCGTGGTGAGGGGGCGGGCTGACGCCCGCCCCCTCGACCGGATCAGGCCTTGGGCTGGATGAGGTACATGTACGGGATGACCATGTCGGCCGCCATGGTCACCTTGACCGCCGGCTTGCTGACGTAGATGTTGTCGACGAAGTAGAACGGCGCGAACCACGCCTCTTCGACGATGTACCGGTTGAGCTCCTGCGCTGCAGCGCCGGCCGCCTCGTCCGTCCCGGACTGGATGGTCGTGAGCAGCGCGTCCACCTCAGGCCGCTCGGTCTTGAACGGGTTGAACAGCGCGTCCTTGGTGATCGCGAACGTGGCGGTCTGCCAGTCGCTCGACGTCGCCAGCTGCATCCACGAGGCCGAGTACTTGGCGCCCATGAGGTCGGAGATGAAGTTCGTCCCGACGTCCGTGTAGTTCACGGTGATGCCGACGTCGGCCAGCTGCTGCTGGATGGTCGTCAGCAGGCTGCTGTTGATCGCGGCGGTGGACGGCAGCGTCAACGTGAGGCCGTTCGCGTGGCCCGCCGCGGCGAGCAGCTCCTTCGCCTTGGCCGGGTCGTAGCCGTAGGCGCTGTCGAGCTCCTTGACGTACCCGGCGGTCGACGGGCCGAAGATCTGGCTGGTCACGGTGCCGTGGTCGAGCAGGATCGCCGTGAGGATGCCCGCCTTGTCGATCGCGTAGTTGATCGCCTGGCGGACCCGCACGTCGGCGAGCGCGGGGTCGATGGCGCCGTCGCGGTCGAGGAGCATCAGGCCCTGCCAGTCGAGCTGGGAGGTGTTCACGTCATATCCGGCCGACTGCACCTGGCTGAGGGCCGAGTAGTTCGAGCACGACGCCGCGTCGACCTGACCGCCCTGGAGCGCATTGAGGAGCGCCGTCTGGTCGGCGTAGTAGTTCATCGTCAGGGTGTCGTAGACCGTGTACGAGGTGTCCCAGTACGTCGGGTTCTTCTTGAAGGCGTACGTGGACCCGACGACCGTCGCGCTCGTGTCGAGCACGTACGGGCCGGTGCCGACCGGGTTGGTCGCGACGTCCGGGTTGTCCCACGAGTCCGGCGACGACATGTACCCGAGGGGCTGCGTGAGCCAGTTGAGCATCATCGGGTCGGGCTGCGACAGCGTGATCTGGACGTGCGTCGGGTCGACGACGGTCTCGCCGGCGACGTACGCGGCGTTCGACAGGTCGGGGGTGCTCGACTGGCGGAAGTGGTCGATGTTCGCGACGACCGCGGCGGCGTCGAACGCCGCACCGTCCGTGAAGGTGATGCCGTCGTGCAGGGTGAGGGTCAGCACGGTGCGCGAGTCGTCGTACGACCACTCGGTCGCCAGGCCGGGGACGATCTTGCCCGTGCCGTCCTGACGCAGGAGGGTGTCGTAGACCGCGGTGAAGTACTGCGTCTTGGTACCCGAGGCGTAGCCCTGGATGTCGAACGTCGACGGGATGTCGGTCTGCCCGAGGATCAGGGCCGACGTCGACCCACCTGCGGTGGAGTCCGTCGAGGTACCGCCCTGCCCGCTGCAGCCTGCGGCGAGGAGAACCGCGCCAACCAGCCCCAGCGCGAGTGTGCGTCGTCGCATGAGTCATCTCCCTTGATGAGACCCGCCCGGCAGTGCCGCTCGGGGGATTGATCGCGTCGATGACGCGCCGCACAGCTGGTGTAAACCGCTACTTATTCGTATCGGTACTG
The DNA here is from genome assembly GCF_003115775.1 of Cellulomonas sp. WB94. Taxonomy (NCBI): domain Bacteria; kingdom Bacillati; phylum Actinomycetota; class Actinomycetes; order Micrococcales; family Cellulomonadaceae; genus Cellulomonas; species Cellulomonas sp. WB94. The sequence goes on from NZ_QEES01000005.1 coordinate 303,987, forward strand.
TGACGTATGAGCAACGTACATGGCGCGCCACGACTGCACAAGTCCCACTTTTCTCAGCACCCGCCCGACGAGGCGTTCGCCCACGTCAGGGGGTTGCCACCCCCGTCAGGCCGAAGCGCGAGGTACGAGCTCGATCACCGCGACCTGGGTGTCCGGGACCGGTCCGCCGAGGTTCAGCCGGCTCAGGACCATCTGGGCGAGCTGGCGCGCGAGCAGCTCGGTGTGGACGTCGATCGAGGTCAGCGGCGGATCCGCGAACGGCGCGAACAGCACGTTGTCGACGCCGATGAGAGCGACGTCCTGCGGAACCTTGAGTGCGAGCCGGCGCAGCCCGGCCATCACCGCGAAGGCCACCTCGTCGTTGTACGCGCAGATGGCGGTCACGGGCTCCGCGCCCGCCCGCCAGACGCGCACCGCGTCGGCCGCGAGCCCGACGTCGGGTGCCACGTCGAGCACCACAGGCGCCGGCAGGCCGAGCTCGAGGCAGGCCTGCTGCGCTCCCGCGATGCGAGCCTTGAGGAAGGCCGTGACGCGCGGGTCGATGGAGGCCGCGTAGCCGATCCGGACATGGCCCTGCTGGGCGAGGTGCCGGACCTGCATCTGCCCGATGGCCTCCTGCGGCACCGAGAGGCCGCGGTCCTCGGGTCGGTCCAGGTGGGAGCCGATGATCGGGATGCCGCGTCCCTCCATCCTCGCGACGTCGGCGAGCGGCAGCGCGAAGACGTTGACGACGGCCGCCGGCATGAGCTCCTGCCACAGGGGCAACAAGCCCTGGTCGGCCCGCTGACGGCGGTAGATGGTCGTCAGGCCGTGCGGCTCCAGCTCGTCGGAGAACTGCTCGAGGAACGCGCTGATGGTCCCGCCCACCGGGACCTCCGGCAGGAGGACGACGACCGTCTCGCTGGTCCCCCGGCGCAGGGCGCGGGCGGCCGCCGACGGCGTGTAGCCGAGCTCGGCAGCAGCGGCGAGCACGCGTTCGGTCGTCGCCGCGGAGATCGACTGGGTCGGCGTGTCGTTCAGCACGTAGCTGACGGTGCTCTGCGAGACGCCAGCGAGCGCCGCGACGTCGCGAGCCGTGATGCGCTTGAGGTCCACTGGCAAATCCTTCCGGTGACGGTCCGGGCTGCGAACGGCAGCGCGAGAGCCTGACTCTCGCACGCACGTTCTCACGAAGACACTTGCTTATTCGTATGAGTGCAGTGTAGGCATAGACACCACTAGCCCGGCCGAGCCGGCTGAGCCAGTGTCGTCCCGCGGACGACCCCGACGATCGCACCCGACGATGGGCGCGCTGGGAGAGACCACCGATGCTCTGTCACAGGCCGCTTCACGGCACCCCGAGCCACGTCCACCACCGCCCCGCGACGGGTCCGGCCCGATGAGCGCCGACGCCCCGCGCGACCCGGGAGAGATCCCCAGCGGCGTCCTGTTCGGTGCCGCGTACTACCACGAGTACCGGCCCACGCCGCAGCTGGACCGCGACCTCAACCTCATGGTCGAGGCCGGCTTCACGGTGATCCGTGTCGGCGAGTCGGTGTGGTCGACCTGGGAACCCGAGGAGGGCAGGTTCGACCTCGACTGGCTCGAGCCGGTCCTCGACGGCGCCTACGCCCGCGGGATCCAGGTGATCCTCGGCACCCCGACCTACGCCGCGCCGCCGTGGATGGCGCGGCTGCACCCCGAGATCGTCGGCGACACGGCCACGAACACCCCGATGCGCTGGGGCTCGCGCCAGGAGATGGACTTCACGCACCCTGCGTTCCGCTTCTACGCCGAACGTGTCTCCCGCGCGATCATCCGCCGCTACCTCGACCACCCCGCGATCATCGGCTACCAGGTCGACAACGAGCCCGGTATCCGGCTCCTGTACAACACGGGCGTCTTCCAGCGCTTCGTCGACCACCTGCGCGCGACGTACGGCACCGTGGAGAGGCTCAACGAGGCGTGGGGGCTCGTCTACTGGTCGCACCGCCTGTCCACCTGGGCCGACCTGTGGGTGCCGGACGGCAACGCGCAGCCCCAGTACGACCTGGCGTGGCGCCGGTTCCAGGCGCAGCTCGTCACCGAGTACATCGGCTGGCAGGCGGACATCGTCCGCGAGGAGGTCGCCGAGACCCACCCCGAACGGTTCGTGACGACCTGCATCTCGTACGACCAGCTCGGGGTCGAGGACGAGCGGATCTCCGACCGGCTGACGATCGCGTCGGGCAACGCGTACTACGAGATGCAGGACGCACTCACCTACCCCAGCACCGAGCCGATGTCGCCGGGCTGGATCGTCAGCGGGGTCTGGGGCGTCTACCAGCTCGCGGACCTCATGTACTCCTCGCGCCAGGCGCCGTTCCTGGTGACCGAGACCAATGCCGGGTCCATCGGCCACGGCTCGGTCAACTCGGTCGCGTACGACGGGCAGTGGCGGCAGTCCGCGTGGGCGCTCGTCTCCCGCGGGGCCCGGATGGTCGAGTACTGGCACTGGCACACGCTGCCCTTCGGCACCGAGACGTTCTGGGGCGGGGTGCTCCCCCACGACGGTCGTCCGGGCCGCGCCTACGCCGAGATCGCGCGGATCGGAGCCGAGCTCCGCGCCGCCGAGGAGGTCCTCACCGACGCCGAGCCGGACGCCGACGTGGCCTTCCTCTACGACAGCGACTCCAAGTGGGCGCTGAGCTTCGGCCCCCTGTCCCCCCTGCCGGGGGCGACCGGGTGGGGCGACGCCGACTCCTACCGGGGCCTCGCCCTCCCGTTCTACCGGGGAGCGTTCGACGCCGGGCTCCAGGTCAACACGATCCGCCCGCGCCAGCTCTTCGGGGACCCGGGCGGCCGACCGGCTCAGGACCCGCGGGAGTTCGCCGCGCGGCGACCCGTGCTCGTCGTGGTCGGCCAGTTCACCGCGACGGACTCCCAGCTGGAGTGGCTCGTCGCGTACGCGGCCGCGGGTGGGCACCTCGTCGTCGGACCCCGCACGGGCTACGGCGACGAGGAGAGCCGCGCTCGCGTCGAGGTCAAGCCCGCGATCGTGTCGGCGGCCGCGGGCGTCAGCTACCAGGAGTCCAGCAACCTGCACTCCCCCGTGACTGTGACACCCGGCCCGGCATCCGCGTCGGCCGAGCTGCGTCTCGACGAGGGTGCCGCGGCCACCGCGTGGAGCGACTACCTGGTGCCCACGACCGCCGACGTGCTCGTCGGGTACGACCACCCGCACCACGGCAGCTGGGCGGCGGTGACCACTCAGCGCCACGGCGACGGCCGGATCACGGTCGTCGGCACGGTGCCGAACCAGGCGCTGGCGACGTCGCTCCTGCGGTGGGCGACGCCGACCCGCGTGACCCAGGACTGGGTCGATCTCCCGGACTCGGTGCGCGTGACGACCTCACGGGCTGCGGGCGGGCGCCGCATCTGGTTCCTCCACCACTGGGCGTGGGGCGAGGCCGACGTCACCTGCCCTCGCGACCTCGACGACGTCCTGGCACCGGACACCACGGTGCTCGCCGGTCACACGATCCGGCTCGGCCCGTGGGACGTCCGTGTCCTCGTGGACCACCCTTCTGACGACCGGAGCAGCTCATGACGATCGACCTCAAGAACCCGTCCATCGCCGGCTTCCACCCGGACCCCAGCGTCGTCCGCGTGGGCGAGGACTACTACGTCGCCTGCTCGACGTTCGAGTACCTGCCCGGCATCCCGGTGTTCCACAGCCGAGACCTGTCGACGTGGACCCTCATCGGTCACGTCGCCGAGCGGGTCGGGCAGCTCGCCGTCGAGCAGGTGCCGACCGGGGGCGGCGCCTGGGCGCCGACGATCCGGTACCACGACGGCACGTTCTGGATCGCGATCACCGACGCGCTCGGGCGGAACACGATGCTCTTCAGCGCGACCGACCCGGCCGGGCCGTGGAGCGACGGCGTGCCCGTCGAGGGCATCAACGGCATCGACCCGGACCTCGCCTGGGACGAGGACGGCACGTGCTACATGACGTACTCGGCCCTGCGGCTCGTCGGCGACGAGCTCGGCACGCACCACGGCATCGAGCAGGTCCGCATCGATCCCCATGCCGCCAAGGCGCTCGAGGAGCCGCGGTCGATGTGGTCGGGGACCGGCCTGATGTTCCCTGAGGCCCCGCACCTCTACCAGCGCGACGGCTGGTGGTACCTCATGATCGCCGAGGGCGGCACGGAGCGTGGCCACTCGGTCAGCATCGCCCGGAGCAGCCGGCCCGACGGACCGTTCGAGGGCAACCCGGCGAACCCCATCCTGTCCGCCCGGAGCACCAGCCGGCCCGTCCAGAACACCGGGCACGGCGACCTCGTGCGCACCCCGGACGGCGAGTGGGTCATGGTCCTGCTCGGGATGCGCACCACGGGCGGGACCCGCGCGTTCTCCCCCATGGGTCGCGAGACCTTCTCCACGCACGTCACCTGGGTCGACGGGTGGCCCACCGCTGAGCCCGTGATCCTCACCGCACCCGCGTCGGGCAGCTTCGAGGACACGTTCGACGAGGCCGAGCTCGGCGGGGAGTGGATCGCGGTGCGCCGACTGCCCGCCGAGGTCGCCGACCTCACGGAGCGCCCCGGCCACCTCGTCCTGCACGGCGACGGCACCGACATGTCCAGCTCACGGCCGCAGTTCGTCGGGTTCCGGCAGGCGCACCACCGCATGCGCTGGGCCGCCGACGTCGACGCCACGGCGGGCACCGGCGGGCTGACCCTGCGCTACGACGAGGCGCACCACTACGACATCGAGGTGGGGGACGGCATCATCGTCGCGCGGGGCCACCTCGCGAGCCTTCAGCAGACGTGGTGCACCCCGGCACCGGCTCCGGAGGCTCCGCTGACCCTGTGGATCGAGACCGTGCCGGTCCAGTTCAGCGGGTTCGAGAACATGGGCTCGGACACCGTCCGCCTCGGGTACGACGGTCCCGACGGACCCGTCGCACTGGCCGAGCTCGACGGCCGCTACCTCTCCGCCGAGGTCACCGCGTCCTTCACCGGCCGTGTGCTGGGCGTGTACGCCCGTGACGGCCTCATCGCCGTCGACACCGTCCGGTACGACGGCCGCGACGACTGACCCGCGGATTCCTGAGCCCCCCTCGCACCCACCACTGCTTTCGGAGAGTCATGACCACCATCGATCCGCACGCCCCGGTCGCACCCCCGGCCCTCGACATCCCCGCGATCCTCGCGGACCTCACCCTCAAGGAGAAGGCCGCCCTGCTCGACGGCTCGGACTTCTGGCACACCGAGCCGATCGAGCGGCTCGGCGTGCCCGCGATCATGGTTACCGACGGCCCGCACGGCGTGCGCAAGCAGCCCGAGCACGGTGACCACCTGGGCCTCGGCGACAGCGTGCCTGCGACCTGCTTCCCGCCGGCCGCCGGCCTGGCGTCCTCGTGGGACGTCGACCTGCTGCATCGCGTCGGCGAGGCGCTCGGCGACGAGTGCCGCGCCCAGCAGGTCGCCGTCCTCCTGGGCCCCGGCGTCAACATGAAGCGCTCGCCGCTGTGCGGCCGGAACTTCGAGTACTTCTCCGAGGACCCGTTCCTCGCCGGCCGGCTGGCCGCGTCGGTCGTGCGCGGGGTGCAGTCCCGCGGGGTGGGCACCTCGCTCAAGCACTTCGCCGCCAACAACCAGGAGACCGACCGCATGACGGTCTCGGCGGAGGTCGACGAGCGGACCCTGCGCGAGATCTACCTCCCGGCGTTCGAGCACGTCGTCGCGACCGCGCAGCCGTGGACCGTCATGTGCTCCTACAACAAGATCAACGGGGTGTACGCCTCGGAGGACCACTGGCTGCTCACCGAGGTGCTCCGGGACGAGTGGGGCTACGACGGGCTCGTCGTGTCCGACTGGGGCGCCGTCAACGAGCGCGACCTGGCGGTCGCCGCCGGGCTCGACCTCGAGATGCCGTCCTCGAGCGGAGCCGGAGCACGCACGATCGTCGCGGCCGTGGCGAACGGCACGCTCGACGAGGCCGATGTCGATCGCGCCGCCGGCCGGGTCCTCGGGCTGGTGAACCGGTCCCTCCCGGCACTCGTGCCCGCGCCCGACTTCGACGTCGACGCCCATCACGCCCTCGCCGGTGAGGCCGCGGCGGCCAGTGCGGTGCTCCTGAAGAACGACGGCGGCGTGCTGCCGCTGGACGCCGGCCGAGGCGGCCGCATCGCGGTCATCGGCGAGCTCGCTCGCACTCCCCGCTATCAGGGCGCAGGCAGCTCGCAGGTGTGCCCGATGCGGCTGGACGACGCGCTGTCGGCGCTCACGCGCGCCGTGGCAGGCGCCCGACCGGTCAGCTTCGCTGCCGGCTACGTCGTCGAGTCCGACGCCGCAGACCCCGCTCTCGTCGCCGAGGCGGTCGAGGCAACCCGCGACGCGGACGTCGTCCTGCTGTTCCTCGGCCTGCCCGCGTCGTACGAGTCCGAGGGCTACGACCGCGACCACATGGACCTCCCCGACCCGCAGGTGGCTCTGCTCGAGGCCGTCGCCGCGGTCAACAGCAACGTCGTCGTCGTGCTCTCCAACGGGTCCGCCGTCGCGATGCCGTGGGAGCACCACGCCCGGGCGGTCCTCGAGGGCTGGCTGCTCGGCCAGGCGGGCGGGTCAGCCGTCGCCGACCTCCTCCTCGGCACCGTCAACCCCTCAGGGAAGCTCGCCGAGACGCTGCCGCTCCGCCAGGTCGACAACCCCACCGTCGGGGCCTTCCCCGGCGAGCACGAGCAGGTGCGCTACGGCGAGGGGCTCCTCATCGGCTACCGGTGGTACGACTCGCGTGGCATGGCCGTCGCCTACCCGTTCGGGCACGGGCTGTCCTACACGACGTTCACCTACTCCGACGTCGAGGTCGAGGTGCTGGACGACGTCGACACCACCGTCGCGGTCTCCGTCACGGTGACCAACGCCGGTGACCGCGCAGGTCAGGAGACGGTGCAGGTCTACGTCGCCGACCCGGACAGCGAGGTGTTCCGTCCCGAGCAGGAGCTCAAGGGGTTCGCCAAGGTGTCACTCGAGCCGGGTGCGAGCACGCGCGTCACGATCGAGCTCGATGCTCGCGCGTTCTCGTGGTGGCACACGTCGCTGCACCGCTGGGTCGTGGAGAGCGGCACGTTCGAGATCCGGGTCGGCTCGTCCTCGCGCGACATCCGCAGCACCGTCACGATCGAGCTGCCCGGCGACGACCTCACCCCGGCGCTCGCCCCGGACTCCACCGCGTCGGCGTGGCTCGACCACCCCACCGCGGGGCCGCGCCTCCTGGCTCAGCTCCAGGCCGCGAGCGGCGGTGTCGCCGACATGTTGTTCGACCCGCAGAACGGCGCGATGATCCGCGCCATCCCCCTGGTCCGCCTGAGCCGGTTCCCCGGCTTCCCGGTCCGCGAGGAGGACATCGCGGACCTGGCGGCCGAGGCGAACGCGCACAGGTGACCTCTCGGCCGGGTGCCTGCTCGAGCCGCGAGGCCAGGCACCTGGTCGGGCCCCGGTCGGGCCCGGACCAGGGACAAAGCCGGGCCTCCGGCCGCCACCGAGCGACCCGCCGGGGCGGTCCCGCTGCCCGCCCGTGCGTGGGCGTCCTAGGCTGACGGGATGACCGAGCAGGCGCACCCGCCGACCGAGCTCCCCCCGAGGGAGACGATCCTGCTTGCCGCCTTCGAGGGTTGGAACGATGCGGGCTCCGCAGCGAGCCAGGCCCTCGAGCACCTCCACGAGGTGTGGGGCGCCGAGCAGGTCGACGAGCTGGACCCCGAGGAGTACCACGACTTCCAGGTGAACCGGCCGGTGCTCGGCATCGGCCCCGACGGTCGCCGTGAGATCACCTGGCCGACGACGGCCGTCGCGGTCGCGACGGCACCACGGTCCGGGCGGCAGGTCGTGCTGGTCCACGGGATCGAGCCGTCGATGCGTTGGCGCCGGTACTGCACGGAGCTGCTCGACATCGCCGCGGGACTCGGCGTCAACACCGTCATCACCGTCGGCGCGCTCCTCGCGGACGTGCCCCACACCCGCCCGATCCCGGTCACCGCGACGAGCGAGGACCCCGCGGTGCGTGAGCTGCTCGGAGTCGACCCGAACACCTACGAGGGGCCGACCGGCATCGTCGGGGTCCTGCAGCACGAGGCCGAGGTCCGCGGCATGCGCGCGCTGTCGCTGTGGGCCGCCGTGCCGCACTACGTGGCGCACCCCCCGTCGCCCAAGGCCACGCTGGCGATCCTCACGCGCCTCGAGGGGCTGCTGGGTGAGCCGATCGCGCTCGGCGACCTGCCCGACGACTCGATCGCGTGGCAGGCCGGCGTCGACGAGCTCGCGAGCGAGGACAGCGAGATCGCCGAGTACGTGCACCAGCTCGAGCAGGCGAAGGACACCGCCGACCTGCCCGAGGCGAGCGGTGAGGCCATCGCGCAGGAGTTCGAGCGGTACCTGCGGCGTCGTGACAAGGGGACCGGCGGCTGACGGCTACCAGCGCCTGAGGGCAGCCGGCGCCTGACCGCTACAGCCGGATGCCCAGCAGCGCGTTGACCGTCCGTGAGATGACGCCCGGAGCACCGATCACGGCCTCGGCTGTGCCGCCCGTCCGCAGCGCGTCGTCCGCCCAGGCGTCGACCGCCGTGAGCGCCGCCGGCGCGTCGAGGTCGGTGGCGAGTGCCGACCGGACGGCCGCGAGCGTGGCCGTGGCATCCGGTCCACCGTTCCCCGACACCGCCCGCTGCCACCGGTCGAGCTGCGCGCGGGCGAGCTTGAGGTCCCCCTCGGTCCAGTCCCAGTCGCACGAGTAGTGGTGCGCAAGGATCGCGAGCCGGACGGCCATGGGGTCCTCGCCCTGCGTGCGCAGCCGCGAGACCAGCTCGAGGTTGCCGCGCGACTTGCTCATCTTCTCGCCGTCCAGCCCGACCATCCCGGCGTGCACGTGGATGCGCGCACCCTGGCCCGCGTCGAGCAGCCGGGCGTGCGACGTGCTCATCTCGTGGTGCGGGAACCGCAGGTCGACGCCGCCGCCCTGCACGTCGAACGGCAGGCCGAGTCCGTCCCGCGCGATCACGGCGCACTCGATGTGCCAGCCGGGCCGACCGCTGCCCAGCTCGCCGCCGTCCCACGCGGGCTCGCCCGGACGCTCCCGACGCCACAGCAGCGGGTCGAGCGGGTCGCGCTTGCCGGCGCGGGCAGGATCGCCACCCCGCTCGGCGAACAGCTCGAGCATCTCCTTGCGGTCTAGGCCGGCGACGCGGCCCAGGTCCGGGTCGACACTGAGGTCCGCGTAGACGTCACCGCGGCCGTGCCCGGTCGCGTCCGGCTCCTCGACGCGGTACGCAGCGCCGGCCGCAAGGAGGTCGCGCACAGCCTGGGCGACGGCGGGGATCGACTCGACGGCGCCCGTGTAGACGTCGGGCGGGACGACGCCGAGGGCCGTCATGTCCTCCGCGAACAGCGCCGTCTGCTCGATCGCGAGCTCGCGCCAGTCGACACCCGTTGCGAGCGCACGCTCGAGCAGCGGGTCGTCGACGTCGGTGACGTTCGAGGCGTAACGCACGCGCTGACCGGCGTCGAGCCATGACCGCACGAGCAGGTCGAAGGCGATGTACGTCGCGGCGTGGCCGAGGTGGGTCGCGTCGTACGGCGTGATGCCGCACACGTACAGGGTCGCGGTGTCACCGGGCGCTGCGACGACGAGCTCGCCGGTGGAGGTGTCCCGGACCCGGACGGGGCCGCCACGTCCAGGGAGCCGAGGGATCTGCGGGGGCGGCCAGGTGAGCACACCCCCAGAGTAACCGGCACCGGTCCGGGGCACCGCGGGCGTCCGGCCCGCGGGCTCAGCCGGCGCCGCGTCAGCCGGCGACCGGCGCGGCCCCGACCGCGTCCAGCGCACCCGTCAGCAGGAGCACGACGACGATGGCGGCCAGCACGATCCGGTAGATGACGAACGGCATGAAGCTGCGCGTGGAGATGAGACGCAGGAACGCGATGATGACGACGTAGCCGACCGCGAAGGCCACGACCGTCGCGATGAGCGTCGCACCGACGCCGGGCGTCCCTGCCTTGCCGAAGTCGCCGACGCTCTTGACCAGCTGGTAGAGCCCTGAGGCGAGCACCGCAGGGACCGCGAGCAGGAACGAGTACCTGGCTGCCGCCTCGCGCGTGTAGCCGAGCAGCAGTCCCGCGGTGATGGTCCCGCCCGAGCGGGAGACGCCCGGGATGAGCGCGAGGGACTGGGCGAACCCGAACGCCACGGCATGGCGAGGCGTCAGCTGGTCGATCGTCCTGTGCTTCGCACCTACCCGGTCGGCCCACCCGAGGATCAGGCCGAACACGACGAGCGTGAGCACGATCAGCCACAGGTTGCGGAACGTGCTCTCGATCGAGTCCTTGAACGCCAGCCCCAGCACCACGATGGGGATGCTGCCGAGAGCGATGAACCACGCCATGAGCGCGTCCCGGTCGAGCGGCGCCCCTTCCGGCGCACCCATCCGCGAGCGCAGGTCCGTGCCGTGGTCGCCGCGGACCGCGCGCCACCACGCCGTGCAGATCCGGGCGATGTCGCGCCGGAAGTACAGCAGGACCGCGGTCTCCGTCCCGATCTGGGTGATCGCCGTGAACGCCGCACCGGGATCGGACTGCCCGATGAGCTCGCCGACGATGCGCAGGTGCGCGCTCGAGGAGATCGGGAGGAACTCGGTCAGGCCCTGGACGAAACCGAGGACGATCGCTTCCGCTGCACCCATGCCTGCTGTCACGAGCCGCAACGATAGCCGAGCGGGTGCGCGCCGCAGCCAGGTGGGGAGCACACTCGCCGGTTAACCTTCGCGTCATGGAACAGCGTCAGCTCGGCCGTACCGGCCTGCGAGTCTCCCACCTCGGCCTCGGCACGCTGACCTGGAGCAGGGACACCGACGAGCACGAGGCCCGCGAGCAGCTGCGGGACTTCGTCGAGGCGGGCGGGACGCTGGTCGACACGTCGGCGTCCTATGCCGACGGTGGCGCCGAGGAGCTGATCGGCTCGCTGCTCGGCGACGTCGTCGCTCGCGAGGACGTCGTGCTGTGCACCAAGGCCGGGGTGCGGAGCGCAGCGTCCGGCGGCGGCGCCGACGCGTCCCGAGGCGGCCTGCTCAGCACGCTCGACGCGTCGCTGCGCCGGCTGGGCACGGACCACGTCGATCTCTGGCTCGTCCAGGTCCCCGACCCGCACACGCCCCTGTCCGAGACCGTCTCGGCCCTGCGGCTCGCGGTGACCAGCGGGCGCGCCCGCTACGTGGGGCTCTCGAACCATCCCGGCTGGCAGGTCGCGCGCGCCGCGACGCTCCTGGCCGACGACGTCGGGCTCGCCGCGGTCGAGGTCGAGTACTCGCTGCTGGAACGCGGCATCGAGCGCGAGGTGCTGCCCGCGGCGACCGACCTGGGCATCGGCGTGCTGGCCTGGTCACCGCTCGGGCGCGGGGTGCTGACCGGCAAGTACCGCCGGACGATCCCCGCCGACTCGCGCGCCGCGTCCCCGCACCTGGCCGGGTTCGTCCAGCCGTACCTCGGCTCGCAGTCCCTCGCCGTGGTCGAGGCGGTCGCGACCGCCGCGTCAGGGCTCGACTGCACGCCGCTCGAGGTCGCGCTCGCCTGGCTGCGCCTGCGCACGCCGATCACGTCGTCGATCGTCGGGGCACGCACGGCCGCGCAGCTGCGCGGGTCGCTCGCCGCCGACGACGTCGAGCTCCCCGAGGAGATCGTGCGGGCGCTCGACGAGATCAGCGCGCCGCAGCTCGGCTACCCCGAACGGCGCTGACCTGGAAGACGCTGACCTGAAGCCCGCCGAGGCTCAGCGGTCCTCGGTGGTGAGCTCGTCGACGAGCACGTCGTCGTCGTACTCGTCGTCCGCGTCGTCGGACTCCTCCGCGTCCTCGCCCTCGGACTCGTCGTCCTCGTCCTCGTCGTCGTCCTCCTCGGCGAGGTAGAACGGCGTGGCCTCGCTGTACACGGTCCCGAGGGCGTCGTCGTAGGCCTCGAAGGCGTCCGCGAGGACGTCGTAGGCGTCGTCGACACCGGGATCGTCCTCGCCCCGACGGGAGGCGACGGCGTTGAAGTGCGCCTCGAGAGCAGCAATCAGGCGGTCCAGGGCGGCGCGCGGGTCGACGGTCATGGCATGACGGTATCTCCGCACCGTGCACAATGGCACTGCAATCGGCCTGACGGCGCCCGCGCCGCCCGGTCTGTGGCGAGATCGGACGGTGACGAGTGACAGAGACAGCAGCAGTGCGGAGCCTTCGGGGCGACCCGGCGGCGCAGAGCGCGCAGTACGAGTTCCGGGTGCTGAGCATCCCGAGATCCACGAGCCAGGGCGACGCGAGCAGACGGCTGACCGAAGAGGCGGAGTACGGCCGCTGGGAGCTCGCCCGCGTCGTGCTCTACGTCGGGGGTGAGCGCAAGGTGACCCTGCGGCGCAGGATCATCCGCGTGCGCAGCACGCTCGACTACACGATCGGCTGACCTCAGCAGGTCCGCAGGAGCCGGTCGAGGACGCGCACGCCGAAACGGAGCGCGTCGACCGGCACACGTTCGTCGACGCCGTGGAACATGCCCGCGAAGTCGAGCTCGGCGGGCAGCCGCAGCGGCGCGAAGCCGTAGCCGGCGATGCCGAGGCGTGACAGCGACTTGTTGTCCGTCCCGGCGGAGAGCATGTACGGCAGGACCACCGCACCCGGGTCCTCCGCGACCAGCGCGCCGACCATGGCGTCCACGAGCCCGCCCGAGAACGGCACCTCGAGCGCGACGTCTCGGTGGATGTGCTCGAGGGTCACGTCCGGACCGGCCAGCCGGGCAAGGGTCGCGAGGAACTCGTCCTCCTGCCCCGGCAGGAACCGGCCGTCGACCGTCGCCTCGGCGTGGCCGGGGATGACGTTGGCCTTGTAGCCGGACGTGAGGCCGCTCGGGTTCGCGGTGTTGCGGGTCGTCGCCCCCACGAACCGCGAGGCCGACCCGAGCGCCGCGAGGATCGCGTCGATCGAACCCTCGTCCTCGGGGTCGAAGGTCAGGCCCACGAGGTCGGCGACACCCTGCAGCAACGTGCGCACGGTCGGGCTGAGCGACAGCGGCCACGGGTGCTGCCCGATGCGCCCGACCGCGGCGGCGAGATGCGTCACGGCGTTGTCTGCGTTGACCTGGCTGCCGTGCCCCGCCCGGCCGTCCGCGACGAGCCGGAGCCAGCCGATGCCCTTCTCGGCGGTCTGCAGCAGGTAGGCCCGGCGACCGTCGAGGTCCACCGAGAACCCCCCGACCTCGCTGATCGCCTCGGTCGCGCCCGCGAACAGCTCAGGTCGGTGGTCGACCGCCCACCTGGCTCCCTTGGCGCCGCCGGCCTCCTCGTCCGCGAAGAACGCTACGACCACGTCACGCGCCGGCTTGCGGCCCTCGCGAACCATCTGGCGTACGACCGCCAGGATCATCGCGTCCATGTCCTTCATGTCGACCGCGCCGCGGCCCCACACCAGGCCGTCGCGCAGCTCGCCCGCGAACGGGTCGACCTGCCACTCGGGCGCGTGGGCCGGCACCACGTCGAGATGGCCGTGCAGCACGAGCGCGGGCCGGCCCGGGTCCGCCCCCTCGAGCCGCACCACCACGTTGGCCCGTCCCGGCTCGCTCTCGAAGAGCTCCGGGGTGAGGCCGACGTCGGTCAGCAGCCCCATGACGTGCTCGGCCGCCGCGCGCTCCCCCGGTCCCGAGCCGTCGCCGTAGTTCGACGTGTCGATCCTGATCAGGTCCTGGCACAGGCCGACGACCTCGTCCTCGGCAGCGCTGGACCCGGCGCGTCCGGTGGGGAGCCCTGCGGGGGCGGCGGACGTCGGGCGAGCGGGGCCGGTGGGCATGGCGTTCACCGTACCCGCCGCTCAGACCTCGGTCGTGGCCGCCAGCAGGCCGCGGCGAGCCAGCAGCGGGGCGATCTCGGGGTCACGTCCCCGCAGGTCGCGGAACGCACCCATCGGGTCGGTCGACCCACCGCGGGCCAGCAGCCGGCGCCGGAACTCCTCGCCGTTCGCCCGCGACAGCCCGCCCTGCTCACCGAACCACTCGACGGTGTCCGCATCGAGCACCTCGGACCAGATGTACGAGTAGTACCCGGCCGAGTAGCCGCCCGCGAAGACGTGGTTGAAGTACGCCGTCCGGTACCGCGGCGGCACGGGCCCGAACGCGATCCCGGCCCGCTCGAGGGCCGCGGCCTCGAACGCCTCGACCTCGGCCGGGTCGGTCGGGACCTCGTCGGGCGCGAGCCGGTACCACGCCTGGTCCAGGAGTGCGGCGGCGAGGTACTCGGTCGTCGCGAAGCCCTCGCCGTCCTGACGGGCCGCGAGCAGCGTGTCGACCCACTCGGACGGCATCGGCTCGCCCGTCACGTGGTGGACGGCGTACGAGCGCAGGATCGCCGGGTCCCACGCCCACATCTCGTTGACCTGCGAGGGGTACTCGACGAAGTCGCGCGGCACCTCGGTGCCCGACTGCGACGGGTAGCGCACGTCGGAGAACAGGCCGTGCAGCGCGTGGCCGAACTCGTGGAACATGGTGATGACCTCGTCCCACGACAGGAGCGTGGGCTCGCCGGGCGGCGGCTTGGGGATGTTGAGGTTGTTGACGACGACGGGACGCTCGTCGAGCAGGTCGGACTGGTCGACGAGCGTGTTCATCCACGCGCCGCCCCGCTTCGACTCGCGCGTCCAGTAGTCGCCGAGGAACAGCCCGAGCCCGGTGCCGTCCTCCTCGTGGACCTCGAAGACGCGGACGTCCGGGTGGTAGCCGACGAGGTCCGGCCGCGGGCTGAACGTGAGGCCGTAGAGCTCACGGGCAGCGCGGAACACGCCGTCCCGCAGCACGCGGTCGAGCTCCAGGTACGGCCGGAGGAGGGCGTCGTCGAGCGACCGCCGCTCGTTGCGGACACGCTCGGCGTAGTACGCCCAGTCCCACGCCTCGAGGCTGGCGCCCGGCTCGTCGCGCTCGAGGGCGCGCTGGAGATCGGCGGCCTCCTCGCGTGCGTTCGTGACGGCGGCGGGCGCGAGGCGACCGAGGATCTCCTCGACCGCGTCGGCCGTCCGCGCGGTCGCGTCCGCGGCCACGTACCCGGCATGGTGCGGGTACCCGAGCAGCTGCGCCCGCTCGGCACGCAGGCGTGCGAGCGCGAGGACGGTCCCGCGGGTGTCGTGGTCGTCACCGCCCGATCCCCGCGTGATGGAGGCGGTGTGCACACGCTCACGCAGCCGACGGTGCCGCAGCCCGGCGAGCACACCCTGCTGGGTGGGCAGCTGGAGCTCGATCAGCCACTGCCCGTCGTGACCGCGCTCGGTCGCGGCCTGGGCAGCCGCGGCACGTGCGTCGGACGGCATCCCGTCGAGCTCGGCCTCGTCGGCCACCAGCACCGCCGACGCGTTGGCGCCGGCGAGGATCTGCCGGCCGAACACCGTCTCGAGGGACGTGATCTCGGCGTTCAGCCGACGCAGCCGCTCCTGCGCGGGAGCGTCGAGCGCGATGCCGGAGCGCTCGAACGCGATGCGCAGGCGGTGCAGCAGCCAGGCGGTGTCGGGCTCCAGGTCGAGGTCACCGGCCTGTGCCGCGGCGTGCAACGCCTCGAGGCGCGCGAACAGCCGGGCGTCCTGGTGAATCGCATCGTGGTGCGCCGCGAGCAGGGGGGCGACCTGCTCCTCGATCTGGTCGAGCCCCGCGGCCGCGTCAGCGCTCGACTGGTTGAAGAACGTCGTCGCAGCGCGGTGCAGCAGGCGCCCCGACCGCTCGAGCCGCTCCAGCGTGTTCTGCGGCGTCGCGGGCTCAGGGTCGGTCGCGATGGCCTCGATCTCGGCCCGCTGCTCCGCCATGCCCGCCAGCAGCGCCGGCAGGTAGTGCTCCTCGCGGATCACGGTGAAGTCCGGCAGTCCGTACGGCAACGTCGACGGGGTCGCGAACGGGTTGGCCGGGTCGAGGAAGCTGGAGGTCATGCCCTCATCATCCCCGACCGTCGGAGGGCACCGACTCTGTTCCGCCGCGCGCGGACGCTCGCGCTCAGCCGTCGACGGCCGGACGGACCGGCCGGGCGTCTGTCGCGAGGAGCGTGCCGACCCACGCGTCCCGTCGTCCGCCGCGCTGCAGGGCGTACCCCCGGATGTGGCCCTCGATGTGGAAGCCCGCCCGCTCAGCGACCCGCCTCGAGGCCACGTTGTGGGTGAAGCCGGTCCAGCTCAGCCGTTCGAGCCCGAGCCGCTCGGGGTCGAACGCCAGATCGACGACCAGCGCGGTCGCGCGGGACATCAGTCCTCGACCGCGGGCGTGCGCACCGAGCCAGTAGCCGATCTCGGCGGAGCCCGGCGGTTGCACCAAGAGGCCGATCATCCCGTCCAGCCGGTCGGTCGCCGCGTCTCGAACCGACCACGTGAGGTTCGTGCCGGACGACCAGCCGGCCGGGACGACCTGACGGACGAACCCCTCGCCGTCGGCGCGACCGTACGGGCTGGGCACGGTGGTGAACTCCTGGATCGCCGGGTCCTGGCACAGCGCGGCGATCGCGTCGACGTCCCGGTCGTCGGGCGCGCGCAGGTGGACGACGCCATCGGTCAGCTCGATCAGCTCCATGCGTCAGGGTCGCATGCCTGCTACCCGGTCGTCATGGTGTTTCGCCGGACCGCCTCATGCGACCGCTAGCACATCCGCGACTGATGTCGCGGCGTAGCCGTGCGCCTCGGCGACCGCAGAGCTGCACAGCTCGCCCGCGTGGGTCATCAGACCGCGTGCCAGTGCGGGGTCGGCCCGGAGCGCCCCGACCCAGCCGCGGTCGGCCAACGCCGTCAGGTACGGGAGGGTCGCGTTCGTCAAGGCGCGGGTCGACGTCACCGGGACAGCGCCTGGCATGTTGGCCACGCAGTAGAACACCGAGCCGCGCACGGTGAACGTCGGGTCGTCGTGCGTCGTCGGGTGCGTGGACTCGAAGCAGCCGCCCTGGTCGACGGCGATGTCCACGAGCACCGACCCGGGCCGCATCGTGGCGACGAGGTCGTCCGTCACGAGCTTCGGGGCGCGTGCGCCCGGGACGAGGACCGCGCCGATGACGAGATCCGCGTCGGCCACCTCCTGCTGGAGCGTGTACGCGTTCGAGGCGAGCGTGCGTACGGTGCCGCCGAACGCGACGTCGAGCTCGCGCAGCCGCTGCACGGACAGGTCGAGGACGGTCACGTGAGCGCGCATGCCGAGGGCGATCTCGGCGGCGTGCAGTCCCGCGACCCCACCGCCGAGCACGACGACCTTCGCGGCGTCGACACCCGGCACTCCCCGAGCAGCCGCCCCGAGCCGCCCTCGTTCTTCATGAGGTGATACGCACCGACCTGCGCCGACAGGCGACCGGCGACCTCGCTCATCGGTGCGAGCAGCGGGAGCGAGCCGTCCGCGACCTGCACCGTCTCGTAGGCGATCGAGGTCACGCCCGAGGCGAGCAGGGCATCGGTGTCGGGACGGTCGGCGGCGAGGTGCAGGTATGTGAAGAGCACGAGGTCCTTGCGGAGGAACTCGTACTCGGCCGCGATCGGCTCCTTGACCTTGCACACCAGATCGGCCCCTGCCCACGCCTCGTCCGCCGTGGCGACGATGCGCGCGCCGGCTGAGACGTACTCGGCGTCCGAGATCGCCGAGCCCTCCCCCGCGCCTGCCTGGACCAGGACGTCATGACCGCGGGCGACGAGCTGGTGCACGCCCGCCGGGGTGATCGCGACGCGGTACTCACGGTTCTTGATCTCGCTGGGGATCCCGACCCTCATGACGACTCCTGGGTTGTCCGGCCACTGGGCGGCGGCGGTGTGGCATCGATCACGTCTCATGCTCAGCGTGAACTTTCCATGTTTCATGTGGATGACGACCGCATCTGCTGCGGTACTTTCACCTCATGGCCGTACACCCTTCGCCGTCTCCGGTTGGCCGAGGCGATGCACCGAACGATCTGCGAACCGACCGCGGGCGGCGACCGGGGCTGGACGACGTCGACCGGCGCCTGCTCGCGCTGCTCGAGCGCGACGGACGGATGGCCAACAACGCGCTGGCCGAGGCAGTCGGGATCGCCCCGTCCACCTGCCTGGCGCGCGTGCGGCTCCTGCGTGAGTCGGGCGTCATCCGGGGCTTCCACGCGGACATCGACCCGGCGGCGCTGGGCCGGGGACTGCGCGCCATGGTGGCGGTGCGGATGCAGCCCGGCTCGCGCCAACAGCTCGCCGCCTTCGCCCGGCACATCGCTGCACGGCCCGAGATCCTCGACGTGTACTTCCTGGCCGGCGCCGACGACTTCCTCGTGCACGTCGCCGTCCGCGACACCGAGGCGCTCCGGGCGTTCGTCGTCGACCAGCTCAGCGCTCGCCCCGAGGTCGCGGTCACGCAGACCAGCCTCATCTTCGAGCACATGACGCCCGGTGGCTCGACCCGCGGCTGACCGCTGAGCACACTCCTCAGGCCTCGCCCTCCGCGGCCGCCGCGCCCACCCGGTACCGCAGCTCGAGGAACCCGGCGCCGAACCGCGTCACGTCCTCGAGAGTCAGGTTCCCGGGGAGCCGCAGCGGCAGGACGGGCGCGCCGCCACCCAGGACGACGGGCACCACCCCGAGCCACAGCTCGTCGAGCAGCCCGAGCGCAGCGAACTGGGCGACGAGGCCGCCGCCGCCCACGAGCCAGATGTTCCTCCCGGCGGCCGCGACCGCCATGCGGGCGTGCACGGCGCCCACGTCCTCCGCGGTGAGCTCGAGGTCGGCGCCCGGGAACCGGGGCAGGTCCCGGTGCGTGAAGACCCAGGTGCGCCGATGCGGGTACGGCCACTCGTCCATGCCCATGCCGAGCAGGAACTCGTACGTCGATGCGCCCATCGCGATCGCGCCGACGCCCTCGAGGAACCCCTCGAAGTGGGCCGTGACGCCCGGAACCTCCTCGAACGGTGTCAACCAGTCGAGCGATCCGGCCGGGTCCGCGATGTACCCGTCGATGCTCGCGGCCACGTAGTACTGCGTGCGTGTCATCCACCCATCGTGCCCGCGGCCACCGACATCGCGCGCTCAGCCGACCAGCGACGCCCAGACGGCGGCGCGCTGCAGCTGCCTGTCCGCGAGCGCGAGGTCACCGAGCTCGGACCACGTCCACAGCGCCTGCTCGCACGCCCTCGCCACGGACCACGCGGCGATGCGCTGCGCGTCGAGCCCCGCGCGGTCCGCGACGAGCGCGAGCCGCGGGCGCAGGACGTCAGCCGGCCGGGCCTGGCGGAACGGGTCGGCGACCTGGCTGAGCAGCGGCCACAGGTCGTAGGCGGGGTCGCCGTGCGTCGGCTTCGGGTCGATGACGACCCATCGGCCGTCGGTTGCGCGCAGGAGGTTCCCGGGGTTGAGGTCACCGTGCAGGACGACGTCGCGGTCGGCCGACGCCGGCAGGTCGCGCAGGGACGTGATGGCCAGTCCGAGCAGGCCGGGGTCGAGGTCCAGGTCGCCCTCGACGGCCGCGCGCGAGGCGCGGTCGGCCAGGAGGTCGGACCAGCCTCGGCACACCTCGAGCACCGACGGCAGCGCCGCCTGGAGGTCGATCGCGGCCAGGTCCGGGCCCGCCGGCGTGCTGCACAGGTCCCGGTGGACGTCGGCACCGGCGGCCAGGCGCTCCTCGGCGGGCGCATCCCACTCCGTCATCGGTGTGCCCGGCCGCACGTGCTCGAGCAGGAGCGCCCAGTCCTCGGGGGCGTCGTCGAGGAGGCGTGCGGCGCCCCGGCCGTCCCACGCGCGCAGCGCAACTGCCTCGTGCCGTGCCTCGTCGTGCGGGAACACGATCTTGAGGACCGCATCCTGGCTGCCGAGCGTCGTGGTCGGCGCACACCACGAGGCGTAGCCGGTGCGGAACGGCTCCCCGAGCTCGAGCCCCCAGCGCACCATTGCCCGCTCCACGAGCTCCGGGAGCCGGTCGATCCAGGCCGACCCGCCATCGGTGCGGCCGATACCGCCCAGCAGGACCGCGGGGATGTCCAGCTCGACCGGTCGCACGGGTTCAGCCTTTCGTCGGGGACGTCCGAGGCGAGCAGATGTCCAGGTACAGCTGACATCCGGGTACAGCAACGGCCCCGGACTCCGGCGTTGTCGCCTGGTATCCGGGGCCGTCGGCCGCCGTCAGCATCTTTACGTCACCGTCCATCGCGCTCGCTTGTTCTCAACACGCGCGACTTGAACCACCCCAGGCCTTGCTTCGGGGCTGTCGGCCACGAGCCACTCGGACCGCGTCCGTCCATCCCTCGCTAGGGAAACGTACTCCGCGTCCGAGCCGATCCTTCGCGGGGGATGCTGACACCACCACGCAGATCGGGAGCTCTTGATCTTGTACTGCTCAGCGTCCACAGTACACGAGATATTCCCCGCCTCGACCACACGTCACCTCAGGCGGACTCGTTCACCCAGGCGCGGCACCACAGCCGTCACGTCGAGCTCCTTGCGGATCCGGGCGGCGAGGGCCTCGGTCGACCCCTGCTCACCGTGCGCGACGTAGACGGTCTCGGGCGGTTCAGGCATCTCGCGGAGCCATGCGACCAGCTCGTCTCCGTCCGCGTGCACGGAGAACTCCTCGTCGGTGACGATCTCGGCTCGCACCGGCACGTACTGGCCGTGCATCTTGAGCTCGGTCGCCCCGTCGAGCAACGCCCGCCCGCGCGTCCCGACCGCCTGGTACCCGGTGAGCACCACCGTGTTGCGCCGGTCCGGCAGCATGTGGCGCAGGTGATGGACCACCCGGCCGCCCGACGCCATCCCCGAGGCCGAGATGACCACGCACGGCACCCGAGGGTTGTTGAGCGCCATCGACTCCTCGGCCGTCCGGGCCGTCTTGAGCGTCGGCAGGTCCACGAGCTCCGGCGACACGTCGTCGCGCAGCTCGCCACGCAGGCTGGATCGCCGGTAGACGTCGAGCGCCGCGAGCGCCATCGGGCTGTCGACGAACACCGGGACGACCGGCAGCTCGCCGCGGCGCCTCATCTCCGACAGCGCCTTGAGCACCAGCTCGGTGCGGTCGACGGCGAACGCCGGCACGAGCACGGAGCCGCCACGCTCGACAGTCCGACGGATCGAGGCCGCCAGCGCCGCGTGCGGCCTCCCCTCGACCCTGGGGTGCGTCCGGTCGCCATAGGTGGACTCCATCACGACGGTGCGGGCGGCCGGCGGGGCCGATCGAGGCCGAAGCATCGGGTGGGTCGTGCGGCCGAGGTCGCCCGAGAACAGCACGCGGGCTGCACCTGCCGTCACGAGCGCGCTCGCCGCGCCCAGGACGTGCCCCGCCCGGACGAGCGTCACGCCGACTCCCCCGCCGAGCTCGGTCGGGGCGTCGTAGGCGATGGTGCGGAACTGGGTGATGGCCTTCTCGGCGTCGACCTCCCGGTACAGCGGGAGCGGGACCTCGTGCTTGGACCAGCCCCCCGCCTGGGCGAACTCGGCGTCCCGCTCGTTCAGGTGCGCGCTGTCCCGCAGCACGATCGCGGTCAGCGCCGCCGTGCCCTCGGTCATCCAGATCGGCCCTGCGAACCCGTCACGGACCAGCGCGGGCAGGTAGCCGCTGTGGTCGAGGTGGCAGTGCGTGAGGATCACGTCGTCGATGTCGGCAGGCGGGACCGGGAACGGGTCCCAGTTCCGGCGACGCCACTCGCGGTCGCCCTGGTAGATCCCGCAGTCGACGAGGACCCGCCGGCCGCCGTGCTCGACGAGGAACTTGCTCCCGGTCACGGTCCCGACGGCGCCGAGGAACGTCAGGGTGGCCGACTCCTGCTGGCTCATGCGCTCAGCGTCCCGCGGACCACCCTGCACCGCGACCGGATGGGTCAGGGGCTCTCGAGCTCGTGGGCCTGCTCGAGGACCGCTGCGACGAGTGCGTCGTTGCCGGCGAGCTCGGGATCGAGGACCTCGAGGACGCGGCGGACCGCGCCGGGCAGCGGACCGGCGGCGAGCGGCAGGACCTCGGCGGCCCGCGCGTCGGTCACCGCTGCACCGTGGCCGCGCAGATGGCACACCCAGGCGGCGACCGGTCGCGTGGCTCCCGGCGAGATCCGACCCGCGGCGAGCTCGCGGCGAAGCGTCGGCAGCGTGCGGATCGGCAGCTTCTGCGACCCGTCGAAGGCGATCTGGTCGAGCCGGTGCCGCATGCGCGGGTTGGCGAAGCGCTCGGTGAGGGCAGCGCGGTAGGCGGCGATGTCGGTGGGCGGAAGGGTCAGGTGGGACGACGCCGCGTCCCACCACTCCTCGAGCCACGCGCGGCAGGTCGCGTCGCGCATCGCGTCGGCCACGGTGACGTGACCACGCAACGAGCCGGCGTACGCCAGCATCGAGTGCGCCCCGTTGAGCAGCCAGAGCTTGCGCTCCTCGAACGGGACGACGTCGTCGGTGAACGTCGCACCGGTGTCCTCCCACCGTGGTCGGCCGGCGACGAACTGCCCGCTGAGCACCCATTCGGTGAACGGCTCGGTCACGACGGGAGCCCGATCGTGGACGCCGGTCTGCGCCTGGACGGTGGCGAAGTCCTCCGCCGTGGGCTCGGGGGTGATCCGGTCCACCATCGTCGTGACGAAGCCCACGTTCTCGCCGATCCACGCGGCCAGGCCCGGGTCGACCAGCTCCGCGAGCTCACCCAGGACCCGGGCGACCGCCGCGCCGTTCTCGGGCAGGTTGTCGCAGGGCACGATCGTCAGTCCCCCGACCTCGGCCCGGCGACGTGCGGCCAGGCCGGCCACCAGCTTCGCGGGCGCCGTGCGCACCAGAGCGGTCGGGTCGGCGCGCAGCGTCGCCACGTCGGAGACGATCTCGGGTCGGTCGACGTCGAGCCCACCGTCCGCGCGGCGCACGTAGCCGGCCTCGGTGACGGTCGTGGTGACGATCCGGACCTGCGGGTCAGCCAGGTACCGCACGAGCGCGGCCTGGTCGTCCGCGGCGTGGGCGCGCGAGAGGCTGTGCACCACCTCGAACCGGTCGCCGTCCGCGGCGCGGGTCACGAGCGTGAACAGACCGTCCTGCGCCGCGAGCGCCGCGGCGAGGTCAGGCGACCGACCTGTGAACGCCGCGATCCCCCACTCGGCGCCGTCCGCGGCGTGGTCGGTGTACCAGGCCTGGTGGGCGCGGAAGAAGTTGCCGAGGCCGAGGTGGACGTGGCGCACCGGCGGTGCGCTCACAGTCCTGGAGAGCTCGGTCACAGCCCGAAGACCGCGCGGGGGCGGCCGCTGACGAGGTCGACCGCGGCCGCGGCCGCCTCGTCCTCGTCGAGTCGGTGCTCCGCCACGAGCTGGGCGAGGTAGCCGCTGTCGAGGCGTCGGGACATGTCGTGGCGCGCCGGGATCGAGCAGAACGCCCGCGTGTCGTCGATGAACCCGGACGTCCGGGAGAGCCCGGCGGTCTCGGTGACCGCGGCCCGCCAGCGCCGGACCGAGTCCGGGGCGTCGAGGAACCACCACGGCGCACCGATGTAGACGGCCGGGTAGAAGCCGGCGAGGGGCGCGAGCTCGCGGGAGAACACCGTCTCGTCGAGCGTGAAGAGCACGAGCTTGAGGTTGGGGTGGGTCCCGAAGCGCTCGAGGAGGGGCCGCAGCGGCTCGGTGAAGTCGCCCCGGATCGGGATGTCGTGCCCGGTGTCCGGGCCGAACCGCCGCTTCGAGGGGTCGTGGTGACCGCGCAGGACACCGGTGTGGAGCGTCATCGTCAGACCGTCCTCGGTCGACATCCGCGCCATCTCGAGCAGCATGTGCCGGCGCAGGGCGACGCCCTCGGCGTGGGTGGCGGTGCCGGCGAGCGCCGAGCGATAGACGCGCTCGGCCTCGGCCGGGTCCAGGGGCGCGGTGCCCGCGTCGAGGTGGGCGTGGTCGGCCGACCGGGCACCGTGCTCGATGAAGTACTGGCGCCGGTTCTCCATGGCCGCGACCCAGCCCGCGTAGCCGGACGTGTCGACACCCGCGGTCGCCCCGAGCAGCGCGACGGCGGCGGGCCACCCCGCGTCGGACGCCTCCAGGTACCGGTCAGGACGGAACGTCGGGATGACACGGCCGTGCCACGTGTCGTCCGCCACGAGAGCAGCGTGCACCGACAGGTCGTCGCACGGGTCGTCGGTCGTCGCGAGCGCGGCGATCTTGAACCGCTCGAACAACGCGCGCGGACGGTAGGCGTCCTGGCCGAGCCGTTCGGCCAGGTGGTCGTAGATGACGTCCGACGTGTCGGCCGACGGCCGGACCGTGACGTCGAAGATGTCCGCGAGCTCCGACTCCAGCCAGTAACGCACCGGGGTGCCACGGAACACGTCCCACCGTGAGCACAGGTGGCGCCAGACCTCACGCGCGGCCGGCTCCGACAACGGACCCTCGCCGACACCCAGCTCCTCGAGCGGGACACCCGACGCGTGCAGCAGACGCGTGACGTAGTGGTCGGGCGTCACGAACAGCTGCGCCGGGTCCCGGAACGGCACGTCGTCCAGCAGCATCCGCGGGTCGACATGACCGTGCGGCGACAGGATCGGCAGGTCACGCACCTCGTCATACAAACGCCTCGCGACGGCGCGCACGGCGGGGTCGACGGGCAGCAACCGGTCAGGGTGCAGGGCGAGCGGGGCAGGCTGGGGGGACATGGTTCCGTTCTCTTCACGTGGTCGGACGGGCGGCGGACGTCGGCGCGCGGCGCTCAGGTGACGGTGCCGAGCTGCCAGGGGACGAACTCCTCTTGCCCGATGTCGAGGTCCTCGCTCACCGTGAGGTCACCGGAGGCGACCGCGATGATACGCTCGAAGATCTCGTCACCGACGTCGGCGAGGCTCGCGGTGCCGTCGACGATGCGACCGCAGTTGATGTCCATGTCCTCGCTCATCCGCTCGAACATCTCGGTGTTCGTCGCGAGCTTGATGGACGGGGTCGGACGGCACCCGAAGACGGAGCCCCGGCCGGTCGTGAAGCAGACCACCGTGGCACCGCCGGCCACGATGCCCGTCACGGACACGGGGTCGTAGCCGGGGGTGTCCATGAACACCAGGCCCCGCTCGGTGACCGGTTCCGCGTACTCGTAGACGGCAGCCAGATCGGCCTGGCCCGCCTTCGCCACCGCA